>JBDSIO010000028.1:0-23950 GCA_039917895.1 Fibrobacteria bacterium | reverse complement strand
TTCGCTCATCGCGGCCCTGGCCGTCGGAGCAGGCTCCCTGGGCGGATCCCGCGAAATCTTCCTCGCGATGGAAGCCTGGTCGGAATGCGGCACGGACCTTGAGGCTTGGAACCGGCGCTTGACGCGGCCCGTTCCCGAACCGATCAGTATCTGGCCCGATGCGGATCATCCGCCCGGTTTCGATCCCCATGGCCTTGGCACGTCTACGCCGGCAAAACAGCTATTGGAACATCTGGCGCGCGCACTTACCGTCAAGGAAACCGGCACGGCGACTTCCGCGAATCCGGTCGCCAAAACCGCCTGGCTAAAAGCCAATCTGCAATCGCTGGAATCCTTAACCGGCCGTCCCTTGGCCTTATCCGGCGCGGCCGCCGCCGGTTTCACTGATCTGGGTTTCTCGCCTCCGGAAGGGGAAATGCTCTACCTGATGCTGCGTTTGCCCGGAGCCGCCGCACATGCGCTGGAACAATCCGCCTACGGGCACAAAAGGTTCCCGTTCTATAGGATGGAACTGCAGGATGGGCCGACGCAGCGCGGGGAGAAGGCGTCGTGATCGCGCCATCCGGTCCGGAGCTGTTGCGCGAGAACGTGGGCCGGCTGCGGAGCCGCATGGGCGCTGCGTTCGTCGGCAGCCATGCCGTGTTCCGCGGCCAGGACATCCACGCGGAGCTAGGCGACGCGAAATGGCTGGATCTCTACATGTACGGCGTCACCGGAAGGCGCCTGACCGCCGCGCAACTGACTCTGCTCGATTCCGCCTGCGTGCTCACCAGCTATCCCGACGCCCGCATCTGGAACAACCGCGTGGCCGCCCTCGCGGGATCCGCCCGCAGCACGGGCAACCTGGGGCTGACCGCCGCCTTGGCCCTGTCCGACGCCTCCATCTACGGTCGAGGCATCGACGTCCGGGCCCATGATTTCCTGATCCGCACCCATGCGGCCCTGGAAGCGGGAGGCGATCTCGATTCCTGCGTACGCAAGGAACTCACGGAACGCCGTAGCGTGGCGGGATATGGCCGGCCCATCGCCGTTGCGGATGAGCGCATCGAACCCATAATGAAGCTGGCGGGAAGTCTGGGTCTGGCGGACGGACCCTTTCTGAAACTCGCGTTCGCCATTGAGGCTTGCCTGCTCGCGGGCCGCTTCCGCCTGACCATGAATTACGGAGGCGTAATGGCGGGCCTAGCCGCGGACATGGGCCTTTCCTCGCGCGAATATTACCACTACCTGTATACGTCCTTTCTGGCGGGAATGGTCCCGTGCTATATCGAGGCGGCGGAAAATCCGGAAGGCACCTTGTTCCCGTTGGCCTGCGTCGATGTGGCGTACCTGGGCGCGCCCAAACGGAATTGGCATTCTCGGCATGAGCGCCATGAGCGGTGACAATACCACGGCGGCAAAACCGGCATTCCGGAATTGCCTGCGCCCGCTGCAACCCTACGTGCCCGGCAGCAGCACCGAAGAAGTCGAGGGCAAATACGCGCCGACGCGCATAAGCAAGATGGGTTCGAACGAAAACCCTTTGGGTCCCGGTCGCAAAGCCATGGAAGCGGTGCGCAACCTCGGTGCGGGTATCTCCGTCTATCCTGACGCTTCCGCCGGCGACCTGCGCGCCGCGCTGGCCGCGTCCACCGGAAAGAAGCCCGGAAACTTCTTCGTTGGCAACGGTTCGGATGAAGTGCTGCTGCTGATCGCCGCTACCTACCTGAATCCCGGCGACAACGTATTGGCCAGCACTCATACCTTCTTCAACTATGAATTCGTTTCGCGCGTCTTCGACGGCGAAGTGCGCGCCGTCCCAACCCGCGGCCTCCGTTACGACCTGCCGGCCTTCCTTGCAGCCGCGGACGCTCGCACCAAAATCATCTTTCTCTGCAACCCCAATAATCCCACCGGACTTTACTTCTCCCATGCGGATCTGGAAGCCTTCCTGCGCGCGATTCCCCGCCAGGCCCTGGTCATCATTGACGAAGCCTACGGTGAGTACGTTGACGCGGCCGATTTCCCGGACACCCGCGCGCTGATGGAATCCTTCCCCAACCTGGTGACCACCCGGACCTTCAGCAAGGCCTACGGGCTTGCAGGCCTGAGGGTAGGCTACGCTTTGGCTTCGGAATCCATCGTAAAGGATCTCCGCCAGGTGAAGCTGCCCTTCAACGTGAACCTGGCGGCGCAAAAGGCCGCACTCGCGGCCCTGGACGACCGGGAACACCTTGAACGGACCCTGCGCATGAACCGCGAAGGCAAACACCTGCTGGAACGGAATCTCGCGCGGATGGGTTGCGAAACGCTGGCCTCCCAGGGGAATTTCATCTGCTTCCGCCCGCCCCGGCCGGCCACGGAAATCTGCGACCGCTTGTTCCGGCAGGGCGTCATCGTCCGTCCCTTGAACCGGTTCGGCCTGGATGCGTGGATCCGGGTCACCATCGGAACTCCGGATCAGAACGCCCACTTCGTCTCCGCCGTGGCGGAACTTCTGCAGATCAGATAAAACCGTCCGCTGGTTCGTGGAGGTGAGCGGCGAGCCGCTTTACTGCGACAGCAGGATTTTCTTCACCCGCTTCGAAATCTCGGTGAGCCCGAAGGGCTTTTGCATCAGGCTCTCTCCCCGCAGCGGATCGAAGCCTTCGGGTTGGTCCGCGTAGCCGGAGATGAAAAGGATCGGGAGCTTCGGCCGCAATGCATGGATGCGCTCGCCCAGTTCCTTGCCTCCCATGTCCGGCATCACGATGTCGGAGATGACCAGGTGGATTTCCAGGTCCGGAGCCTCCATCGTCTTGAGCGCTTCACGGGCGCGGGAAAAGGCCATGACCTTATAGCCCTGCGATTCCAGGGCCTGGGCGGTGAAGCGGCGCACCGATTCTTCGTCTTCCACGAGTAAAATGGTCTCGCCCCCCATGGAACGGATATCCTTGCCGCCAGGAACGAAGCGATGGGGTTCCTCCTGACCCGGTTCGGCGCGCGGGAGATAGATTCGGAAGATGGACCCCTTTCCCAACCGGGTCTCGACCTTGATCCCGCCTCCGCTCTGGTGCACGATACCGTAGACCACGGCCAACCCCAGACCGGTGCCTTTACCCACTTCCTTGGTGGTGAAGAACGGCTCGAAAAGTTTCGCCTGCACCTCCGGAGTCATCCCGGTGCCGTCGTCGCGAACAGCCATCATCACGTAGGATCCCGGCGTCATGCCGGGATGCGCGGAACAGAAATCCGCGCCCAGTTCGACGTTGGCGGTTTCGATCGTCAGCGATCCGCCTTCGGGCATGGCGTCGCGGGCGTTCACCACCAGGTTCATCAGTATCTGCTCCACCTGGCCCCGGTCGGCGCGGACCTGTCCGACTTCCTTGCCCAGGATCGAATCCACGTCCACCGATTCGCCTATCAGGCGATGGAGCAAAGTCTGCATCTCCTTGACGATTTCGTTCAGATTCCAGAGCTTGGGCGACAATACCTGCTTGCGGCTGTACGCCAGCAATTGCCGGGTGAGGCCGGCGGCCCGCTCTCCGGATTTCAGGATTTCGCGCAAGGGAACGAACAGCCGGTCGCCCCTATCGAGGTCGATAAGCGCCATCTCGCTGTAGCCGAGGATCGCGGTCAGCAGGTTGTTGAAGTCGTGGGCGATGCCGGCTGCCAAGGTCCCGAGCGCATCCATCTTCTGCGAGTGGCGCAACTGCTCTTCGACCTGTTTGCGTTCCGAGTATTCGCGGCGCAGTCCTTCATACAGGCGCGCATTCTCCAGGGAGATGGCGGCCTGGGAGGCCAACAGTTCCAGGATTTCCAGTTTGCCCGCCGTGAAAACGCCGGCCAAGAGGTTGTTCTCGAGATAAAGCAGTCCGGAGGGTTCGCCTTGGCGCAGGATGGGAAGGCAGAGAACGGACTTGGGACGAGTGCGCACAATGTAGGGATCGACCGCGAAGACCGGGTCCATGATCGCGTTCTCCATGATCACGCGCTTCTTGCTCCGCGCCGTGTAGGTAAGCACCGATTGGGGCAGGGGCCGGAGCGGAGACGCCGGTTCCGAGTCGGCCGGGGGAAGCGTCACATGGAAGCTATCGTCCGCGGTGACGATGGCTTCGGCCGCGATCACGTACCGATCCTGGTTCCGCAAGAGCAGGCAGCCCCATTGGGCGCCTGCCTGTTCCAGCATGGCGGCCATCATTTTGCGGAGCAGCCTGTCGAGGAGGATTTCGCCCGAGATGGCCTGGGACGATTTCGCCACCGAAAGGATGTCCAGTTGCCGGGCGTGGGAATCGTGTGAGGTGTCCCTGCCGAATTGCCTTTCGGAAGGCGGTTTGGGTTGGTGCAGATCGATAAGCCGGAGCTTGCCGGAAGCGCCCAGCCGCTGGTATGCCGAGCGGCAGCGGCTGAGATGGTGATTGGCGGCGCGCGACAGATTCCGTTCCCGGAAGAAACGCGAAGCGGTCTCATGGATCAGCGCTTCTTCCAGGATCAGGTTCCCGGATTCCGCCGCCTCCAGGGCTTTTTCGAAATGGGCCATGGCGGCGAGATGGCGATCTTCGATGCGCGCGATTTCGGCGCAGACCAACTCATGGCGGGCGGAGAAGTTTTCCGGGCAATGGATCGCGGTCCTGCCGATCCAATCCCGTTCGGCTTCCAGTTGCTCGAAGAGGCCGGCCCGCTCCCCGGCCTCGGCGCGGGCGTGATGCCCGGCCAGCGCGAGGGCCCGGTGGAAGTGGTGCGCCGCTTCGATGGAAAGGCAACGGGCCGCCATCAGCACCTGGGAGGCGAGCGCCGCATGGGCCAGGGACTCTTCGAACTGCCCTTGGATCGCGGCCAGGGCCTGCTTGCGGATATGATGGGCGGCCACCGCCGGGATGAAACCGGACTTGGTGAACAACTCCAGCGAGGCTGCTTCGTCGAATCCGCCATCATCAAAGCTCGTCGCAGATTTGGTCCGCCCCTGCAGGGCCGCGATGTACTGCTCCATCGTCTGGATGGAGCGTTCCACCACCACGTTGTGGCTTTGCCTGGTGAACTCACGGTAGCGCGCCGTCAATTGCAGCACATGATCGAACGGCATTCCGGCGTCGAGAGCCTGGGAGACATGCTGGATGGCGTTATACGAGGCGTGGAGCAAATCCCCGGTCTCCAGCCCCGCCAGGTAGCCCCGCTCGAAATAGGGAAAGCCGGCCGCGTACGGACGCTTGCGGTAATTATGCGGAGCCGCATGCAGGTACAACACCGCGCTCTTCCGCTTGGCGTCCCCGAACTTCTCGTTGAGCCGCAAGGACATTTTAGACATGCGGAAACCCGTATCGACGTCTTCCTGGATGAGCACGCCGTAGCAACAGTATGCGATGCAGGAATCCTCCACATTGCCGTGCTGGAGCGACTGGATGACGCTCTCGAGGACCACCAGGGGGAAGAGCAGGGGCTTGATGAAGAAGGTGCTGGGGATGGTCGCCACCAGCAGGGAGACGACCGCCCGGACTTCCGCATCAACGGCCACGGGCGCCTCGAGGATCGACTCGATATCACGGCCGCCCATGAGGGTCTGCACTGCTTGCATTCCCTTGCCGATGGCTGCGAAAATCTCGCCGTCGCTTTCCGGGAGCCGGATGCCGAAGAGCGCTAAGCCTTCCAGGGACAGGGAAAGGGCGCGTTCGAATCTGCCGGAAACCTGATGGCAGCGCATGCGCAATTCGTACACGGCGGCCTGATCGGATCGCGATTGCGCTTTTTCCAACAGGGTAATGCAATGCGCCTCGGCCCGGTCGAAATTCCCCAACAGGAACTCGCATTCGGACATTTCCAGGTGCAGGTCGAAGCATTCCCGGTAGCGGTGGTTCCAGGCCCCTTCCGGCAACAGCTCGATGGCGAAGGCGTAACATGACCGCGCGGCGGCATAGGCCACGGAAGCCTTGGCCTTGCGACCGGCCAGGGCGTCCAGTCTGAGCAGGTTCTCCTTTTCGGCCTCGTCGCGAATCAACCCGATTCCGAGGTTGAGCTGGCTGACGATCAGGAACACCTTCTCTTCGACTACCGCGAGGGTACGGTTGTCCTGGAGGCGGCGTCCGATGCGCAGGTGCCATTCCGGGCGGTCGGCGGGCGGAATCAATGAGTAAGCCGCTTCCTGAACGCGGTCGTGCATGAAGGCATAGGTATCGTAGGAAGAGAGGACCAGCCCCGCATCCAGGGTTTCGGCCAGGCAGGCGTGGATGTCCTCCTCTTTCCGGCCGAGCACGCGGGCCAGATCCGCGACGTTCGCTTTGGCTCCCAGGCAGGCGAATTGCTGGAGGATCTCCAGGGAAAGCGGCTTCAGCCGGCGCAGACGTTCCGACATCAAATCGATGACGTTTTCGGTGAATCCCTTGCGGCGGATGCCCGCAATATCCCAATGCCAGGCTCCGTTTTCGTCCCGGCGGATCAGACCTTCTTCGTTCATGGCGTGCAAGAACTGGATCGCGAAGAAGGGATTACCGCCGGTCCTATCCTGCAGCAGCGAGGTCAGTTCGGAAATGCTCCCCTTGGCCGGCCGCAAGGTATCGGTCAACATGAGGGATAAATGCCGGGTAGACAGAGGCGAAAGCACCACGCTGCGGATCACCGAACCCTTGCCTTCCGCGTCCTTCAGCGCGATGGAGAGCGGATGACTGGGTCCGGTTTCATTATCGCGGTAGGCGCCCACGATGAGCAACTGGCGCAACTCCCGTCCGGCGGCCAGATCCATGACCAATTCCAGGCTGGCGGCGTCGGTCCACTGCATGTCGTCCAGGAACAGCACGAGCGGATGCTCCGCTTGCGCGAACACGCCGATGAACTGGCGGAAGACCAGGCGCAGCCGGTTCTTGGCCTCTACCGGGGAGAGCGCCGGCACCGGCGGCTGCTTGTCGAGCAGGAATTCCAATGGCGGGATCAGCTCGACCATGAGCCGGCCGTTCACGCCCAAGGCGGCCGATAGACGCGAGTTCCAATCCGTGATGCGCTCCGAGACGCCTGCCAGGATCTGCAGGATGGCTCCCGAAAACGCCTCCACCAGGGTCGCGTAGGGGATGTCGCGGTGGTACTGATCGAACTTGCCGGCCACGAACATGCCCTGGGCCGCGATGCTGTTCAGCTGCAGCACTTCCACCAGCGCCGATTTTCCGACGCCGGAGTACCCCGAGACCATGGCCACCTCGGGGCCCTCTCCCTTGGCTACCCGTACCAGGGCCGCGTTGAGCACGGCGGTTTCGACTTCCCGGCCATACAGGCGGCGCGGGATGCGTAAACCCTCGGCGTAGTCCTTGCTGGCCAGCGGGAAAGGCCGGATGGATCCGGCCTTCTGCCATTGCTTTCTGCATTCCTCCAAATCCATGTGCAGTCCGTTTGCGCTCTGGTAGCGATCCTCGGGATCCTTGGATATCAGCTTGAGTACGATGGCCGCCAAGGCCTCGGGAACCGAAGGCGCGCGGTCACGCGGCGACGGAGGGACGCGGGCGATATGGCAATGGGCCCATTCCAGGGGATCCTCGGCCAGGAACGGAGTCGCGCCGGTGAGCAGTTCGAAGAAAGTGATGCCGAGGGAATACAGATCGCTGCGCGGATCGACCGCCCTTTCGAGCCGACCGGTCTGCTCCGGAGGCATGTAAGGCAGCGAACCCTCGGTCCAGGCCGAATCCCGGCGCGGACGATGCGACACCGAGGAGGACGAGATGCCGAAGTCGGCGATGCGGACTTCCCTGGTCTTGGCATTGTAGAGGATGTTGTCGGGCTTGATGTCCTTATGCACGACCCTCTTGGCATGGATGCCTGCCAGGATGAGGGCAATGCGACAAGCGACTTCCAGGAAGCGTTCGATGGGCATGGGCAATCGGATTTCCCGATAAATGGCGGAACCTTCGAAATACTCCAATACCAGAGCGGGGCGGTTATGGTAAGTCCATAAATCCAAGGGATGCATCACGCCGGGAATCTTCAGTCGCATCCCCAGATCGTACTCGTTCCGGATGCGCTCCACGTCCGCCGACCCATGCCCGTCGGGCAGGGTCTTTACGACGACTTTAGCGCCGTCGGATTTGCGGGTCGCCAGGTACAGGATGCTACGCGAGCTGGCGTGGACCACCTGACCCAGGGCGTAGGCGTCGGATGCGCTCGGTGTCGCGGCGGGGACGGCTACGGATTCCATCGGGACACTCCTATGCAGGATGTGATTATGCCCTTTTTTCCCCGGCTTTTCCCGCCAAAATGGGAAATCGGGGAGTCTTTTAGACCCCTCAAAGATATAGCAGAAAAAAACCGGAAAAGCCGAATTTGCCGCGCCGCCCACCACGTCCGAGTCCCCATCCAATAGGCATGAACCATTAATCAGGTCTTGGCTTTGGCGGCCTGTTCAAGGATGGACCGGATCATCCGGGTAAGCGCGGAAGGCACGAAAGGCTTTTGGATGAAATTCGTGTCGGCCTCGAGCAACCCCTGACGTACGATGTAGTCATCCGTATAGCCTGACATGAAGATTACCTTGATCCCGGGCCGATCCCGCATGACCTGCTGCGCCAGATCCCGCCCGTTCTTCCGGGGCATGATCACGTCCGTCACGATCAAATCGATGGACCCGGAATGCCGGTCGCTGACGCGGATGCCTTCGAGCCCGTCCGATGCTTCAAGCACCCGGTAGCCTTGCATTTCCAGGATTTGCCGGACGAAGCGGCGCACGCCTTCCTCATCTTCCACCAGCAGGATGGTCTCGCTTCCGCGGGCGGCCTGTGCGACGCGGATCTCCAGCTCAGGAACCCGCCACTCCGGCGAATCCACCAAGGGTAGATACACCTTGAAGGTCGATCCTTTTCCCGGCTCACTGTAGGCATAGATGTACCCTCCACTTTGGGCCACGATTCCCTGGACCATGGAGAGGCCCATGCCCGAACCCATGCCGAAAGCCTTGGTGGTGAAGAACGGTTCGAAGATCCGGGACTTGATGTGCGGTTCCATGCCGCAACCCGAATCGCTGACCGCCAACATCGCGAAGCGGCCGGGAATGATTTCCGGATGCAAGGCCGCGGCGATTTCCCCCAGCTCCACGTTGCGGGTCTCCACGACCACCCGGCCCCCTTCGGGCGTGGCGTCGCGGGAGTTGACCACCAGGTTCAGGATCACCTGCTCCATCTGTCCGGGATCGACCTTGACCTGGCCGAGCGATGGATCGAGCACACGGATCAATTGCAGATCCTCGCCGATGATGCGAGCCAGCATGTTGTGCATCGACTCCACGATGGCGTTGAGGTTCAGCACCTTGGTGGCGAGCACCTGTTTCCGGCTGTAGGCAAGAAGCTGCCGCGTGAGGGATGCCGCCCGCTCCCCGGCGCTCTTGATCTCGAAAAGGTTCGCATGCAAAGGGTCACCGTGAGGCACCTGGTCCAGGGACAGTTCGGCGTACCCGTTGATGGCAGTGAGCAGATTGTTGAAATCATGGGCGATGCCGCCGGCCAGTTTGCCGATCGATTCCATTTTCTGAGATTGCTGCAATTGGCCTTCGGTCCGCCGTAAAGCCTCCTCCGAACGCTTTCGCTCGGTGATGTCGCGCGCCGACATGGCTAGACATACGGGTTTCAGGTTTTCGGTATCGCGTACGAGGAAGATGTTCATCCAGACGTCCACCGGCGCGCCGTCCTGGAAATGCCGGAGCTGCAATTCACCCTCCCATTGGCCGCTCGCCCTGGAGGCGGGGAGGGCGATCTCCCGGAAATCCTTCCGCATCTCCTCGGACAGGAAATCCTCCAGCGTCCGGCCGGAGGCGGGTTCGGTTTTCGGCAATCCCACCATATGTCGCCCGGCCGAGTTCAGGAAGGTGAACCACCCATCCAAGGTAGCCATGCCGATGAACTCACTGGTGGTCTCGACCATGAAGACGAATTTCTGCCGTTCCTCCTTCTCCAATTCCGATTGCGCCTGGGCGGATTCCACCTTGCGCAACGCCTCCTCAAGATGACGCCTGAGGCCTTCTGAGGTGGCGGACATGCGGTTGGAAGACTGCACGGTCGAAGCCGCCAGTTTCTCACGGGCCTTGGTCAGACGCAAGGAAGATTCGGCCCGCAGCACTTGGGCCGCCCAAGGCAGCCAAGCGCGGACTTCGTCCAGCGCTTCCCCCGATGGGCTCCCTCCCACCGCGAACAGCGCTGCGCCTCGGCAACAGCCGGTGCCTATGACTTCGAGCGGGACTTCCGGATCCGGATAGGGGAATGTGAACGCCATGCGGACACCGTCCGCCGCGGCCACGGCTGCGGCGGCATCGTTCCAGGCCGCCGCTTGGGGAAGCACCTGGGGAAATCCCGGAGCGGGCAGGGAGATGCCGATTTCCGGATCCTCCACGAAAAGTAGGAGATGATCGGCCCCGATCTCGCGGCAAAGGTCGCGGATGGCATCGGAACGGGTTTCCGCCCGGAGTATACCCAGCATCAACCGTGAAATCCGTCCGCCGGGATCGGAGGTCACTCCGGCAGCGCGCACACCACAGCCGTGCAATTGTGGAAGCCGTTGAATTGTCCGTCCACCTTCGCGATTTGGCCATAGGTGTTGCAGCCTACGTAAGGGACCCGGCCCAGCACGCCGGACATGGCCTCGAGTTCTCCGCCGAAATCCTTTCCCATGCGCAGGCGCGTAGCCACGCAATCGAAGAACAGCACGGCTTTCGGTTTCGCGCCTTCCAGCCCTTTGAGTGCGGTGCGGGACGCTTCCATGGCCGCCGAGGTGGTGCTCGCGACACTGGTGGACATGATACGGACGCTGGCCCCTTCCGGGATCTCCGCCGCGCATAAGATTGATCCGTCCGCCTCGACCTTCAGCGGCACGCGCAGCTTCATGCCGTCCGGCGTCTCTATGCCGATGATGTTGTGCAGAAAGAACGGGAATGGATCCGCCTTATCCAGCTCCTGGGCCGTGGTCTTGGCGTATTCCTCGAAGGCCTCGAAGGCGGGAGCGGCATTCAGGCCGATCAGGCGCATGCCGTCCGACTTCGTTACCCGCATGGGTTCGCTCCCAGGCTGCCATCCATGGACGATGCCGATGCCCAGGGGCTTCTTGGAAAGGATCTCGAGGACGACCATGGACCGGCTGTAGGCCTTGGTCCCCGCGAACACCTTGGTGCTCTCGAACCTGCCGTCATCCCCGGCTCCGCCACCGAAAATCTGATAGATGCCTCCGGAGGCCTGGTTGAGCAGCCCCATGCTCTCCTCCGATTGGCCCGCCAACGCATCGGTGAGGACCAGCAATGATCGGAAGGGGAAAGTGAAATCCTTGAGCCCTTCGAGAGATGCCGCCAGCTTCTCTATCGACGCCAGGCGATCCGCATCGATGTCGCGGGCTAGTCGCACCGAAAAGCGGATGTTAGTGGATCGGATCGCCAGGGCCGAGGCCGCCCCCGGTCCGAAACCGCCCGAGGTGAATTCACCAGCCGAAGTGCACCCCACGATCATCGCCGGTCGGCAAAGTCCTTGGATGGACTCGAGCAAGACCTCGGAATCGAAACGGCTGGAAGCGAACAGAATGACCACATGCGGCGCTTCGCCCTTCATGCCCTCCAACAATTCCTTGGAAAGGGCTTCACCGACGGCCATGGAATCGGCCAAGTTCGAATAGGCGTAAGAGATTTCCGTCATAGTGGCTTCCGGGTTAATCAGATGAAAAAAAATTCCCCCCGGAGCCATGTGGTAAATTAATGGTCAAATCGGTTTATCCGCTTCCCGGATCCAATGACGGCCCTGGCTCATCACCTTGATGAATTCTCCGGGAGCGCCCTTGGTGGCCGGATCCGGCCAGATGACGATTCCGTCCCTGACGAACAGACTCGCGAAGGCCTTCGTGTCATCGCCCAACAGCTTGTCCAAATCCGGATCCGCGATCCGCAGCATGGGAAGATTGCCGGCCTCGGCTCCGATGGTCTTGCAGTGTTTGAAGGCGTCGCGGATGAACTGCAAGGCTTCCGGCTCCTGCCTTAGTGACACGGCGGATTTGCCGGTTCCCCCGGGCAGATACAGGGCGTCGAAGAGGACGGCGGCGGCGGTCAACAGGCTGAAATCGATTTTGATACCGCCGCCCTTGGCGCCTTTCAGGACGCCGAGATGCGGTGAAACGATTTTGCCCTGCGCGCCTTCCGCGGCCAACGCAGCCAGGATCCGTCCAACCTCGGTCTCATCGCAGCCATCGGCCGCCAAAACCGCCACCTTGCGCGTCCTAATTCCCTTGATGGTATCCGCCATGCTGAGAGCGGCCGAGCTTTTGATCGGGTTCTTGACCGCCTTGGGCTGGTACCCGGCCGGGTCTTCGTCGGCGGGGACGCTGCGATTCAGCGGGGGCTCGATGTGCGCGGGCAGGGAAAGTCCCAGGCCCGTCGCCACCTTGGCCGCCAAATCCTTGTCCACCTTGGCCAGGATGCCCACCATGCGCTCGCGGATGGCCGGCGTTTCCACCTTGCCCAGCTCGAAGCGCAAGGCGCGTACGATGTGATTCTTTTCCGGCTTGGATTGGCTGTTGTAGAACATGGCCGCCTGGCTGAAGTGATCGAAAAAGCTTTCGCTCCGGCCGCGGATTTTCCGTCCATCCACCTTCTCGTCATGACTGGTGAAACCGCCCAGCCTGGCACCGGCCTGCATGGGGCAGCCTCCGCCCAGGGTGTTCGGCTCATAACTCACCCTGCCGTGGTTGATGGCTTGGCGCATATGCCCGTCGCGCTGATTGTTGTGGATCGGCACCACGGGCCGGTTGATGGGGATCTCATGGAAATTAGGGCCGCCCAATCGCTTGAGCTGGGTATCGGTGTAGGAGAAGAGCCTCCCTTGCAGCAAAGGATCGTTGGAGAAGTCGATGCCCGGCACGATATGGCCGGGATGGAAGGCGACCTGTTCCGTTTCCGCGAAGAAGTTCTCGGGATTGCGGTTCAAGGTCAGCTTTCCGATGCGCATCACGGGGACCGACTCTTCCGGGATCAGCTTGGTGGGATCCAACAGGTCGAAGCCGAATTTGAATTCATCTTTTTCAGGGATGATCTGAACGCCGAGCTCCCACTCCGGAAAATCCCCGTTCTCGATGGCGTCCCAGAGATCGCGGCGGTGGAAATCCGGATCTTTGCCTGAAATCTTCTGGGCTTCGTCCCAGACCACGGAATGGAGCCCCAGCATGGGCTTCCAATGGAACTTAACGAAATGCGATTCCCCCGCCGCGTTCACGAACCGGAACGTGTGCACGCCGAAGCCTTCCATCATGCGGTAGCTGCGCGGGATGGCCCGGTCCGACATCACCCACATGATCATATGGGCGGACTCGGGCATCAGGGAAATGAAGTCCCAGAAGGTATCGTGGGCCGAGGCTGCCTGGGGGATTTCCCGATGGGGTTCAGGCTTGACCGCATGGACCAGGTCAGGAAATTTCATGGCGTCCTGGATGAAGAACACCGGCATGTTGTTCCCCACGAGATCGTAATTTCCTTCCTGGGTATAGAACTTTACCGCGAAGCCGCGCACGTCCCTCGCCAGATCGGAGGAGCCGCGCGACCCCGCCACGGTGGAAAAGCGCACAAAGACCGGAGTCTCAAGGGAGGGATCTCCGAGGAATGCGGCCTTGGTGTATTTCGCCAGGGATTTGTAGACCTTGAATACCCCGTGGGCGGCCGCGCCGCGGGCATGTACGATCCGCTCGGGAATGCGTTCATGATCGAAGTGCGTGATCTTTTCCCTCAGGATAAAATCCTCGAGCAGGGTCGCGCCGCGTTCTCCGGCTTTGAGCGAGTTCTGGTTGTCGTTGATTTTCAAACCCTGATTGGTCGTCAGCAAGGTGTCCGACCCGTCCTCTACGAAGGGCGCCAAATTCTCGATCTTGGCGTTGCGGGGATTTGCGGGAGCCTGAGCCTTGGATCTTTTCTTGTTCATGCTTTCCTTTGGGTTTTCCGGGCGGCGTTCGCGCCCGGGGCGCGCCCGGAATAACCTTTCCCATAGGGGAAATCGCCAGACTAATTCCAAAGGAAAAGGGATCTACGATTTTAAGCAAATTACCGTTAACCCATTGGGTTAATGGTATACAAAAGTCATGTACACTACCTCTTAACCAGCGAATCCCCCTATTTTGACCAAGGGTGAAACGTAATTTTCACAATATTTTATTTGCGACCCATCGGATCAAAACGGTTTTTCACAGGGTAAGTTTTACTGCACCTTTGAAACTCAACGAATAAATCATAGGGAAAAATTATGGAAACCATGATTGCACAGCCCCAAAAGACCCGTCGTTCCAAAGGCGTGGAATTCGTCAAAGATGGTGATGCCGTTTCCGCTTATCTCGCGGAAATCCGTAACACCAAAAACCTCACCTTAGCCCAGGAACAGGCCCTCGCCGTGCGCATCCAAAAGGGCGACAAGCAGGCATTGAACACGCTGGTGGAAGCCAACCTCAAGTTCGTCGTCTCGGTCTGCCGCAACTACCAGTATCAGGGCCTGCCCATGGGCGACCTCATCAATGAGGGTAATCTCGGCCTGATGCGGGCGGCCCAGCGATTCGACGGCTCGATGAATTTCAAATTCATCTCCTACGCCGTGTGGTGGATCCGTCAAGGCATCCTCACCGCCCTCGCCGAACAGTCCCGCGTTCTAAATATTTCGGCGGGTCGCATCGGCATCATGCATAAGATCAGCAAAGCCAACCAGCGTCTGGAGCAAAGGCTTGGCCGCCAGCCCCAGATTGGGGACTTGGCCGCGGAGCTGGACATGACGGAAATGGAAATCACGGAATGCCTGCAATTGGCAAGCACGCCGGTTTCCCTGACTTCCCAACCGAGCGGCGAAAACGACAGCCCTATGGAGGAATACCTCAAGGATGAGACCTCGCCGGCCGCCGATTCCGGGGCTATCGGATTCCTGCTCAAGGAAAACCTGGTGGAATTGCTGGGCACCCTCGAAGATCGGGAAGCCGAGGTCTTGCGGATGTACTATGGAGTGGGAAGCTCAACCACCTACACCCTGGAAGAAATCGCCGAGAAGATCGGTCTGACCCGGGAACGCATCCGGCAAATCAAGGAGAAAGCGCTTGAGCGTCTGCGGCACCCCTCCCGTATCCGCAAACTGGCCGCGTTCCAGAACTAGGCTTATCGGAACCAAGCTTCCGAAACCATTTCAGGCCTCAGGCGCTACGTCCATTCAGGCGTACTCCTGAGGCTTTTTTTTTTGACCTCTGGAATTGGCCATCCACCCGACTAGCCTCTTTTGGCCCGTGAGTTGCTTCTGGATCGCCTTGGTTTAAGGGCTCGGAAAAGGTTCAACTCTAGATTGGTGTTCCGGAGTGGCTGTTTCCAACCTTCCTTGGAGCCGGCCGTGGACCGGAACTCGACGCCCTTAAACCATCTCTACTCGGTTCTTTTCATGCTTCTGGGTTGGACTCCAGACGAACCAGAGCAATCCGTAGCCAAAGATCGCCATCGCCATTGCGGATTTGAAGGCGCCGATGACGAATGGTGGGATTTGGCCTTCCCAAATAGGAAGGCGTTGTACCAAATAGTCATTTTTCCACAATTCCGAACTTGAAGGAGCGATAGCGGAACGCCCTGTAGTTCATGCCAAGTAGGCGGGCAGCCTCGGTCATATTCCCGCCTGCTTTTACCATGGCCTGCCTCAGGACCTCGTATTCCAACGCTTCAAACACCAATCCACCCGCAGGTAACTCGAAGGTCACGACGCCCTTATTGTGGCCTTTCACGGAAGTCTGGAGTTCCATAGGCAAATCCTCTTTTTGGATAACATGGCCGTCTGAGAGGATGGACACCCGCTCCAAGACGGCCTCCAACTCCCGGACATTCCCGGGCCAAAAATATTTCTGCAGTGAATCCAATGCCTCCTTTTCCATGGTCTTGCCCCGGCCGGACTTCGCCAGGAAATGAGTCACCAAAGCGGGTACATCTTCGGGTCGATCCCTGAGCGGGGGAATGATGATTGGAATGACATTGAGACGATAAAACAGGTCTTCCCGGAACGAGCCTGACTTAATGGCGTCTTCGAGGTTGCGGTTGGTCGCGGCGACGATACGGACATCGACTTTAGTATTCGAGGTTCCTCCTACGCGGCGAAGTTCTTTCTCTTGGAGTACCCGCAGGATTTTGGTCTGTGTGTTGATGGCCATATCGCCGATTTCATCAAGAAACAAGGTTCCGCCGGTTGCGGCCTCGATCAGGCCGATTTTCCGGGTATAGGCACCTGTAAAGGATCCTTTTTCGTGTCCGAACAATTCGGATTCCAGCAATGACTCCGGAAAAGCCGCGCAATTGATGCTCTGAAACGCTTTGCCCCTACGAGGGCTTTTATGGTGGATGAGACGGGCGATTTTCTCCTTACCGGTCCCGGATTCGCCACGGATGAGCACCGTGGCATCGCTGTCGGCCACCTTTTCCGCTGTTTCCAAAAGGCGCTTCATTGATTCCGAACTGGCCACGATTTCCGTATCGAATCTGCGGTTCAACTCTTCCCTAAGTTCTCGGGCTTCTTTTCGCAGTGCAGCCTTTTCCAAGGCCCGATTCACCACCAATAAAAAATCATCTCCATCAATAGGCTTGGTCAGATAATCGTATGCGCCAAGTCGAATGGCCTTAATCGCGGTTTCAATGGTTCCATATGCGGTAATCACAACCACTTCCGGAGGGAATTCCGTTTTGGAAAGGGCTTCGACAAGCGCCAATCCCCCGCGATGGGGCATTTTCAAATCAGTCAGAACCAAGTCAGGAAGCGTCTCTTTGAATATCTGTATCCCGGTTTCAACGCTTCCCGCCTCAGCAACTTCATGCTTTTCGCTGATCAGGATCTCTCTCATGATATCCCGTTGCGCCTGTTCATCATCGACAACCAAAATTCTTCCCATCTATGCTCCCGAGGGAACGGTGAACCGGAATTCGGCTCCGCCTTCCGCCCTGTTGAATGCGCGAATTTCACCGCCGTGTTCTTCGACAATACGGCGTACCAAGGTCAGGCCCAATCCCATGCCTCCGGCCCGTTTGGTGTAGTAGGGCTCGAAGATCCGCTCCAAGTCTCCGGGTTCAATTCCCGGTCCCTCATCCGAAATCGAACATTGGATTTCGCTTTTTCCCGTCTCGCGGAATGCCGCAAACCCGAACGCGGATCCCGAAGGGACCATATCGATGCTATTCAGGAATAGGTTGAATAGAGCCAGGCGTATCTGCTCTTGATCCGCTTCCAACTCAATATCCTCGGGGCAATCAACCTCCATCCGCAAACCCTTAATCGCCACTTGTTGGTGAAGTCGGATGGAAATCTCAGTGACTAACTGCTTGAGTTGGAATTTTTTTTTAGATGGTTTGGAGGATTTCCCAATCGTCAAAAAATCCGAAACGATTCCATTCAAATGCTGCACCTCGTTTTTTAGAGAGGAAATGAGCTTGAAAACCGCCTCTTCATTTTCGCGATCCTGGGGTTTGATTGTCTTGCCGAGATGGTGGAGAGTAAGATTCATCAGGTTCAGGGGATTCCGTATTTCATGGGCCATGTTCGCTCCCAGCTCCGAAAGGAGGGCGCGGCGCTCCATGGCGAAATGCCTTTCTTCCATCTGCCTTTGTTCCAAAAGCCTCTTGGCCATGTGGTTGAATGATGAGGACATTTCCCCCTCCTCGCCATTGGCAGATTCGCTTAGACGCACGGTGAAATCCCCTGACGCCACTTTTTTTGCCGCAGCGGCCATGTTCCGGAACGGCTTATGCAGCCGTCTAAGCAGCAGGGAAAAGACGGCGAAGGCTATTCCCATGGCGGCCAGAACCAGAAGCAACTGCTCCCAATTGAATTTCAAGAGGTAGGCGCTGATGTCGTTCAGGAAAACCGAAATCTCAACGATGCCTTCCACCTGTTTGTGCCTGACCAAAGGGATTCGGACGACATACTGGACCTTGTCCGGCCTTTCATCGCTAAGTTCCGAAGGCCCCCAGACGCCGATGCTATCAGAAGGCAAAGTGGAAGTTGACCCGATTTTCCCAAGGTTTGTACTTGCCACGATCTGATGATCAAAATCGACCAAGGACGCCTCAGTCGCGCTTTCCTTGCTTATGACTTCCGCCAGAAAATGATCCAACTCAGAGCGGCTGATCGGCCGTTCCGTCGACAGGCTTTGCGTGGAATAGTGAACAATGTTCACCATGTTCCGAAGATTACCCACCGATTTCCGGAGCAAGACCTTCTCGGATTGATAATGGATGAATCCGAATAGTATCGTTACAACCCCAAGCAGAAAAACAAAGACGAGCAAAAGCTTCGCCTGGAAATTCAATTTCCCCATAAGTGTCTGTACGGACCTTTTCATTATTGCAAAAGGATAAGCAATCTTCATTCCGGTTCCTTCCTAGCTTTTTCAGATAACACTTTAAGGGCGGAATCAGGGCGTTATATATACCAAAGGCTTATTGGCGCGGAAGTTGCTTCTATGCCTCTTGTGAATGCCAACCAATAAAGATGTATCCGGGAATAATAGCCATCCTGGATCCAAACCATTAACCGCCTTCTCGCTCTGCCTGTTATTTGGCCCCCTTGGACTCCTCTATTTGGGGATATCTGAAACAGCGATCGTCGGCTCGGTATACTTGGCCGGGCTGGGTGCCGCCTATTGGATTTGGCCATCCATGCTGCCTGAGTTCATCGGCATCAGCATTGTCCTATTGGCGTTCGCTGCAAAACGATGGACAGCGCATCCCATGAATTTTCCAAGCTATCGGATACGGCGACGGCCATTTGCAAGAGCCTGGCCCATGGCTTTGATGATGCTCATCGACATGGGAATGCTTTGTATCGGGGAAGCCATCTTCGAGCAGTTTTGGATGGAGTTCGGCAAAGTCCATATTCTAGGAATAATCTTGAGCCTGTGTATTACTCTTCCTATCGGGCTTTCGTTCGTCCTCGCTCTCAGGGGGAAAATCCTTCGGCGAATTTCCCGATGATCGGGAAATTCATCATCTTTCGATTGGAAAAGACGAAGCAAGCCGGTGAAATTCGGATGTTTTTGACAGGGGCTTTTACTTGGTCCAAATTGGATTCAAAGGCATCCAAAGGAACATTCAACGCTATGAAATCCATAGCGGAAAAAATCAAGGACCAGTATCCGGATTTGATCATCGAAAGACAAGGCGGCTCCGGGAACATTGCGCCTTGAAAGCGCCTTGGTTACCAGTAGCGCTGGAGCAATGCCCGCAGTCATGCGTTCGGCCGCAGGACAATCCATCTCATCTTGAGTTTCTGCATCCCCTCCAGGAGCTTGAAAAACCCTATGGGACGTGTGATCCAGGCTGTGTTCGGCAGGTTCAGCTTCCGGATTTCATCCTCTTCCTCCCGGGTCTCCACCACCAATATCATGGGAATGGCTTCCAGTCTGCCACGGCGGCTTTCAATCGCCATGGAAAGGTTGAGGCGGCCCGAATCCCGCAAGCTCAGGATAATGATTTCGGGCAGGGGTTCCGGTGGGTTCTTTTCGGCTGAAGTGCAGGTCGCGAAGAATTTGATCGCGTCCCTGGGATTATTGAAGCTCGACACATTGTTCGTGAAATGGTATTTCGCAAGGATATGCGTCGTATGCGACTCTTCGGCGCCATTGTCGGTTATCAGTAGGATGGTTGGATTTTCGTTGAGCGGCATTATGCTTTCGGGATCGGTTCCGCGACCCGTTTCAGGATCACAAGGATATAGGGCGTTTTTGCGACCTGGATTTTGGCCAAACTGATGTCAATGGCGATTCCGGGGATGGAGTCGCCGTTCCGGCCCATTTTGGAGCGAAAGCGGTGAATTCCCGGCTCAACTTGACCGGGCAAGCGCGTAACCTGGCCGACAATGTCGTCCATGGACGCGAGCGGGCAAAGCGATGAGAAGCCCTGGCCCACCAGGGAATCCGCGCCGCATTCGAACAGGTTCGCCGCTTCGCCATTACACGCGACAACTGAGAACCCTTCATCCAGGATCAGGATCGGTTCCGGGACGTATTCGATGAAGTCGAAGAGCCGCGAAACCGAATTGGCGCGCTCATGTTCGGATTCCATCAGTTGGGCATTGCGCCATTCCAGAGTCTCGGCCATCTCATCGAAGGCCTGGGCCAATTCACCGAGCTCGCCGCTTTCGTAGGAAAGCGACGACCGCGCCTGGAGGTTTCCTGTACCCAGTTTTTTTGTGGCCTCAACCAATGCCCGCACCTGCTTGAGTAGGAATACATCGGCGCCGAACCATGCGGCCATCAATGCCAGGATGGCGACTATGCCCAATGCGATCAACTGGCTGGCCAGGGCCCGGCTAGCCGGGGCCAACATCGCCTCGCGGATGACGCCGACATTGACGACCAGACCTCCCACTCCGGCCACGTTGGCGTATGCGTAAAGGCGGCGAACCCCATCAATCCCTTCGGTCATCCGGGTGCCTTCAAGCGCCGTCCCGTCCCCGAGACCGCGCGGCGACTGCCGCGCTTTACCGACCCACTTATCGGGATCGGGGTAACGCGCCACCGCATCCCCTTTCCGGTTGGTGACCGATATGGCCGAACCCGGAGGAAGGTGCGAGGTTTCGGCAAGTTTATTCAGCCAGTCGAGTTCCATCACCGAAAAAAGGAATGTCCGTCCCGCCCCCTTTCCCTCCTCCATGATGGAAAGGGGCAGCACGAGAACGATGGAGGCTTGGGGGCTCAAGCCGCCATTAAGGTCGAAACCCACGGAATATCCGCTGCTGGAATCGAGTTTCCGGAACCACTCCAGGCCGGCAAGGCCCGGGTCGGATGGCAGCAGGCGCGCGGTACACAGGATTTTTCCGTTCGCTCCGGCCAACCCGATGTTGGAATACACTGTTGCGCTTCCCAGCAGTTTTCCCAGCGGTTCGGCGCATGCGTTTGCCGGTGTACGCGTCGCCTTGAGAAAATGCGCGACCGCGCTCAAGTAGCCTTCGCCTTCGGAAAGATCGCGCTCGAGATTGCTGGCGAGAAACCGGCTCAAGCGCAAGGTGTTGTCTTCGATTTCACCTGAAATCTGCCGCTTGCGTTCGGCCGCGGAATACCAGATGAGCAACACGGCCGGAATGATGGCCAGCAGGACGATTCCCAGGATGCGAAACCGGATCCTGGTGAAAACAGCCGTATGTCGCATCATCATGGTTATGTATATAAACTATTAATGGGATTAAGAGTAGGGTTTCAGGCTTGTGCCAATTCTTCAAGAAGCCCCCGCACTTCCACGAAATCCCGCACATTATACCCCGCATAGGACGATTTCATTCCCACGCGTATAGTGTGGACATCCCGGGGCATCGCCCGGAAGAGGTCTTCGTCCGTGACATCATCGCCGATTGCCATGGTGAAATCGGGATGCATCGATTCCCGGCAGACGATAGCCGCGGTACCCTTGTTCACGCCCGCGCACCGTACCTCGATTACCTTCTTCCCTTCGAGTACCTGGACGTCGAAATTTGCGGTGAAATGGATCAAGGTATCGATCAATTCCTTGGCGCGTTGGGCCCCGAGCTCCTGATCCGAATTGCGGTAGTGCCAAGCCAGGGAAAATTCCTTTTCTTCGACGAAGGAACCCGTTAAACGATCCACATACCCTTCCAGGATGGACAGCAGTTGCGCTTTCCAAGCCGTATCCAGAGGCTTGATCAGCTTCCAGTCGGACTCTTTGCCTCTCATCCAAACGCCGTGTTCGGCGATAAGGCCTATGCCGCACCCGCCGAGCCATTCCTTGAGGGGTTTTTTCTGCCGACCGCTGATGACGAACACGGTATTCCTGGGATTCCCGGAAAGCTGCTTTAAAAGATCGAGCAGTCCGGGATCCGGAAAAGCCAATTTCGGATGGGATGCGAACGGAACGAGGGTTCCGTCATAATCGAGAAGCAGGAGCCTTCGGGATGCCAGCCGGTATTCCTTGAGCATTTTCTTCCGGGGCTCGGCTGCGAGGTGCTTGGCCTCCAGCCTGCGGACCAGGGTTTTGGCCTCGTGCAGGGATTTCTCGAAGGTCTCCGCCCAATGCCGGGCATCTTGCTTCCGGAGCCGCTCCCGCATGGCCTGGCTCCTCTGTATCCGCTCTTCGATGGGCATGGTGAGGGCTTGCGAAAGGGCCTTTGCGATTTCGCGATCGTGGTTCGGGTTGATGATAAGGGCTTCGCCCATTTCCCGCGCGGCTCCGGCCATTTCGGAAAGGATCAGCACGCCTTCCCCATCCGGTTTGCAGGCGATGAACTCCTTGGCGACCAGGTTCATGCCATCCCGAAGCGGCGTAATCAAAGCCACGTCGGTAACGGCATACAGGGCCACCAACGAATGGAATGTGAGGTTCCGGTATTGGTAAAGGACCGGCATCCATTGGGGGTTGCCGAATTCGCCGTTGATTTTTCCCACGGCTTCATCGATTTCCTTTTTCATCCTCTGGTACTGGTCCACTTCCACCCTGGAGGGCACTACGGAGAGTATGAAGGCTACTTTTCCCTGCCACTCCGGGCTCTCCTCGAGAAAGAGCCGATAGCCTTTCAGCCGGTGCAGGATCCCTTTGGTATAATCGAGGCGATCCACCGAGGATATGATCTTCTGGCCCGCAAGTTTCGCGGCCAACGATGCCTGCTCCTCGAGTACGGAAGGTATGGCGGCGGCGTTGCTGTATTTCATGAAATCAATCCCCAAGGGAAAGGTATCAGCCCGGGATATACGTTCCCCCATGGAGATATTGCCTAGGTGATGTTCGTAGCCGAGCGTGCGATGGACGCTGCGCAGGAAATACTGGGTGTAGTCATGGGTATGGAAACCGACTAGGTCCGCGCCGAGCATGCCTTCCAGGAGTTCCCTTTTCCAATCTGTAGGCAGCAAGCGGAATAACTCGAAGGAGGGGAAAGGGATGTGCAGAAAGAAGCCGATCGACAGCCCCGGCATGGCCTCCCGCAGGAGTTTCGGCAACAGGAACAACTGATAATCCTGCACCCAGACGGTGTCGTCGGGCCGGAGCAAATCCGCCAATGCCGCGCCGAATTGCGCGTTGACGCGCTTGTACGCCTCCCATTGGGCTTCGTCGTAATGCGTCAGGGAGGGAAGGTAATGGAAAAGCGGCCAAAGCGTCCGGTTGCAAAAGCCATGATAAAACTGATCTGTATCCTCGGATTGGAGCCATACCGGGTGGGCGGAAAAGCGGATCCGGGCGAGTTCTTCAAACTCGGTCCGCTTCGGGCCATCGAGAAACGCTCCCGGCCAGCCGACCCATAGGCACTCAAAGCCGGGCTCCTCTCTCCGGGAATCGAGGTAGGAGCCCAATGCGGTAACCAATCCTCCGCTGCTTTCCTGAAGTTCGGGCTTCCCCGCCTTCTCGGCGATGGTGAAAGGCAGGCGATTGGAAACGATGATCAATCGCGACATGGGTGACCTCCTCGGAAAGGCACTGAAGTCCCTGAATGGGCTTAAAGTGCATCAAATTAACCGTTAATATGGTAAACTAATAAAATAAATCGATGCGGAAGATCCGGCTAAATGGGCTGGAATACGCGGAAAGTGGCTGTTACTTTGGCGGAAGGCGCAAGCGGGAGGAGTTTGGGAGGCGCGGCTTCCGGCCTGCTTTGGGAGCATCGGATTCGGAATCCGAAGGCTTGGCTTCGGAAATGATCTTTTCGAGTTCCCCTTTGATGGAAATGAGAGCCGCGGGGAAAAGCCCGGAAAGGGACGCCGGCAGTCCCGATAAAGCCTTCCGGTTAAGTTCCGCAATCACTTTGCGTATTATAGGGAGATGGAGTTCGGCTTTTTGCGTAAGCACGATCAAATGCTTTCTGCGGTCTTCAGCGCTCGGTGTGCGGCGGACAAATCCCGCTTTGGTGAGCGAATCAAGGATGCTGACCATGGTGACCTTGTCCGTTTCCAGGAGGTCTGCCAAATCCTGCTGAGTGCTTTTTCCTTTACCCTCACCGATGGCGATGAGGAGGAAGTAATGCCTGCGGATGCCTATATAGCCCAGCCTGGCGGCCAGCGCATCCGTGTATTTCCTGGA
>JBDSIO010000027.1:0-10448 GCA_039917895.1 Fibrobacteria bacterium | reverse complement strand
ATGGGACTTGAGCCCCATCACCAGGCAGGCCAGGGACAGGCCCGGATGCCCCATGCAGTCGTAGGCGCTGCCGTCGTAATCGGGGCGGCCGCGGATCACCACGCCATCCTCGATCTCGCCGATCTCGACTCCCGCGCCCTTGAGAGCCGCGGTGAAGCCCTTGAGCAGATCCACATCGTGCTTGCGCAGGAAGGTGATGTCGCGGAGCACGGTCTCGCCTTCGGCGAAGGCGGCGGCCACCATCAGCAGGAAGATTTCGTCGCGCATGCCGGAATGGTTGTCGGCGGCGAAGCGCTTGCCGAACAGCTCGGCCGAACGCACGCGTAAAAGTCCCAGGCCTTCGCCGTTGCGTTCGCGGCGGCTTACCACTTCGATGTCCGCGCCCATGCGGCGCAGGGCGGAGATGAAACCGGCCCGCGAGGGATTAAGGGGCACGTTCTCCAAGGTCACGTCGGAACCCTTGATGAGCGTGGCCGCCAGGCAATAAGCCGAGGCCAGGGCGATGTCCGCGGGGATGGTGTAGGTCTGGGGCTTGAGCTTGGCGCCCGCTCCCAGGCGGATGCGGGTGTGGGCCTCGGTCTTGCCCGCGGCGCGCATTTGGCGCGCGATGCGGCGGGCGAGTTCGTCGCCTTCCGGGGCTTCGTTCTTTTCCACGCGGATGGGGCCGCCGAATTGGGCGGCCAGGGTCTCCAGCCAATCGGGTCCCGCCTTCGACAGCGACAGGTCCAGGGCCTGGCCCGAAGCGAGGTGGTACGACAACAGCGCGAGCTTGGCCTGATATTCATCCCAGCCGAAGTCGGCCGGTTTGCACACCGAAGCCGCCGCGCCGGCGGGACGCAGTTGGTGCAAGGTCCTGGGGGTGAGGCCGATGGGAGCTTGCAGGAGGATGAATTCCTGATCCGGATCGGTTCCTTTGGGCAGCGCCGCCTTTGCCGCCCTCTCCGCTTTTTCGGCCTTCTCCAACTTCGCTGCCGCTGCGGCCTTCGCCCGATTTTTTCGGGCCACGGCCTCTTCATCCTCGGCCTCGAGCAGTTCCAACGCCATTGCGGAAGCGCTCACCGAGCCCTCGTCGGGAGCGATGCGGGCGTTCTCTTCGGCATAAGGATCCGCTTTGGTTCCGTCCGCATCGGCTTCCGGTCCATCCGGATCGATTTCGGACGCCTCCGTTTCCGGGACCGGTTCCTGCAATTCGGAAGCCTCCGCATCCATCGCGGTTTCCGCCAGGCCGATGTCCGAGGCCTTCACCAGTTCCGGAGGCTTCTCCAGCTTTAGGATACGCCCGAGCAATTCCATGGCCTCACCGGATACGCAGGCGGGATCTATGGCCAGGGAGCGGCGGCAATCCTTGGCGGCCAGGAATCCGGCCAGGGTGAGCAGTTCGGCCTCATGGCGCACGCGCAGGGGCTCGGGACCGGAAACCGGCGCGCTACCCCCGTGGATCATCCAATGGCCGTCCAGGGCCTGCTGGGCGTAGCCCATGCGGATGAAATCCTGCAGGATGTCGCGGAACCAGGGCGAGTCCGGCAGGTTCTCCAGCTTGGTGGCTCCTTCGGCCAGCGCGCCCATGAGCAGGGCCTGGAAGCCCGTGAGCCCGTCGCCTTGCAGCACCGGTTGGCCCTTGAGCCGCTTGCTCCTTTTGACTTCCACGGAGTTCTCCGTCAACACCAGCATACCAGCCTTTTCTGCGTCTCAGCCTTCATCGCAGCCTCGCTTTAAATCCAGCCGATTCCAACCGGGCGAGCGCGGCATTCGCCTCGTCACTCCCATGGAACCCCATCATCAATACTCCGCCTTCGCCTTCGCGCACCTTCAGGATTTCCACATCCAATATGTTGATCCTCGCCGCCGCCAAAGGGGCGAAAGCCTTCACCAGCGCGCCGGGCTTGTCTTCCAGGTCCACCAGGATCTCGGCCAGGGGAATGGCGAAGCCCTTCCTGGCCGTGGATAGGCGGGACCTCAGCTTGTTGCCGTCCCGGAAGAAGTCCTTGGCCAAATCCCATTCCAACCCCGCTTCCAGGGCGGCAAGATGCTCGCGGAAGCCGGAAACGACCTCGCGCACGGCGGCCAGGTTGGAGCGCAGGATGGGCTCCCATACCTTGAAGGACGATCCCGCCAGCCGCGTCATGTCGCGGAAACCCCCGCCCGCGATCTGCAGGCAGTTATCGACCACGTTGTTGCGTTCGCCGATGTAGCTGGCCAGGGCCGTGCTCAGCAGCTGAGGCAGATGCGACACGTGCGCCACCACTTTGTCGTGCAATTCCGCGGGCATGCGTGCCGTGCGCGCGCCCAGGGCGCGGACGAAACTTTCCAGACGATCGGCGGCTTCGGCCATCAGGGCCGGGGCCTTGGGTGCTGTTTCCGGTCCGGATTGGGGCACGGCGGGATCGTTCCGGGGCGCTTCATCGGCGCAGATCACCCAGGAGGCGTTCTGGAACAGCAGCGGGTCGCGGGCTTCCAGACCGGTCTTTTCGCTACCGGCCATGGGATGGGAGCCGATGAAGATGGCCCCCCTGGCACCCTTTGCCTCCTTCGTTGAAAGGGCGCCCGAGGCGCGGAACGCCGGGAAGACCTTGCGGCCCAGCGCGCAGATTTCCGCCTTGGTGCTGCCTACGTCGGTGATGATGCATCCGGCTTTGCAGGCGGGAGGGTGCGCGGCCCATTTCTCCAGGATCGACTTGATGTGATCGATGGGCGTACAGAGGATCACGAGATCGGCTTCCGCCACCGCGGAATCGATGTGATCGTAGTCGCAGGCGCTATCCTCCGAGGTGATCAGACCCGCCGCGCGGGCCTTGTCCAGGGTGGCGGAGGAGGAGACGGCGTTGAGGCGGAGGGCCGGCCAGCGCTTGCGCGCGGCTTCGGCCAGGGAGGCGCCCAGCAGGCCCAGGCCCACCACGGCGATCCGCTCGGGTTGCCAGGCGATGGGGGCGGGGCGGTAGGACATCAGGTATGCTCCTCCAGGCGCCGGTGTTCGAGGATGATGCACTCGAATATGCGACGGATGGCTTCGTCGGTCAGGGGGCCGTCGTTCTTGCCGAGGACGGCTTCGAAGACCTGCTGTTCGCGCAGGGGATCATAGATGGGGAGCATCTTCTTTTTCTTTAGTTCGGCTATGGCTTGGGCGCATTTGGCCCGCTCGTTGAGCAATTCCAGCAATTGCAGGTTGAGCGCGTCGATACGCTTGCGCCAGTCGCCTAGTTCCATGTTTCCTTGGTGGGCCCGGCCAATGGGGCGATCAGGGTGCGGATGTCCGCGAGCATTTCCGCGAAGGGCTTCTTCTCCAGGGTGCGGCGCACCAAAGCGCTGCCGACCACCACGCCGTCGGTGAGCCGGCACACGGTGCGGACATGGTCCGGTTTGGAGATGCCGAAGCCCACGACCACGGGCAATTTGCATCTGGCTTTGATGACGGCCACCTTGGTTTCGAAGTCCTTCTGAAACGCGTCCTGCTCGCCGGTAATGCCGGTGCGGGAGATGTAATAAAGGAATCCTGAGCTTCCTTCCAGCACTTTCTCCAGGCGTTCCTGGGTAGTGGTGGGCGCGGCCAGGAAAATCAACGACATATCCTCCCGTTTGCAGATCGCCTGGGTGTCCAGGCTTTCCTCGACGGGCATGTCCACTAATAGGAAGCCGTCAATGCCCGCGGCCTTGGCCCGGCGCGCAAAGGCATCGATGCCGTACTTATAGATGGGATTGAGGTAGGAAAACAAGATGAGCGGGATTTGCGAGCGCTTGCGGATCTCGGCCACCATGGCGAAGTATGCGTCGGCGTCCACGCCGGAGGCCAGGGCCTGATTGGCCGCGGCCTGGTTGACAACGCCATCGGCCATGGGATCGGAGAACGGATAGCCGAGTTCGACGATATCGGCCCCGAGCCGTTCCAGCTCCAGTACGATTTCGACCGTCTCGCTGGGGCCAGGCACGCCCGCGACGATATAGGGGATGAACGCCTTCATGCGGCTTTCCTTGAGGCGGGCGAAGGCGGCGTCGATGCGGTTCATTCCAGGCCTTTTACGGCCGCCGAAATGGTCGCCGAGACTTTGTTCTTTCGCGCTTCCATGGCCGCGATCACGGTAGCCATGTCCTTGTCCCCGCGGCCCGACAGGTTCGCGACTATCAGGGTCTCGGGGGAAAGGCTGGGGGCGATGCGCAACGCCTCGGATATCGCATGCGAGCTTTCCAGGGCGGGGATGATCCCTTCCAGGCGGCTCAGGGTCGCGAAGGCGTCCAGGGCCTCCTCATCGGTCGCGGACGTATAGGCGATGCGTCCCAGGTCCCGGTACATGGCGTGTTCCGGACCCACGTTGGCGTAGTCGAGTCCGGCGGAAATCGAATGCGTCTCGGCGATCTGCCCATTGGGGGTCTGCAGCACGTAGCTTTTGGCCCCGTGCAGCACGCCCAGGGTGCCGCCCGCGAAACGCGCCGCATGCATGCCCGTCAGCACCCCGTGGCCGCCGGCTTCCACGCCGATCATCTTCACCGAAGGCTTGTCGAGGAAGTTGTAGAACATGCCCATGGCGTTGCTACCGCCGCCGACGCAGGCGATCAGCAGGTCGGGAAGGCGCTGCTCCTTTTCCAGCATCTGGACCTCGGTTTCTTCGCCGATGATCTTCTGGAAGTCGCGCACGATGCGCGGGTATGGATGCGGCCCGAGCGCGGAACCGAACACGTAGTGGGTCTTGTCGATGTTCGTCACCCAGTCGCGGATGGCTTCGTTGATGGCGTCCTTGAGGGTGCGGCTGCCGGACTCCACCGGCACGACCGTGGCGCCGAGCAGATGCATGCGCTGCACGTTCGGGGCCTGGCGTTCCATGTCCACGCGTCCCATGTAGATGACGCATTCCATGTCGAACTTGGCGGCGGCGGCGGCCGTGGCCACGCCATGCTGTCCGGCTCCGGTCTCGGCGATGATGCGCCGCTTGCCCATGTGCCGGGCGACGAGCACCTGTCCCAGGGAGTTGTTGATCTTATGGGCACCGGTATGGTTCAGGTCTTCCCGCTTGAGGTAGATCTTGGCCCCACCGCATTTTTTCGTCAGCCGTTCGGCGAAATACAGAGGAGAGGGCCGGCCCACGAATTCTTTAAGATGCCGATCGAGTTCGGCTTTGAAAGCCGGTTGCTGATGCAGCGCCAGGTACTGGGCTTCCAGTTCCTCCAGCGCTGGCATTAAAACTTCGGGGGCGTATTTTCCGCCGAATTGGCCGAAACGGCCCCATTTATCGGGAAATTGCCGGGGATCCATGGCGCTCCTGCGGGAGCGGCATTTTCCGCTCCTTCGAAGGTCTTAAAGTAGCTTTTCCGGCTTTTTTTGGCTTTTCCGATGGGGGGAGTGGCGCGCCGGTCGTAGGATTCAACCCCGACTACCTCATTCGAGCGTCTTCGGGGTGAACGGACAAATCCCCGGTCCGGATGGACCATCGGATTCCACCATAACCGTAGCCGGGAGTAACGTTCCCGGCTTTCCCGGCTTTGGCGTTTGCCCTGGGAACCGGCATGTTTCGGTAGCGTGGGGATTCCCTGGGTATCCGCCAGAGTACCCGCCAGGGTATCCTGGTCAACCGACCCTGACCGTCACCCCGCATCCCGACGAAAAGGCCTTGGGGGGGGACGTTTCCTGCATGATACCCGCCTATCCGAACCGGATTCTTGCCGATCTTTCCGGCAAGCTTGAAATAGAGCCAGGAAAGTTGGCCCAATTCATATACAGAATCCGGCCTTCTAGATATCTTTTCTTGGTGCCGTGACCGGTTCCATTAGGGAATGACCCAAGTGGATACCCTCCTTATTCACAAAAGCAGGTCGATGTTATGCTGGCTACTCAGGTCCGACAGAAAGACGCCATCTTCTATTTCGCCGCCTATCCGGCGAAAGCGCTTCTGGAGAAGGTGCGATTCAGCAGCCGGTTCTACGACGAGGGCACGCCCATCGCCGCCGAAGCCGCTCCGGACGGGGACGAAATCGCCAAATTCATCGGCCGCATCGAAAAGTCGGACAAAGCCTTCCAGCGCACCATGGCCAGGGACAAGATCAGGTCCATCCGCAACTTCTACGAAACCGCCAGCAACCAGCCTCCGATCCCGGGCACGGTCCTTTTGTTCACGGCCGAAAAGCTGCGGTTCCGCGGCATCGGCGATAACGAGGGCGTGGGACATCTCACGGACCCGGACGGCAAGTACCTCATCATCGACGGCCAGCACCGCCTCGCCGCGCTGCACTTCTACTTTCGCGAACGCCCGGACGAGGCCGCCAGCATCAACGTGCCCTGCGTGATCTTCGACGGCCGCAGCGAGGATTTCGCCACGGAAATGTTCGTCATCATCAACTCCACGCCCACGCGCATCAACAAGAGCCATCTCGTGGATCTGTACGAGCGCGTGTCGTTCGCCTCCCCGGACAAGCGTTGCGCCGCCCGGGTGGTCGAGCACCTGTACGGCCGCGACGACAGCCCCCTGCAGTACAGGATCAACCGCCTCGGCGGCAAGAGCAAGCTGGAGAAGTGGATCCTGCAGGCGGAACTGTTCAACGAAGTCAACCGCTGGGTCAAGTCGGAATGGGATCCCAAGGAGGATCTGTCCCCGACCCATCAGGCAGAGCGCTATTACGAACAGCTGCGCGATTTCCTCAAAGCATCGGCGCAGGTCTGGGGCGAAACCTGGGGCAAGAACGCGACCCACATGGTCACCAAGCCGGTGACCCTCAAGGCCTTCATCCGAGTCTGCGCCGACCTGTCCGAAAAGGATAGCGAGCCTTCCCTGGGCCGCGTCAAGCGCTGGGTCGAACGCCTGCAGCCCTGGATCGAGTTGAAGAACGACTTCAAGTCCGAGGGTTTCTACGAGCGCTTTCCGGCCAAGGGTCAGGTCGAGCGCGTGGGGCGTATCTACAAGGACCTGTGCAAGGCAATCAATCTTTAGCGCGATTATCCGTCATTGGCTAAGCCAGGTTCAGCCCGCATGATTGTGTTGGATGGCGAGGGCCTATCGCGCGCTTCCGTTCTCGCAATCCCGTAGCGATCTAACCCAGCTTCAACGGCCCTGGCGTGGCGATGGCTCCCGCAGGCGCCCCCAGGCATCCCGCCTGCAGCCTCCGGTCGAAGATCTCCAACGCCAAACCATAACACAGATCCGCCAGCGCGGCGTCATAGCGCGGGCCTTCGTCGCGGATGAAGGCGTGCTGGGCGTTGAACTCATGCCAGGTGAAGTTCACTCCGGCTTCCGTCATGGCGCGGTAGATCCGGTCCCGGCCCGCTTGCGGCACGTGGGGGTCCTGCTTGCCCCAAATCATCGCCATTTCCCCCTTGAGTTCGGGAATGCGGGCGAGGGAATCGTCCTTAAGGCCCTTGCCCAGGCTGCCCTTGTGGATGTCCGTGGCGTAGAGGCATGCGGCCGCCAGGATTTCCGGGTTCATGGCGCAGCGGAAGCTGAGATGTCCCCCCAGGCAGATGCCGATTGAACCCAGACGGCCGTTGCAGCGGGGCAGCGATTGGAGATGGGCGATGACGGCGCGCGCGTCCGCATCGTACGCGGCCAACTCCTTTTCGATCTTATAGCGGTTCCCTTTGTCGGTGCCTGCTTTGTCGTACGCCAGGGCGCAACCGGCGGGTTCGAACTCGTGATAGACTTCCGGGGCCGCCACGATGTAGCCGTGGGCGGCCAGGCGGCGCGCGGTGCGCTGGATGGGTCCGGTAACCTGGAAGATCTCGGAAAACAGGACCAGTCCGGGATATGGCCCCCCGGAAGCGGGTTGGAACCGGTGCGCCCGCATGATTCCGTTCGGGGTGGAAAGGTCGGCGAAATCTTCCTGGATCAGCATGTTGGCTCCCTTGCGAGGATAAAGCGGTCATTCCCGCTTTCACGCGTTTCGCAAACGTAGCAATCCCGGTTCAGGACCTGCTCATGATCCGATAATGGCCGGATCAGGGTTGAATCAGAATCCTATGAGACTCCTATCAAGTAGTCCGCGAAGGCGTGGAACTCTTCCGCCTGGACCAGGACCAGGGTCGCTTCGGTTGGGGAGGCCGAAGAGGCTGAAGAGGCTGAAGAGGTCGAAGAGGTCGAAGAGGTCGAAGAACCCGAAAAGGCCGGGGCACGTCCGTCCCGCGCCCCTTCAGACCTTGTGCGCACGGCCGCCAGGAAGACCCGGGCCGACCAGCGTTCCTGCTGGAGTCCGGCCGCCAGAAGTCCTTCGGCGGAAAGGAGGGAAAGCCTGCGCGCGAGCAGAGGGTAACTGGCATGATTCCCCGACCCGCCGAACCAATAACCCGCGTTCGCGAAGTCGCCCTCGCGCCGGTGCAATATGGCGTGCAGCAGATCGTGATCAGGGTCGCCTTCCCGGGACTGGGCGATTTCATGGGCGGCATCCCAATGGTCATGCCATAGGAGCGCGAGCCCTTCCAGCACGCGCAGACGATCCGGCGCGGGTGTGTCGGGCAGGCGTCCCGCCAAATCCGCCACGGCCTTCCGGACTTCCCCGGGCCTTAGCAATCCTGAAGGGTTCCTCGCCGCCCCCTGTTTCGCGCGGCCTTCCGAGCCATGGTCGGGCGGGGCTTTGGTGGACAAACCAGGCGCGGACCAAAGAAGGGAGGGAGGATCCCCGGAAAAAATGGAATCGAGCGGCGCCCTCATGGGAAAAAATATACACAGTGGCTTCCCAACCCGGCCCGGACTTGCCGCCCCTTACGCCCCTTCCGCCACTTCGGCCCCTTCCGCCCCTACCTGAATCCTCAGGCACCATTCGCGGCCGTGTCCGCGGCTGCCCCGCTTGCTAACTTATCCTTATGGCCAGCCAAAAATCAATCGGTTTTCTCTTAACGGCCTTGGCTGCCTTGGCGGCGACAGTCGCGCCGGTTTTCGCTATGGGAACGGAAGAGGATGTCGTCCATCCCGCCTTCGATCTATCGGTCATTCGCCCGGCGGGATTCGAACCCCGGGTATCCGGAATGCAATTCCTGCCCGGAGGGCGCATGGCGATCAGCACCTGGCGGCCGAACGAGATCTGGATTCTCACCGGATACGAGGGGCCGTACAAGGGAATAAAGGTCCGCAAAGCCTTCGGGTCGGCCGAGGGATTCAAGGAGATCATGGGCCTGGCCGCGGCCGGGGACACGCTTTTCGCGGCGGATCAGGATCGCATCTACGCCTTGACGGACAAGAACGGCGACGGCGTTCCCGAGTCGAAAAGCGTCATCGGAGCGGTGCCATACAGCGGTTCGTTTCATGAATGGTCCTTCGGCCTCGTGCGCACGCAGGGGCGCCTTTATACCGCCTTGTCCGTGGGCGCGGGCGCCACGGGCAAAACCCTGGTTCCGCAGAAAAACCCGATGCGGGGTTCTTTGATCGCAATGGGTGGGGATGGCAAGGTGGAGACGGTCGCGACCGGCCTGCGCGCCCCCGACGGCCTGTGCCTGGGGCCGGACAGCGGTCTGTTCGCCACCGACAACCAGGGAAGTTGGCTACCCGCGAACAAACTCGTCCATCTCAAGGCCGGGCATACCTACGGACATCAGGTAAAACCCGCCGCGCCCTTCGAGGATAACTACCCAGCGCCTCCCGCGGTCTGGCTGCCTTATGGTACCGTTTCCAAGTCTCCGACCCAGCCGGTGATGATGTCCGCAGGCCCCTATGCTGGGCAGATTTTTTTCGGCGACATCGCCTTCGGCGTGGTGCGGCGCGCCTTCCTGGAAATGGTCGGCGGGGAATGGCAAGGCTGCGTTTTGCGCTTCTCCGGCGGATTCGAAGCCGGGGTGCATCGCATGCTGGCGGGTCCGGACGGATCGCTTTACCTGGGCGGACTCGGCAATGGCGACGTGCAGAATTGGGGATGGCGCGGAAAGCTCTCCGGTCTGCAACGCCTGCGTCCCAACGGAAAATCCAACTTCGAGATCCTGACCGTGCGATCACGAAAAGGCGGATTCGAACTCACCTTTTCCTCCCCTCCCGGCCCTTCGGCCCTGGAACCCGCGAGTTACCTGGCGAAGCAATGGTGGTATGAACCGACGGACGCATATGGCGGGCCGCAGAAGGACCTCTCTCCGGTTCCCGTGAAATCGGCGCGCGCCTCGACGGACGGCCTGCGAATCTACCTGGAAATGGAGGGCCTGCGGCCCCAGCAGGTCGCGCATGTCCATCTTCAGGATGTGAAATCCAAGGACGGAAAGGGGATCTGGACCCCGGATTTCTGGTACACCATGAATGCTATGTCGGATGAGGAATTCCGCCCGTAATACCACCGTCACGGGCTCACAACTAATGATTTTGCTAATTCCCGTCTGATTGTTTAAATTGAATAATTACTAGTTTTTCGGGGACCTTAAAAAAGGAAACGGCTTTGGCAAAGACGAGAAAAAAAGGGAACACGGGCAAGCGTTATACGGACGAACAGAAGCGCGTCATCCTCGCCTTCGTCAAAGCCAAGGGCCGCGGCGGCATCTCGGCCGCCGGCAAGAAGTACGG
>JBDSIO010000026.1:0-31842 GCA_039917895.1 Fibrobacteria bacterium | reverse complement strand
ACCGCGCCGGAAACACGCGCCCCAGCCAAGTGTCCGCCGCATCCGGAGACAGGTCTACGGGAAACCAACCGATTTCCTTGGCGCGGTTGGGCGCTACTTCCGCCCCCAGCACCTGCGCGAGCAACTGACCCCCAAGGCATATGCCCAGCACCGCAGCACCGCGCTTGAGCGCCGATTCGATGGCGCGCTTCTCGTCGCGCAACCAGGGCAATTCGGCCTCATCATGCACGCCCATCGGGCCTCCCATCACCACCAACCAATCCGCTTCAGGACCTCCCGCCGCCTTAGCCTTTACGCCTTCTCCTTGGTACCATCGTACATGCGACAGGGTGTGGCCGCGGCCGCGGAACCAGGATTCCATTGATCCCAAACCCTCGAAGGCGGCATGCTGGAAGACCTGGACGCGAAGGGGACGGAATGCGGACATGGGTATCCTCAGAGTTACGTATCGGTTTTCGGTCGCGCGGCCTCGAGACTGATCGCGGTTAAAATCTGCGGCAGAGATTTCTTTACGGTCCACTCCTGAAGGATCTCGGTCAAATCGCCGCGCCTGATATTGCCGCGCTGGAACTCCGCCTCAGCCGCGAGCACGCCATGGGCAAAGGCCGACTCCCTGAGGTATCCGTTCAGATGATGTCGCCGATCCCGCCCGCGCGCTTCCGGCTCGAGTTGCGAAAGAATGCGCGCTTCGATGCGGTTCGCGGATAGGCTTTCCTTGGTCATGTCCATCAGGTTCGCCGCGCGCGCCATGCGGTCATGCCGCTCCTCGGACCGCGAGAATTCCGAGGCCGCAAATACGCCGAGAAAGCAGGCGGAAACAGTGAAGATCATCCCCATGAAAGCGGGATTTTTGGCGTAAAAACGGTGCATACCAGGAAAAAAGGTGATGGTGCAGAGGAGGAAAAAAAGCAGGCTCGAAAACAGTACCGCCATTTGTTCGGTTTCCCATAGCACAATTTAGCTATTAATGCGTCTTTCAATCCATAGGCCGCCGTCTACCCCCCGTTACGATGAAAATGGGGTTTACGACCGGCCCGGATTGTATTTTTTGGGTTGAAAGTCCTGATCAAGGACAAGGAGCATCCATGAAGACGAGTATGTTGACCTTAGCCGCCTTTCTGGCCTTCGCGGGTCCCAAGGCGATGGCCGAAGAACTGAATCTCAATGAAAAACCCGATACCGTAGTGGCGTCCCTTTCGCCCTACAGCTTCGGACTTGGCGGAGGCGTAATTTCCTCTCTCAACGACGAATTGTCCGATCGGAGTCCCACCTTCCTGAAACTGACCGTGACCCAGTCCATCCAATTCCAGGATCACTGGGTGGCGGGTCTGGATCTGGATTGGATGCTCCCAGGGCAGAACTGGGGCGGCGACCTCACCCTGGATTACCTGCTCGCCACCGGCAACTTCAAGCCGTTCATCGGGGCAGGTGGCGGCTTCCGCTACTTCGACAAGCTGGGCTCGTCCTTCGGTAACGACATCGGCGCCTCGGGCACCGTGCATGCGGGCATGCTTCTTGACGTGCTCGATGAACTGCAGCTCCGCATCCGCGTGCCCTTCCACGTCGTGGCCAACACGGCCGGCGACCGCGGCGTCGGGGTCGACGTGGCCTTCCTCTTCTCCTCGCCCCTGCGCAACACCAAGGTCAAGAAGCTGAAGTACTGAACCCGCTAGGGCGGGGCCTCTCGGGGCTCCGCCTGTCCGAACGCCTGCTTTTACTCCCGCACTCGCCCGCATTCCGCCCGCGGGTACTCTCCCTTTCAACTCGGGGCAAAACGCCCCTTGTGCCACGCTTGGATTAATTGCGGGGCATGCCCCGAAAACGAAGCTCGTCCTCCGATGCTTGTTAGTTTCCTGATCATGGAACCGACCCGAACCAAAAAGCGTATTCGAGTGATAGTCCGGATCGTATTGATGCTGGGCTTCGCTTTGGGTCTCCATATGGGATGCGGGTTCATCGGATACTCCTGCGAGGATCAAGTCGCGCTCAATGCAACCGAAAAGAAAGCGCTGCTGGAGTTTGTCCGGGTGAACGGACTGGATTCCCTGCACCCTTCAAAATACGCCAGCCAAACGGAAATCGACTGCGCTTCACCCCATGCGATAAGCATCAATGCGGGCGGGTTGGGAATCGATTCCATTCCCCCGTCCTTTTCAGAATTCAAGTTCGCCCATGATATACATCTGGATCACAACGACTTGAGATCCCTTCCAGAAGAAGTCTCCGCATTGAATCCGATTTTTCTGAGTATCGGTTGGAACAGGCTATGCAAAGTTTCCGATGGGGTCTCGCACTGGCTGGATGGTCACGATTCTCTCTGGAGGGAAACCCAGACCTGCGATTGATCTCCGCAACCCGCGAACATCCTATAAAAGGATGTGAGCCACCCAGGCGACATCTACAAATGTGGTCCAAACATCCCAGTGGTCTCAACAACCCCTGTGGCCCACCCTCCCTGCGTTCCCAACGCATCGCCATCCACCCCATCCGACGGGCTCCCACGCCATCGACCTCCGACGACCAAGATCGCGCGCACTCCCCCGGTGGCAATGCCACTGCGGCTCCCGGGCGGCCACCGGACAGGGGGGCGCCCTGTGCGGGGGTCTGGGACGATCAGTGGAGCCCACCAAGCGAGGCACTGCGCAAAGCAATAGCGAGCTGTCGCGGGGGAATCAGGGGGGTCGACGCGTTGCGAGCGTTGCAGAAGCCCAACGGCAAGTGCAGAGCAGGCCGGAAGCCTCTTCGCGGTTGGAAAGCGACTGGGCGCAACGCCGGCCCAGACCCCCGCACAGGGCGGACCCCGGGCAGAGTATCAGCCCGGGACCCACAGTGTCATTAAAATCTTACTTGGAGTCCGCGCAAACCAAAGGCGCTTGCTGCTTCAACCACACCTTGGCCCGGGCCTTGACATCGGCCACTGCGGATTCCGGCTTGGTGAAATAATACTGGCGGTTCGAGCGGCCCGCGTAAGTATCGCCGTTGGCAGGGTTGGATTCGAAATCCTGGGATTTGGGAAGGCGCTTCTCAACCTCCCGGATGGTCGGTTCCTTGCCTTCCACGGATTTGGTCGTGACAATCAGAAGGTCCTTCTTATAGACCTGGTAGTTGATGGTGATCTTTGCGGTGTAAATCTTGGTCCACTCGTTCTTGGCAGTTTCCCCGTTCAATTCTTTCAGGTAACGGGAATCGGAGATCACGTCCGGTTCCAGCCCCTCGACCGTGGGCAGGGTCACGATGCACTCCTTGACCGATTCCCGGCTTATTTCCGAGCTTCCGTCCGCGGTCCCCTCCGCTTTGATGAAGGTGATGTTTTTCCTTTCCGTCTTTTCCTTGGCGGCTTCAGCGGAAAAGCCGAGGCTTGCGCCCAGGGCTAGTGCGGTAATTGCGGTTATAGCGATACGTCGATGATTCATGATTCCTCCTTGGATTCGCCTTATCCCCAGATCCGAGGAGGCGTTCAATCCTGCATAGCGGTTTGACGCTTCCCGTGCGTTAATCCGCTATGAAGGCCGGTCCTGCTCTCCTGTTTAGTGGAAGCAGGCAGGCCGGCCGGCAGACGGGCCATGCGAAGAATGTATAATTTTCGCGCCTTGGAAGCCCTGGATGAATCCGGCCCTGGATTGATGGGGCAGGTCCATTTAAGTAAACTATTACCGCCTAGGAGGCCCGTATGACCCGCTTTAAATCACGCTTGCTCAAATCCGCCCTCGCCGCATTCATGCTCACGGGGTGTTCCACCAAAGTGACCCGTGTGTCCCATGATTCCACTATCGACCTGACCGGCAAGTGGAACGATACCGACTCGCGCCTGGTGGCCGAGGAAATGGTCAAGGACGCCCTGAGCGGCGCCTGGTACGCGAAATACGCGGCCAACAAGACTACGCCCACGGTCGTGGTCGGCGAAGTGCGTAACAAAAGCCACGAACATATCAGCACCGAAACCTTCATCAACGACATCCAGCGCGCCCTGATCAATTCAGGCAAGGTCGAGTTCGTCGCCAACAAAGGCGAACGCAACCAGATCCGTGACGAAAAGGCCGACCAGGCCACCAACTCGGCCGTCGAAACCCGTCAGTCCGCGGGCGAGGAGAGCGGAGCGAAGCTGATGATGATCGGCGAACTCAACACCATCGTCGACCAGGACGGCGGCAAGGCCGTGGTCTTTTACCAAACCAACCTCGAGCTCGTCGAAATCGAGACCCACAAGAAACTGTGGATCGGCGACAAGAAGATCAAGAAATTCGTCGAACGCAGCGAGACCAAGTTCTGATCGGGAACGGGCCGACCGCCACAGCCCTTGGGATGAACGCGGAGCCCGGCCTTCGCGGCCATTCGGCCTTGTCCCTGTTTTTCCCCGCGCCGCATCGCTGATGCCGCCGGTCCCGTCGCAGTCGTCCCGCAGTAGCCGAAGCAGCCAAAGCAGCCAAAGCATTAAGAGGTCCTGAAGTGCCCCTCCCGAACTCCATCCTGAAACTTTTGACGGCGATGGCGCGCCCCTGCCTTCGGTTCGCCGTGATCGCCAGCGCATTGTTCCTCGCCGCTTGCGCGGACAAGAGCCTCCTGCGCTTCGAGAAAATCGCCGAAAGCGCCCAGAAAGATGACTACGCCAAAGCCGCGTCCGACGTGCGCAAGCACAAGGATCTCTACGGTTCCGGCAGCCAATTGCTCTATCATATGGATCTGGGCATCCTGCTCCATTACTCCGGGCGTTACGACTCCAGCATCCTGGAGCTGTCCAAGGCCGTGAGCGTCCACGACGAACTTTTCTCCAAATCCGTCAGCAACGAGGCATTGTCCCTGGTGGCCAACGACAACGTGCGCCCCTACCGCGGCAAGCCCCATGAAATCGTGCTGCTGCACCAGTTCCTGGCCTTCGATTATTTGGCGCTCGGCAAATACGACGACGCCCTGGTCGAGTCGCGCCAGGCGCAATTGTACTTGGAGGAACTGAAGCGCAAGGCCGGCAAGGATGTGAAGGCGTACGCCGACGACGGCATGTTCCGCTATCTCTCCGCCTTGACGTATCAGGCCGCGGGCCAACGCGACGACGGCGCCATTTCCATGTACCAGGCGGTGAAGGCCTACCGGAACAGTCCCGTGGCCCTGCCGCCCTTGGTCGCGCGCGACGCCTACGCCACTCTGAAAGCCACCGATCGCGAAACCGATATCCAGGAATTGAAGCTCACGGATGCGGCATTGCCCGGCGCCGCTTCCGCGACCGGCGCCGCCGATCCCAATGGCGCGGAGATCATCGTAATCGGGGAAGCGGGCCGCAGCCCTGCCCTAGGCCAGAACGCCTTCTGGGGCACGTGGGCCCGCGACGGCGTTCTCGTAATCCACTACCAGGACGCCAATGGCAAGGAGATGACCCAGGTCCTGCCTGCCCCGGGACTGCCCGCTTCGGAGATAAGCAAGGCCTCGCGAGGACGCAAAACGCAATCCGGCACCACCTTCCACATCAAGTTCGCCATGCCAGCGGTCAAGGACGTCATCTCGCGCACCCGTTACTTCAGCATCGCCGGAGAGGCCGTACCCACGCCGGTCAAAACCGCCGCCCTCACCGATCTGGAACCGCTCATGAGCCGTTACCTGGAGGAGAACCGATCCGCCATGCTCATCCGCACGGTCATCCGCGTGGTGACGCGCACCATAGCCGCCCAGGAAACCAAGTCCGCCGTCTCGGGAGGCAACCCCATCATCAACCTGCTGCTCAACATCGGGACCGACGTTTTGGCCGATCAGGTCGAACAGGCCGATACGCGCACCTGGTTCCTCCTGCCCAGGACCGTGCAGATCGCGCGCCTTCCGGTCAAACCCGGGTTGCATTCCTTCACCGTGCAGGCCCATGACGCCGCGGGGAATCCCCTGAGCTCGATCCCGTTCGAAAACATATCGGTCAAACCCGGCGAGAAGAAGTTCGTGTTCTGCGCTTCCTTGAAATAGCGCTCACCGGCAGTGAACCCGGATAACCGACTCCCGCGCGGTAGCCCGGAACCACGGCGGCGGCAGCCCGCAAGCGCGGCACGACGATATACCGCAGCCATAACATTGGGAGCCGGGAAGCCGGCATCACAATGAAGAAGCCTGGCTAAAAACCAACAAGGTGCGGCCTTGAAAGACCCTGGTGTACGCGCCTTGCCGGGCCCACCAAGGAAAAGACCCCGCTGGTGGGCGGGGTCTTTGGAAAGGATCCGTGCGGTCCTTGGGGCTGGTCAGCGGTCAACGGTCAACGGTCAAAAAAGGTAACGAGTGAAGTTCTGTTTGCCGACCTTGATAATGTAGACACCCGGAGTAAGGTTGTCCGGCAACCGGTAGGCGGTGCGGCTCACCTGGGTTAATTCGAGCGTGCGACCGGTGATGCCCGTCAGGAAGACCTTTACGAGGCCGGGTCCCGAGAGTTCAAAGGGCAATACGATATTGCGCCCCTGTATGGCCGGACCCTTCAGGTTGGTGCGGACCGCATGCAACCGGATGCCGTCCCAACGGGGAGCTGGGGCTTTCGGCATCTCCAGGATCCATTTGCGAATAACGTTGACGGCCGTGGTATTCACCTCGAAAGTGGCCAACGGAGGCATCTGCTTGCTATCGGGGTCGTAAACGCCAGGTTCGGTGTTACGCTGGGTCTGGCGGAACAGTATGACCGACTTCTGGGGATAGCCCGGCACCACGAGCGCGGGATCGATCAACAGGGAGTCGTAGGCATTGGGGTTGTTGCCCAGATCCGTCTTGGGGTAATACTTGGGCTGGATGGAATCCTCATCCAGGCCATACGGCCAGCCGGTGGTCCTGTGCCGGAAATCCATCTTAGCCTCCATGGTATGGAAGTCGTAGTTCAAAGACACGCCGAAGGTGGCACCGGTGGCCATGCCCCGGGTGCCGTGGCAACCGGAGCAGTTGGCGGCGATGTATGCGCGGGCCCGGATGTCCAGGGTGGCCTTGGGATTGGTGCTATCGTCGATGGCATACCAGCGCGGGGTGCTGGTGGCATTCCAGTCGGACTTGACTCCGGATAGCACGCCCTTTTTGAAAAAGTATTCCAGCTGGTTGATGTTGGCCGAATCCGGATGAGGGCGATTGAGCTGGGCGGTGAAGAAGCCGAGCACGGAGCGGCCGTGCAGGGTATCCGCGTAACCTACTTGATGACATTTGTCGCACTCTCCCCGGCTGGGGACGTGCCACTTTTTCACCATGGAGGCCCCGACCTTGTTCTTGGGCCAGACGCGGATGGAATCGTCCTGACCGCCTTTGGCAATGAGCTGCGCGTCTTTCTGATCCGCGTTCCACTTGTAGCTGTATCCGTACCAGTGGTCCATCAGGAGGGGGATTTTCTTGCCCGGCTGCGAGACCGTGTCATAGTCCGCAGTGTCTTTGCGGTTCATGAGGATTCGGGTTTCCCAGAGCACCCGGGAAGTCGAGTCGCCCAGGATGGTATCGATGGCGAATTGCTTAACGAAAACGGAGCTGTCGGGATATCCCCAGTAATCGTCCTTTTCCGAATACTTTATCGATTGGCCGGGCTTGTTCAATACCCAGCGCATTTTGTGGGCCCCATCGCTCCAAAGAGCCGAGTTCACCTCGAAATGGTAGGCAGTGGGACGGGGAGATTTGATCTTACCATTCATAGCATCCGTGGACGGATAAAAACCGGTTTTTGAAAGTAACTTGGGAACCGTTGCGGTGTCGGTAACGTTCCAATACACGAAATTTGGATAGGTAACATTTTGGGCATGCACAAAGGCCGGAAATGCCATGACAAGCAACAGTTTAAAGGCAGAACGTGAATTAAACATAATCGCAGTACCTCTCATAGACCGGCCCCAATGGACGGACCAAAGTGAAAAACCCAAGCTTTGTATAGTTTATCAATTTACCGCCGAGATTCCGGGCTTTTCCAGCTGAAAAAATGACAAAGACGGCCGCCCTTAATTTAGCGCCTCCCAATGGAAAATACCGGTCAAATGCGCTGTTACCCACCCCTTCATAATAGCTTTGCCACAGGGACAAGGCCCGCCAAATCACCTCCGCGAACCCAAATCCCGCTCTCCCTCGGAGAGCGAATGTCCCTGGGAACTCCGGTTGGGGAACCGACCGGAGGTGGGAAGGGTTGGAGGAGGATGGGGGGTTGAGTTCAGATAGAGTCGAGAGGTTTGAACCCGTCCTTCAGCCGGTATAAAACATCAAACGCTGGATGAACCAAAAGAGGCCTACTCCCGCGATCAATACGCTGACGGGAACGACCACCCGGCGGAAATACCAAGGCCGGCGCCACATCCATACCGTAAGGGCGGAAGCAATCGCGATCACGGCCAACTGTCCCAATTCCACACCCAGGTTGAAGCTGATGAGGACTTTGAAAAATTGGCCTTCCGGCAGGCCCAGTCCTTTGAGCACCCCGGCGAATCCCAGCCCGTGGACGAGCCCGAACGCGAAGACCACCAGGAACCGCGAGGGTCGCATTTTCCGGAAAAAGATGTTCTCCACGGCGACGACCATGATGGACAAGGCGATCAAAGGCTCGACCACGGCCGCGGGCAGGGAAAATACCCCCAGCAGCGACAGAGCCAAGGTGATGGAATGGGCGATCGTGAAGGCTGTAACCTGGAGCAGCAACGGGCGCAGCAGGGTGGAAAAGAAGAACAGGCCCAGTACGAAGAGGATATGATCCGTGCCTTCCGGCAGGATATGCGTGAAACCGAGCCAAAGGAACCTTCCCACGACGGATTCCTCTTCGACAGCCGTCTGGATAGCCTTCCCCGGAGCGGAGGCCGGTTGCCGTGCGACCGCCGCCATGGCCGCCAGCGAATCGGGCTCTATGGGCAGGCTGAAACGGTCATCCAGGCTGAGGAACTTGTGTTTGATTTCCACGTCGCCGGCGAAGATGCGGAGATGGCAGAGCGGCTGCACTTCCAGTTCCGCGAAGAGCTTGCTGCCCAGTTCCAGATGGCGCGCACCCGCCGGAATCCTCCAACCCAAGTGCAGGATGATGTTGGGGTCGGAGAGCCCGGCGCTGTCCAGCTTGGCCGCGGGATCCCCGCCGGTCTTCTTCCATTTCAGCACCTGCATGGGCGCAGAGGCCCCGTCGAACTTAAGGTCGAGGCGGGTCTGGTAGTAGTATGCGATACGATCGCTCATGGAACCATATTCGGAGCGGGGCGTTTCGCTCACCGGATTGAACCCCAAGGCATACCACAAATCGTCCCGATTGACGTCTACCGAGGCTTCCACGGAGTCGGCGCGGAAGGTGATGTCAACCTTGGAAACGCCGGTGGGATGGGACGCTGCTGGGCGGGCCATAACGATGAGAAACGCTGCCGTGAGGCTGGCAAAACGTAGGTAAGCCAATTTCGGCATGGACTCAAACTCCTTTGCGGGCCCCGACGACCAGGACCAGACCCCCGAATGTAGCCAAAATGCGGATCCGGACATCGGCATTCAGCGATCGAAATACAGCAGGTCGCCCGGGTCCATGCCCAGGCGGAAGCGGTCCCCGGCCTTACAGCGCGAGGCGGGCGGCGCCAGCACGCGCAGGACGATGCCTTCCACGTCGAGGACCAGGGCCGTTTGAGGCCCAAGTTGTTCGACCACGGTCGCCACGGCGGGACCGGACGGATCGGCAGTGACCCGCCAATTTTCCGGACGGATGCCGAGGGTGCGTTTTCCGGATAACGGCAGCCCCATGCGGCCCGCTTCCTCGACGCTCAGAAGATTGATGCCGGGACGCCCCAGCATCCGCGCGACGCGGGTGTCTATGGGGCGGCGGTAGATCTCCTCCGGCGGGCCGGACTGCAGCACCTTCCCCTGATCGAGCACGAGGATGCGGTCGGCCAGGCTCATGGCCTCGGCGTGATCGTGGGTCACGTAAACCATGCCACATCCCAGGGAGCGCTGCAGCCGGTGGATCTCCAGAATCATGCGCTCGCGCAACTTGGCGTCCAGACTGGCCAGGGGTTCGTCCATCAGGAACAGCTTGGGCCGGCGCACCAACGCCCGGCCGATGGCCACCCGTTGCATTTCGCCGCCGGACAGCGCTTGCGGAGCCCGATCAAGCAGACCGGTCAAACCCAAAACGGCGGCGGCCGATTCGGCGCGCGCCGCGATTTCACCCGGAGCCAGGCCCAGGGCCTTGGCGCGCAGGGGGAAACAGAGGTTTTCCCGCACGGTCATGTGGGGATACAGCGAGAAATTCTGGAAGACCATGGCCATATCGCGGGCATGGGGAGGAAGGCGCGTGATGTCCACGGAAGCTTCGCCCACCTCACGGATAGAACCGGCATCCGGCTTCTGCAATCCGGCCAAGGTACGCAACAACGTGGTCTTGCCGGATCCGGTGCGGCCCAGGATCACCAGGATCTCGCCGGCTTCGATCTTAAACCAGACCCCATCGAGCGCGTGCTGCGCTGCCGCTGCTCCGAAGCCGACGGTGAGGCCTTCTATCGCATAGGCCGGCATACCGCCTCCAGGGTCTTCCAAGGCAATGCCCCGCCGGTCGCGGCGTCGAACCAGCGGCAACCCGAGGGCAGGAAGGTGACTCCCACGGTCTGGCCTTCCGCGAAGCGGACGCCCGCCGGGATCCACGCCTTGATGAAGCCGCCGTCTCGGAGGCCCTCTCCGCTTCGGGAGCCGCCTTCGTTTCGAGCGCCGGCTTCGCTTCGAGCGCCGGCTTCGCCGATCCGCAGGGACAGAATATTGTGAGAACCCAGGAACTGGGTCTGCTCCACCACGCAGGGCGCGCCGTTCTCACTGAGGAGCACGTTCTCGGGCCGCACGCCGAGCCGGATCTCGCCGCCGCCAGGCGATGACGTCCCCGTCCCCATCGCATCGCGATCGCGATCGTTCTCAGCCACGCGGAACATCAGGTCCAGGCCGGCGGTGGCTACCCATTCGCCTTCGCGGCGGGCGGACAGGATGTTCATGCCCGGCGAGCCCACGAATTCGGCGACGAAAAGATCCGCTGGGGATTCATAGATGTTACGGGGATGGTCGAACTGGACCACGCGCCCTTCGCGCATCACCGCGATGCGGTCGGCCAGGCGCATGGCTTCTCCCTGATCGTGGGTCACGAACAGGGTGGTGGCGCCCGATCGGTTGTGGATGTCCCGCAGGGTCTCGTGCATCTCCTCGCGCAGCTCTCCGTCCAGCGTGCCCAGGGGCTCGTCCATCAGGAAAGCCTGGGGCGAGCGGACCAGCGCCCGCGCCAGGGCCACCCGCTGTTGATCGCCGCCGGACAACAGGCGCGGCAGCGATTCCGCCCGTTCTCCGAGGCCGAGACGGCCGAGCATTTCGGTCGCGCAGCGGCGGGCCTCGGCGGCCGGGAGGCCTTGGGCCAGCAGGGTGAAGGCGACGTTGTCCCTGACCGTGAGGTGCGGGTACAGGGAAAACATCTGGAACACGAAGGCGATGTCGCGGTCGCCGGGCCGCAAGGCCGTCACGTCCCGGCCGTTGATGAGAACCCTTCCCTGGGACGGCGACTCCAACCCCGCGATCATGCGCAAAGTCGTGGTCTTGCCGCATCCGCTGGGTCCCAGGATCACCACGAACTCGCCCGGCGCCACCGACAGATCGGTGGGATAGACGGCGATGTGGCCGCCGAACTTGCGCGCCGCACCTTCCAGGCGGATGCGCGGGGTTCCCGTGTTCAGGGAGTCCATTGCCTTCATGCGCCAGCTTCCGCTTTCCGTTTATCATCGTGGCGCACCGGCTCCGCGCGATCCCCGCCCACCCAGCCGGCCACGGTGTAAGCCAGGATGGCTGCCAGGGTGAAGGGGAAACCGAACGCGAAGATTCCCCGCGACCAGGGTTGCACGATGAAGACCAGTCCGAGGGCCATTGCCAGCATGGAAGCGCGTTGGAAGGTGAATTCTTTTCTCACAGGGTTGCCCCGTGAGAAAAAAGAGAGTTGATAGTGAAAAGTGAAAAGTGAAAAGTGAAAATTGGGGTCGGTCGCGGCGGTGGTCCGAATCTCTTCGGGACAAACGCTGCGCTACGCCCCCTGGAAGCGGCAGCGAAAGCCCTGCCGTTCGCCACAGCCGCCCATTCAGATTTTTTACAACTTTTCACTTTTCACTTTTCACTTTTAAATTTGCAATCTTTCCGGTTCATCCCTTAACCGTCCCAAAGCTCATTCCCCGCACCAGATGCTTGCGCATCAAAAGGCCGAAACAGACGATGGGGGCGAGGAACAGGACGGCGGCTGCGGACAAGGGGCCCCAGGGGATGGCGCTGTTGTCGCCGATGATGGCGTGGATGCGGACGGGCATGGTCACGGCGTCGGTGCTGGTGAGGGTGAGGGCGAAGGCGTATTCGTTCCAGGAAGAGATGAGCGCGAATACGCCCGTGGCGGCCAAGCCAGGGACCGCTTGGGGCAGGACCACGCGCCACAGGACTTCGAACCGGGAGTGGCCGTCGAGCATGGCCGCCTCCTCGAAAGCGACGGGGATCTCGTCGATGAACGCCTTCATCATCCAAGTGCTGAAGGAAAGATTGAAGCAGGTGTAGAGGAGGATGAGGCCGAAACGCGTATCGAGCAGGCCCATGCGGCTGTACATGAAGCTGATGGGCACGGCCACGGCCAGCGGCGGAAGCATGCGGGTGGACAGGACGAAGAAGATGGCGTCGCGGCTGCCGCGGAAGGGGAAGCGGCTGAAACCGTAGCCCGCGAGCGATCCGATAGCGACCGAGAGCGCCGTGCTCATCACGGAGATGAAGACGGAGTTGAACAGGTAGCGGAGCGTGCCGAGGTCCGCCAGCACGCGGTGGAAATTCCGCAGGGTGAAGCGGAACCAGAGCGAGTTCTCGGGCGCGGAGGCGCCGGGCAGAAAGCGCGGCGGCAGGGCCGCGGTATCGGCCGGGAGCTTGAAGGCGGTGAGGACCATGTACAAAACCGGCGCCAGGCTGATCAAGGCGAAGCCCGCCAGGAGCGCGGCGCGAACGGGGGCGGTGCGGTCCACGTGGACGCGCGGCTTGGCCGGTAAGGCCTTCATGTGCGCGCCCCGTTCAGGGAACCGCGCTTGCCGTGCGCGTGATCGAGATAGCGTAGCACCAGCGAGGCCAGGGCCAGGGACGCTATCAACAGCAGGTAGGCCAGCGCGGTAGGTTCGCCCAGCGAGCGGCTGCCCCCGAAACCGCGCGCATGCAACAGGACGCTGACGAAGGTGGTGGGCTGGCCCTCAAGGTTGCCGTTCAGCACCATGGCGGAATCGAAAACGCGGAAGGTGTCCATGGCGCGGAACACCACGCCCAACAGCACCATGGGGGCGGCCAGCGGCAAGGTGATGTGGCGGAAGCGGAACCAACGAGAGGCGCGATCCACCTCCGCCGCCTCATAAAGCGTGCGCGGAATGGCGCTGAGTCCCGCCAGGGACAGCAGCATCATGAACGGCGTCCACATCCACACCTCGGCGATGGCGACGGCCCAGAAGGAAAGCGCGCGCGAACCGTCCCAATTCCAGCGCACATCCAGGAACCAGTTGATGGCGCCGTAGTCGGCGTTGAACAGGTAGCGCCAAAATGACCCCATCACCGCCGGGGAAAGCATCATCGGGATCAGCAGGATGGCCGTGAACAGTCCCCGGCCCCGGAAGGATCGACGCAACAGCATAGCCACGGCGAAGCCGATCAGGGTCTGCAGGCCGACCGTCACCAGCACCAGGGCGCCGGTGCGGGAAAAGGCTTTCCAGACCTCCTGGCGCGGGCCATCAAGCAGATCCCGGTAGTTTTCCATTCCCACGAACCGGGGCGATGCGTCGATGATGGGATTGTAGTCGGTGAAGCTGATGCCGAGCGAAGCCAAGAGCGGGAACACGTTGAAGACGATCAACAGCCCGATGGCGGGCATGATGCACAGATTCCGCACCGCGGCGTTGGATAGGAAGCGCGGTCCCGCGCCGTTTACACCCCGGCCGCTCCGCCCGCTCCCATACGCGCCGCCGTTCACTGGATCCTCCCGCGTTTACGCAGGATGGCCTCATGCTCGGCCTGGATCTGCCGCACGGCGGTTTGCGGGTCCGCCCCGTCCTGGAACACGGCGCAAAATTCCCGCTGGCACGATTTCATCATGTCGTCGTATTCGGGGACGGACCAGAAGTCCCGCATCAACTGGAAGGCTTCTCCGAACAAGGGATTGTAAGGCGCGGCATTGCGGAAGGCCTGGCTCGCGACCACGGTCTTGTTGGAAGGGAAGCCGCCTTTTTCCGCCCACAGCTGCTGGGTCGGGGTTTCGGAGAACCATTTCAAGAAGGCTTTGGCGCGCTCCTGGCGTTCCACTTGGATGTGCGCGTTGATGCTCATGCCCTGGCCGCCCAGGGCCGCCGCGCGGCGGAACGTCCCGTCGGCGCCCATGTGCCCGGGGGAATTGAAGAATCCGGTCTTATCATGGAAATCGGGATTGTTTCCGGGATCGGCGATGGCGGGGAAGAAGGCGAAGAAATTGCACGCCATGGCCGCGCGCCCGGCGATGAATTCCGCCGCCACTTCGCCGTATCCCATGTTGCGGCCGCCCGGTGAGGTGGACTGCATCAGGCCGGTATAGAACCTCAGCGCCTCCACGGTCCCGCGCGAATCGATGGCGACCTTGTTGGTGACGTAATCGCCGAACTCACCGCCGAACGACCACATCACCGGCTCGAAGCTCATGGTGGCCATATCGTAGTTGCGCGAAGTGGGCATGACCAGGCCCGCCATGCCCGGAACCGCCTGCTTGAAATAGAGCGCGATTAAGGCCAACTGTTCCCAGGATTGCGGCGGCGCCAAGGGAAAGGCGGGCGAGATCTTGTTGGCCTGCAGGAAGCGCGTGAACCCGGCGCGATGGCCCGGGTCTTCGAACAGGTCCTTGCGGTACGCCCACGCGATGGCGTCGGCCTCGCAGGGCACGGCATAGTAGCGGGCGCCGCCCTTGGGGTACTCGCAATACCATTTCAGCGCGGCCGGCTCCAGTTCGTCCAGCTTGAGGTTGGCCTTCATCCATTCCGTCAATTCCAGGTAATGTCCGCCGACCACCCCAAGGCCCATCCATTGGCTGTCGCCGATGATGATGTCGTAGTTGTCGTCGCGATTGCGGAATTCGGAAAAGGCCGCGTCCCCGAAAGCGCCGTCCCAGGATTTCTTCACGACCGTGACCGCGACTCCGGTCTTGGCCTGGTAGAGCTTGCCCAGTTCGGCCAAGGCGTCGGAGGGGCGCCATTCGGCCCACAGAATGCGGATTTCGGGGGAGTTTTGGCGGGAGCCGCATGCGGTAAGCCCAGCCATGAGAGCCAGTCCGGATAAAACCGCCAAACGGAGACCCGACATTGCCGATGCCCTTGAAAACGGATGGACGGGAAACCGGCTGACTGGCCGGAAACGGGGCCGGGGGGATAGGGGGGTGGTCATGGGAGAAAGTCAAATATAACCCGGGAACCGGTAAAGACTCTGCGGGATTTTATCTGCTTACCGGGTGCGAACTGCCCCGGAAGGGGAAGGTGGGGCTTGCGCGGTGCCGGTTTTCCTGGTCCCCGTCTTTTTGTATGAAAAGCGTATTCCTTAGATTCCCCAGGAAATTTGGGCCATCCAATACCACTGGTTGTCCAGCGCCGTGACTTCGTTATGATCGAACTGGGGGCCGTAGAAGTAGAACGAACTCGGCATGCGCAAATGATCGCTGGCGGCTTGGGCCCACAGGCTGACATTGCCTCCGAGGTTTTTCTTGAGCTGCACGGTCCATTTGAAATCGTCCTTGGTTGCCGCGTCGTTGTAGTCGTCCTTGGACAGGTTCGCATCCAATGGGTCCGGCAGATAAGGGGTGTTGAAGGCGTTGCGACCGCGTTGGAATGTATTGTTCAGCCAAGGCGAGTGGAGGTATTCCCCTTGTACGGCGATCAGGTCCAGGATTTTGAATCCCGGGAGGTTGATCCCGAACATGACGGGCATGCGATCGGTGATTTTCTCGTAATAGACTGGGTAGTTCTGCACACCCTGGACATCCACTTCGGCGTATAGCTTGAAATCCTCGGCGCCGAAGGCGTCGCTGGAGAATAACTTTTTGGCGTCGAGGGTCGCGCGTGCCATGAGCAATATGGCGGCGGCGCTGTAGTGCTTGGTCGCAGGACGGGCGCTGGCATCCAGCGTCTGAATGCTGTCCACGATGACGGCCTTGGCCGCAAAGGAAGCAGCGCGGGCGCGATAGTCCTCGATCTTGGCGGCGTTCGCCACCGGATCCTTGGCGGTCATGCTGTCGGCCCGAGCAGCATAGAAACGCGCGGGGTTGCCGTAAAATTCCTTCTGGCCTACGAAGGTTTCGCCGTTGACGTCGAAGTAACTGTTGCCGATCACGGGATTGGCCGTGCGCGAGGGGCGCACCTGGATCAGGCGCTGCAGATTGAAGCCCGCCCCCACCTCCAGCAGGCCGTCAGCGACGCTATATGAGGCCACTCCGGCAAGGGACCAATCGTACATGGGCGCGAGACCGGTTTCCGTGAAGAGCAGAAGATCGCCCTTGAAGTTCCCCTTGCGAAACAACGCCTTGAAGCCCTCCAGCGCCGTGCCGGCGCTATTGGCGATAACGTAGCCGCCGGTATAGTTGTAGGTAGGGTAAGCACCAGAACGGAACAAGTATTCACCCAGGTTGGCCGCCTGGGGGTTGTATTTGTAGCCGAACATGCCGGTCCCCAATTGCAGCCAGGGCTTGCCTACCTCGCCGATGTCGTAGACGGCTTCGGCCTTGGTGGGACCAACAAAGAAGGCCTTGCGCTGATGGAACGCGAAGCCCAATCCCACGGTTTCAGGCTTGCGGAACTGGAATACGCCCCCGAGGCCAGCGCTCAGGTGCAGGCGATCCTCGACGGTAACATCCTTGGTGATGAATGCGCCGAAATGATCGACCCAATCCTGGTGTACCAACCGGGATTTCTCGGTTCCCGCCAGATAGGTACCATCAACTATGTAGCCGAATTCCTGCAAAGCTCCGATATGCAGGGGTTGCGCCTCTACCTTGGGTTCTTCATCGGCTCGGGTGGAAAGAGCAAGCAGAAAGGATATGGAGCAAGCGGCAATGGTCGCCTTAGTCATCGCATTCCCCTTAGATGGACCAGGCAAGCTGGAAGGCCCAGTACCAGTCAGAGATTTTGTGAAGGTCTTCGGTCGGCTCCAGGCGGGATCCGTAGAACCAATCCGTGCCTACCGTGCGCAAGTGATCGCGGGCGATCTGGCCGCTTAGCGTAAATGACCTATAGAAAGAGCGCTGGACCAGCACGGACCAGGCCCAGTCATCCTTGGTTGATAGATCATTGTATTCCTTTTCCGAGAATTCCTTGGTCGTTCCGTTCGGATACCAGGGAGTGGCGTAATTACTGCCGCCGAGGGAATAGGAGTTGTTCTGGAACGGTGAAGAGAAATGCTCGCCCTGAAGGGCGAACAGATTCAGCAACCCGAAAGTGGGGAGGTTGAACCCGAACATGATGGGCATGCGATCCGTGCGCTTCTCGTAATAGACGGGAAAGTTCTCCCATCCCAACAAGGCCCACTCACCATAAAGGATCATGTCCTTAGGGCTTTTGGTCTCGATACCGAAAAGTTTCTTGAAATCCACGCCGGCCTTGGCCATGAAAATGGGACCGGCGGGCGTGAATTTGCTGGCTCCGGGAACGGTGCGGGTAACCGGATCTATCCACGAAGCCACCGAATCGGCGGCGGCCTTTGCCGCATCCCGCTTGGCGCCGAACCCGATGGTGTCACTGGTGGGCGACTTTGCATTGGTGATTTTGAAGTCGTAAAAGTTGAACTGCTCCTGGTAATAGGAAGGATCACCGACGTAGTGGCGGCCGTTTCGGGTGAAATAGGAGTTGGCGGCTGAATCCACTACCGTCCGTTTCGGGTCCACCTGCAGAATGCGCTTGAAATTGACGCCGGCTCCCACTTCGATCGCGCCGTCCATGATCCTATAGTTGGCCAGGGCGGCCAGGGACCAATCATATAGGGGCGGCATCCCCGTTTCCGTAGTCATGAGCAGATCCAGATCAAGGTTGCCCAGACGGGCCGCCGCGTGGTAGCCCTGGAGGTAGGCGGCGTTATCGCCGATCATCAGCAAGCCGCCATTCATGATATACGTCGGATACGCGCCTGTGCGGAACAGGTACTCGCCCAGGTTCACCGCCTGGGAGTTGTATTTGAAGGGGAAAATGCCGCCACCGATTGAGAAGGCGGGCTTCGCGCGATCCTCGCCGAACAGCACCGTCGCCTTAGCGATGGTCGGGCCGATGAAGAACATCTTGTACTGGGAACCGCCGAACTTTTCGTCAACACGCTCCGGCTTTCCGTTCTGAAAGGTACCGCCAAGGCCGATCTGGATCAGTAAGCGTTCGTTGACCTTGGCTTCTTGGGTGAGGAAGGAGCCGAAATGGTCGAGCCATTCCGCGCTCATCGGCTGATAGGGAGTCGAGATGAGCATCCCGCTTTGAATCTGCCCGAACTCCTGCACGCCCGTGATTTTCAGGGGCTTGTAATCGACCTTGGTATCCATGGCGCCGGCGAGGACGGCGCTCATGAGTAGCGCGCCCAAAGCCAGGCCCAACCGCTTATCGACCATGCTCTCTCCCCTATTTCTTTCAGTCGCCATATTCCGCCTCAGATCCCGAAACTGAACTGGAGCATCCAATACCAGTCCTTATTGGAATAGAAGATTTCGTTCGGATCCGTTCCCGGTCCGGCCCAGGAAGACTCGCTGACCGAACGGATATGATCGCGGGCGACCTGCGCCGTGGCGGAAAGCCCGGCGACAAGCTCCTTGCGGATCATAACCGACCAGTACATGTCATCCTTGCCCGTGATGTCCTTATAGCTCGACTCGGAGAAAATCCGATCCGTGCCCGCGGGAATGAACGGGGTGGATTCATTGAATTGCCCCGATTCCTCGTATGAGTTGATCCACGGGGATTTGTAGAACTCGGCCTGCACAGCGATGAGGTCGAAGAATCGGAATCCGGGCAAGTTGAAACCCACCATCATGGGCATGCGCTCCGATTTCTTTTCGTAAAAAATGGGATAATCCTTGACACCCATCAATGCGACTTCGGCGTAGAGGCGAAGATCGTTGGGGCCGAACATTTCGGAAGGGATGAGCTTCTTGAAATCCACCGCAGCCGCGGCCATGACGATTACGCCGGCCTGGGTGTAGTAGCTGAGGGACGGCGGAGCCTTGTTAGTGTCGCCTTCCTTGGTGGCCCGGGTCCAGTACAGCACCGAGTCCTTGTCGTTCTTGAACGGCATGGCCTTGAAATGCAATGCAGCGCTATCCGCGCGCAATTGCGCGGCCCGGGTGGCGTCATCCGGGGTGGATCCGGGCTTGTCCAGAAGCGCCTGGGCCTGCTGGCCCATCTGATCGGCTGGAGCTTGGAAGAAGTTCTCTTGCTCGGCGTAATAACTCGACTTGCCGGTCCAATCACGCCCGTTGCGCGAGAAATAGGCATTGCTCACGGATTGCTTGCTGGTCTTGGAGGGATGGATGGAAATGAGCCGCTTGAAGTTCACTCCCGCGGTCAGATCCAGGAGGCCGCCGGCCACGCGGTATTTCGCGATTGCGGCGAGCGATAGATCGTAGAGGGGTGGCATGGTGGTTTCCGTCAGCAGCAATAGATCGGCGGAAAGGTTGCCCGCGGCGTAATGGGATTTCAGGCCCTGTAGATAAGCGCGGTTGTCGCCCACATATGAATATCCGCCGCTCCATATGAACCCCGGATATGGTCCGGTGCGGAAAAGGTATTCGCCGAGGTTGGATGCGTCGGGGTTGTATTTGAAACCGAACATGCCCAATCCGAGTGAGACGGATCCGCCGCCTACCGGAATGGCGTAGTCGAGGTCGGCCGTGGTGGGGCCGACGAAGAAGTTCCGGTATTGGGTGCCGCCCCAGTTCGGATTTAGCTTTTCAGGTTTCTGGAACTCAAAGATGCCGCCAAGGCCGACCCGGATGGTGAGGCGGTCGCTGGCCACCACTTCCTGGGTGAGGAAGGCGCCCATGTGATCCGTCCATTCGTCCTTGAACGAAGGCTTCGCGCCGAACCGGCCGCTCTTGAGCACGCCGAATTCCTGAAGCGCGCCGATGGAAAGGGGTTTGTATTCGATCTTGGCCCCATCGTCCGCGAACCCTATGGCCAAGGTCCCCGCGAGCATGGCCGGAATCCAATTCGCCTTCATGGCATTGCCTCTCTGGGAAGGAGTTCCCGCCGACTTCGTCGCGCCGTCGTCGGATGCGCGAACGGATAGAGGCTGGAAATTAGAAAACGTCATAGTAATTACAAGACGTTGCAAAACTTCCGGATTTCGAGAATTCAACTGCGGATACCAAGAAGGTCACAACCCATCGCATGTTCCGAATCGCGTAACATGCATGTTTCCCTGGACCGGAGGCCCGTCATTGGCGCGTCATAAGACGCGTCTTTGGCGGTTAAATGCGAAGTGACGGGATTCCAATGTTGAGTCCGGATCCGGATGTGGAATGACGGTAAGGACGGCCATCCCGATCTCCCTGAGAGATCGGGATGGCGTAATTTCAAGACGGGATTATTGGAGAAAGATCTTGCCGCTGCCCATGGGCCGACCGGAGGCGAAGGTCTTTACCAAGTACACGCCGGATTGGCTCCAGCCGGACAGATTGACGGTACGCATAGACATGTCCACCTTGCCATGCGCGACTTCGCGCCCATCCAACGCGATGAGAGAGACCTCGTCGACGCGGGAATCCGGAAGACTGACCGAGACGGAGCGGGTAGAGCGAAGGAAGGAAAACGCGCCCTTAACCGATCGCGCTCGCGCAGGGTTGATGTCCGAACTGCACCCGGTCTTTTCCGCTCCAAAAGCGATCGTGGCGGACGCGTTGTTGAGCCTGATGGTGCGCAACTTCCAGGTACCACCGTGATTTCCCTGGATACCCAGGTATCCATCCAGGATGGTGGAAGTGGGATCCGCGGCATTGGACCGGCAATAGTTCGGAAAATCTTTCCATTTGCTGTTGGCGCGCGCGGTGTTCCAGGTGGCGTTGTTAAAGCGGAATCCCGCGATCTTCTCGCCGTTCATCCAGTGCTCCACGCTGTCGCCTTTGGCGACCACGCGCAGGTCGTTCCACTTCTCGCTGGCATAGGCATTATATACCTTCTTGGCCGGAGCGAACATGTCGTAAACGGCGCCGGCAGCCGTCTTCTGGTTGGCGATGTTGACGTTATCCTCGATGGCCATTTCCACGCCCGTCTGCCATGCATCAGCCTGGGTTAGGAGGAAGCGATACAGTACTCCCTGATTGCCGCTGTTGCGGTATTGCATTCTCCAATCGAAATCCTTGTAAGTCACTTTGGTGCGGATATCGGGAGTGTTGGACTGGCTGTTGGTTATGGAAGAGGAAGGGGCATCCACCTTCCAGTTGGAACTGATCGGTTGGGCCGTGTCCGCGGAGTTCTGCTTGTATTCCGTGAAGTTCTTCCGGAAGGTGTCCGCATTCGTGCCATCGAACATGAGCCTGAAGCCTTCTTGCTTTTCGCACTCGGTTAGCGCATTAGGCGCCGTTTGCGCATGCAGGGTCCCCATGGACGCGATTATGGAAACCGCAACGAAAATTCGATTTTTCATGCAAAGGTCCTCCACGAACCGTAATAGGAGTGTCATCCGGTTGCCCTCGTCCCGGGCCATTTCCATCGACGGATTGTTTCTTGCGGAATATATAGCGCCCATAACGGTTCTGCAATGTGATTCTGGCGGGAAACGCCGTTTTTAAACGTTTTTCAAAGGGAGGCCTATGATTCATAAGTCGCTGTGTGACAAGGACATATAAGACCATTGTATTCACGCTGAGAACGGTTTTTCACGTCTAATTTTGCGGCTGCTGCAGTCCTAAAAAAAAGCGAAATTTGGCGTGGAATGACCAATTGAAAAATGTTCAAGGAGTAGAATCACCTGACGCGGGATCTACTCGCCAAGAATAGTCCGCATCTCATCCATTCGCTTTTTCGCCTCCTGGCCCACAAAAGACGACTCGCCCGATAGATCCAGCGCTTTTCCGAAGTACTTGTAGGCATTGCCAACGATTCCATTGGCCAGGCAAACTTCTCCCATGGCCAGGAAGATGGCTGCCGAACCTCCCGTCTTCAGGGATCGATTCAGGGCGCCCATCATTACGGCCGAACAGGACATGCGCAAGTCCGGATCATCCAGGAAGTCCCAATCCGATACCTGGACTTCAGCGCAATACCGATCCAAACCTTCCTTGAATCTCCGCCGGCCCAAACTATCCCCTTGGGGAAGGGCGATCATGCCCGCGTAGGGCTTATAGACCGACAGGGCGTATTCGGCGAATCCAAGGCGCCCCTCGGGATCCGCGGCCAAGGAGTCCCGCAATGCGCGGGTGGAATCCCGCAGACTGCTGCGGATGGCGATGGCGGCCTCGATAGGCCGGCTGTCGAAAGTGAAGCGCAGTCTGGGCGCGGAAAATTCCAACAGGGGTTTGTCGTCCGTGTGTATGGGCCCCGGTCCAAATAGGCCCGTAAGGTTCTCGGCTTCGATCAGGCGAACCAGCAGGCGGGGATCGCTTAGGCGAAGGTTTGGGGAATGGGACAGTGCGGCGAGCTTCTCCGGGTTGATTCGCAAGGAGGGACGCGCGGCGTCGGGAGCGACTTTAAACCCGATCAACAGGTAATCGCTTGCCGAACCGGGCAGGCGCCGGTCATCGGGCATGGTACGAACCAGCATCCCCTCGGGAAAAACCCCGGAGAACGTGCGCCCGATCATGGAAAACGTATCCCAGTCCATCTGATAGGAATGCAGGAATTCCACCAGGATCCCGCCTTCATTCAAGCTGGCCTTGGCCCGCTCGAAGAATTCCCTAGTGAAAAGCTCCGCCAGGCCGTTCATCCAAGGATTGGAGGGTTCGGAGATAATCACGTCGTATTTTGATCCGGACAGGAGCAGGTGCGCCTTCGCATCCTGTATGATGAGGCGCATCCGGGCATCAGCCAGCACATTACCGTTCCAGGGCTTGAAGAATTCGCTGGCCTTAACGTCTTGTGGGTTGATCTCCAGAACGTCCAGGCGTTCAATCCCGTAATGGAGGACTTCGCCCGAGGTCACCCCGCTGGCCAGGCCGAGGACCATGACCTGCTTGGGATCGGGATGCAGCAACATCGGGAGCTGGGCCAGCAGCACCTGGGTGAACATGTCCGCGCGAGAGGAAGCGTCGGCTTTTCCGCTGACGAACAGGCTGAACTCCTCGCTGCCGAGCAAATTTCGGGATTTCCAGACAGAAGTGAATCCGCCGATGCCGTCGCCGTAATAGACCTGGCTTTCCTGCATCAATGAGGGTGGCGCGGCAGGCCGGCGGTTAAATAGCGCGTCATTCCAAGAAACCGAAGAAACGGTTTCGCTATCGGGAAATCTCTCGGCACGGCTGAGCGCAAGCCGATCCCAATTTGGATAGAATGCGCAGAGCAAAGCAGCCAGCAGAGCCGGTGCGAAAGCCATCACCTGACCAATCATCCCGTGCCCGGTGTCGCGGAAGGCCGCGAAGGCGAGCATCACTGCGCCCAACGCCTGCAAGAACGCGAGCATTCCGAGGCTGCGTTCGGAACCCATCAGGGGTACGAGGAGAAAGCCGGCAGCCCATGCGCCGAGTACGCCTCCGAATGTATTGGTGGCGTAGGCGCTGCCTACGGAACGCCCGAACCGACCCCCGGGTTTGGCCGAGATGCGCATGACCAAGGGAAAAGCGGCTCCCAGAAAAAAACATGGGGCGAGCATGATGAGGAACAAAATGGCGGACTTAAGCGCCAAGGAATCGTCGATCCGATCCTGGAAGCGGTAGTCGATGGTCTGGAAAAGGAAAAGGCCGTTGCCCATGCGTTGTCCCGCTGCCAGGGCCAAGAGGGCTGCGGCTCCCTGGGTCGCGGCCAACAGCCGGACCGGATTGCGCACGCGATCGGCGATACGACCGAAGGCCCATCCGCCCACGGCCAACCCGGTGATGAATACTGCCAGCACCAAGGTGAAGGCGTAGGTGGTAGGGCCCATGATAAGGGTGAGCGCCTTGGTCCAAATCACCTCGTAGGCCATGGCGCAAAAGCCCGTGAGGCCGAAAACTCCCAGCACGGGAACGAATCCCTCCCGGAAAGTCGTTTCCCTGCCGGGGAGAGTAACTTGTCCGGATCCAAATGGATCCGCCACCCCATCTCTTAAGGAGGGGTGCCGCTGTGCGCGCATGGACTCCATTGACACCAGAGCAGGCTCCGACGCGGCCTGCCTGGAGCCGAGGAAGATCGAAAAGATTCCTACCATGGCATTGACGCCTACCGCGCTAAGCGTCGTGGCCCTTAGACCCAGGACCGGATACAACCAGAACCCGGCAGCAAGAACGCCCAGCGCCGCGCCGAGGGTGTTCACCGCGAGGAGGACACTGAGCGGACAGCCCACGCGATCAGGACCGCGCACGCAATATTTGCCGAGCAGGGGTAAGGTCGCGCCCATGCATAAAACCGGGAGGATGAGCAGCAGGGCGCAAAGCAGGGAGACAATGCCGTTATACAAGAATGGCATGCCGTATAGACTGCGGTAGACAAAGGCGAAAAGCGGTTGGATCAGAGAAAGCAAAGTCGGCAGCGCCAGTGCATACGCGCCGATGAACAATTCCAGCGTCCCATAGGCCCTTAGCAAATCCCCCGGCTTTCCCGAACTTCCCAAACGGTCGGCGAGCCGGCCGCCTAGGGCGCCGCCCAGGCCTAGGCCCCCCATGAAGACTGAAAGAATGATGCTTACCGCATATGGCGATCCCCCGATCACATGGATGAGGTGGCGCGTCCAAAGTGATTCGTATACGAGTCCGCCGAATCCCGAGAGGAAGAAGCAGGCGAGGAGGATATTAGGTATCGGCATGGTTTCGACAATTTGTAGTGTGGGCGAACTGGCCGTTCAGGGAAATACCAATCTATTAAAAAACGAAAATCGCTCCGCCGCGTGGGCGCTTGTGGGGCAAAATACCCTGGGCGGCGACGGCCGCGGACACCGGATGCATCGGCATCAACACCCAGGATGGCGGCCGGCTCGCCGGGCCGCCGGGCAACTGGTACCGGAACATCAAGGTCTGCGAAATGGACAATGCCGGAAATCCGGTCAATCTCCCCTGAGCGGGACCGCACCGCCTTTGGCCAACGCCGCCGCGAGCGCGTCCAATCGCCCTCGGGCCACGGCCGTAAGCCCGGGATCGCCGGCGCCGGACGCCAGGGCGCGACGGTACATCGGCACCGCCTCTTTCCACGCCCCGGCCTGTTCGTATAGGGAGGCCATGGCCACCAACGCTCCGGGCTCCTCCTTGCCCGCCGACAACCGCTTGCGCAAACCGCCCACCTGGGCCGCCACGCAGGCGCGTCGGGTTTCCAAGGGCTGGAACAATGCGTAGTCGGCAACGGAATACGCGCCGCAGAATCCCGCGACCAGGGCCAGGTAACGCGCGCGTTGCTCCGGATCGGCGCGATCGAGATCCACCATGCCGGGGAAAGGGCGGAACACGGAAAGCGCATAGGCGGCGAAATCGATTTGGCGTTCCACGTCCCGGTCCGCGGCTCCGGCCAGCGCCCGCAAGCGCGGAGAAAGGCGCGCGCGCGAACGGATGCGGCCGCGGATGTCGTCTCCGGCGTCGGTGTAAATGAGGCGCGGGGCCGCGAATTCGAGCACGGGACGGTCGTCGGTATGCACCGGCCCTTCGCCAAACAGGCCCTCCAGATCGTCAGTTTCGATCAGGCGGAACACCACGTCCGCGCCCCTGAGATCCACGTTGCGGGAACGGCGCGCATGGACCAGGTTCGCCAGCACCGCCTCCCGCCCGGGGCGGCCCTCGCCATTGCAGCCGACCAGCAGGTAGTCGCTTTCCGGGCCGGAACGGGTCCCGGTTCCGGGCAGGGTGCGCACCAGCATGGCGCGCGGGAAGGCGCGTGCGAAGGTCCGCCCCACCAGCGCGAAGGTGTCCCAATCCATCTGATAGGAGTGCAGGAACTGGACGAAAACCCCGTCGGGATTGAGGCGCGCCCGCGCGGTCCGGTAAAAATCCAGGGAGTAGAGCTCCGCCAGGCCCGCCATCCAGGGATTGGAGGGCTCGGAGATGATGACGTCGTAGCGACGGTCCGTGAGGGTGAGATGGGCCTTGCCGTCTTCCAGGATCAGGCGCGTGCGCGGATCGGTCATGACCCCATTATTCCAGCGCGCGAAGAACCTGGAAGCCCCCACCACCTGGCGGTTGATTTCCAGGATGTCGAGCGAGGCCACGGGATAGTGGAGGATTTCGCCGGCGGTGATGCCGCTGGCGAGGCCAAGCACCATCACGGATTTGGGCGCGGGATGGAACAGCATGGGGAAATGCGCGCATAGGGCCTGGGTGAACATGTCGGCCTGGGCGGAAGCATCCGCCTTGCCCGAGTTGAACAGGGTGAAGTCCTCGTCCCCGAGCGGGCCGGTGGTCTTCCACACCGTGGTGAACCCTCCCACGCCGTCTCCGTAATACACTTCCTCCCCGACGGAAGGGCCGGTGGGCCGATGGCGTGGACGGAACAGCGCTTCGGCCCACCCGTAACGCAGGAGGGACGGGGAGGCTTCATAGTATGCGGAGCGCGACAGCCCTTGGCGATCCCAGCGGGGTAACCGGCAGGCGAGGATCAATGCGGACAATGCCAAGCCGGCAGCGGCCCAGCGGTACCGGACGGAATGGCCGGTACCGCTCGGAGGCGGGCCCGCGAGCGCCAGCGCCAGCGCGCCCAGCGCCTGGACCCCGGCCAAAGCCGCGAGCCCGCCCTCCTTGCCCAGCCAGGGAATAAGCAGAAAACCAGCCCCCAGGGATCCCAGGACTCCGCCGGCGGTGTTGGCGGCATACGCGCGTCCCACGAACCGGCCCGACCCGCCGCCCGGCCGGAAGCCCAGCCGCACCATGAGCGGAAAGGCCGCGCCCAAAGCCATCGCCGGCGGGAACATGAACAGGGACAAGGCTACGGCCTCCCACGCGCGGCCGATCCAGAAGCCGTGGCGGAAGGTCACCGCCAACTTGGAGAAGAAGACGGGGCTGTTCCCCAACACCTGGCTCGCGATCAGCATCAAGATGGCCGCGGCGGCTTGGGTGGCGGCGAACAAGGTCCACATGCTTCCCGCGCCTCCTCCCGAATCCGTGAAACCGGCGCCTGCGCGATCCGCCAGTCGTCCGAACACGAGATTGCCGAGCGCGAGGCCGAGGATGAAGGTGAAGAGCACCAAGGTGAACGCATAGGGCGTAGGACCCAAGACCAGGGCCAACAGACGCGTCCAGATCACTTCGCAGGCCATGGCGCAAAGTCCCGACAAGGCGAAGACCCACAGGGCCAGGCCGGCGTGGCGCCGCCCTATGGGCACCGCGGGAGCATGCCCCCCGGAGCGGTCCTGGGTAACGCTTAAGCCGCCTCCGGATTCCTGGATGGCGGCTGTTTTGGTGAGGGATTTCTTCCGGGACTCATTCCGGAAGTCGGTAAAGGGGTCCGCGAAATCGGCCGGACCCGGAGCGAGGTTTTCCCGCGCCCGCGCGCTCCAAGCAAGGCACAGCAAGCCTACGGAAACGTTGACGCCGGCAGCAAGCCGCGAAGTGCCGCTCAAGCCCAGGGATTCCAAGGCCCAGAATCCCGCCCCCAGCGCCCCCAGGGAAGCGCCGACGGCGTTGACGCCATAGAGCAGGCCCAGGCGCGCGGTCCAATGGCCCCCATTCCAGGTGATGCGTCTGGCCAGCGCAGGCAAGGTCGCGCCCATGCAGACCACGGGCGGGAGCAACACCAGCGCGCACAATGGGAAAAGCAGCAGAGGGTAGACGATCGGCTGTCCATGGAAGCGGCGGTACAGCCGCTCGCAAAGCGGGAGCGCCTCCGTCAGGATCAAGGGCAGGCACAGGGCGTAAAGGCCGACGGCGGTTTCCAGGATTCCGTACAGGCGCAAAAGACCGTCGGGCCCGCGTTCCCGATCGGCCAGCCGCCCCCCGATGAGGCCGCCCAATCCCAGTCCGCCCATGAATACGGCAAGCACCAGGCTTACGGCGTAAGGCGCGGCCCCGATGAGATGGCCGATCATGCGTGTCCACAGAACCTCGTAGACGAGGCCCGTTATTCCTGACAGGAAAAAGCAGAATTGGATCCAGGGCATTTCCGCCCTCCCGGTTCATTGTCCGCAATTCCGATCGAGATCGCAACCTCGGTAAATCCGGCCAGCGGATTCGGCGGCGACGATACTAGCGCCAAAGCATCCCAATACTCCGGTATGATCTTGTTGAACTGGAATTCGCAGACCGGCATGAATAAAATCAGCCAAATGTCCCCGGTCGCAATTTGCCATTACCTCTGGATTTGACCTACTATTGTTCCCCTCCCTCCTCCCCAAGGAAACGCATGCAACACCCGGAAATGGACAGTTTCAACATGAACAATTTAAAATGGCTACCCGCGGTCGCGGGCCTGGTAATCCTGCTCATCCTGATCATGGGATGCTACCACATCGTGCCTCCCGGTCACCGGGGAATCTCCATCACCCTCGGAAAGGTGGATCCGCGCGCGCGCGGGGAAGGCCTCAATTTCAAGAAGCCCTTTGTAGAGAAGATTTACGATTTCGCAGTCCGCCAGACCACGGTCGAAGGCAGCGCCGCCTCCTATTCAAGCGATCTGCAGACCGTCCAGGTCACCTTCAAGACCATGTATCGCATTCCGGACAATCAGGTCATCAACATCTTCCAACTGTATTCCGGCGACCCGTACCAGACACTCGTGGAACCGCGCATTCAGGAGGAGCTGAAGCAGACGACCTCGCTGTACCGGGCCGAAGAGCTCATCAAGAGCCGCGAGAAGATCAAAATCGAGGTGTTGGAGAAGGTCAAGAAAGCGGTGGGCGAACTGATCCTGGTAACCGACATGGCCATCACCAATTTCGATTTCACGGATGAATTGGAGCGCGCCATCGAGCAGAAAACCATCCGCGAGCAGGAAGCTCTGGCCAAGTCCTTTGAACTGGATAAGGCCCGTAAGGATGCTGAAATCACCGTGGTCAATGCCGAAGCCGAGGCTCGGTCGGTAAAAATCAAGGGCGAGGCCCTCAAATCCTCACCGGACGTCATCCAATTGGAAATCGTCAAGAAATGGAACGGCGTCAGCCCCACCTCCGTGGTCACGGGCCGAGGCGGCGCGGACATCCTCCTCCCCGTGAAATAGGAACCTTCCCCTTCGATAATCAGTGGTTAAAGCGCCGGGGTCAGCGCGCCAAAGTGGCGCAAGAAGGCCACGGAGGCGTTGATGGCAGGGAGGTATTCATCCTTGAAGGGGTAGAGGTCCGGGGTGAAGTCGCCCCGGTAGCCGATATCATGGAGCGCGTGGAAGATGGCGGCGAAGTCCACGTCGCCGTCGCCGAAGAGCTTGTGTACGTGCACGCGGCCCTGGATGTCCTCGAAGTGGATGTTGCGCAGTAGCGGGCCGAGAGAGCGGATGGCCGAGGCGATGTCTTCGCCGATCACGTGGCTGTGGCCGACGTCGAAGTTGGCGTAGACCTCGCCGGGAAAGGCGCGGCCGATGGAGAGAAGCTGGGCCGCGGAGTTGACCGCGTGCTCGGGCTCCTGTTCGATCAGGATCTTGAGGGAGCGGGGCTTGCGCCGGACCAGTTCGCCCAGGGCCTCGCGGAAGGCGTCCTCTTGCGCCCCACGCTGGTCTTCGGATTCGGTGAGGCCGGTGGTGAGGGTGAGATGCGGGCAGGCCAACGCTTTGGCGATGACCATGCAAGAGACGGCGGCTTCGATTTTGACGGCGCGATCGGCGGGATTAAGGGAGGAGAGTCCGGGACGGTGCGCCCGCGGACCCATGAGAAGGGGGGCGCCCAGATGCACGTTGCGGAAGGCTAGGCCCTTGGCCATGAAGGAGTCGCGGATGCCCTCCCAATAGCGCGGTTCGCCGGCGCGCTCGAGCATGGCGGGCGTGACGACAAGCTCCACGCCCGCGAAGGGCGTGGAACCCAGGATATCGGCGATGGAAGCGAAGGGAAGGCCGTCAGGCAGGGAGCCTGTGCTATAGCAAAGCATCCCAGTACTCCAGCATAACCTTGTTGAGCTGGAATTCGCAGACCGGCGTGAGCACGGATGGGACTCCGGCGGCGTCTTCCTGCATGTTGACCTGCCCGACGGCCTTCATGAGTATGAAGGCCATGCCCTTGCCGACCTTCTTATTGTCCCGCTGCACGCTCATGAGAATCTGCCCCACGGAGATGTCGTTGGGAACAGGCGGAATGCCGCGCAGGCGGCTGAGCAGCAGCGACTGCTTTTTGAGCTCCTCGACTGGCATGACGCCCATGTGGTGCGCGAGCTGGCCGGCGACGTTCATCCCGTGATAAACCGCCTCTCCATGCATGAGGCGGCCCTGAGACAGCCATTCGAGCGCGTGGCCCACGGTGTGGCCGTATTCCAGCATCAGGCCCAGGCCCTTTTCCTTGGGATCGAGGCGGGCGATTTCGAACTTCTGGGCCAGGCTGTTCACGAGCAGGCGTTCGAGCTGGGCTTCGGAGAAGGTTTCCTTCACGGAGAAGAAGTCCAGCGCCTCGGCGTAGTGATCGCCGCCCAATAGGATGGCGTTCTTGCAATATTCGACCGCGGCGGCGCGCAGCTGGCGCAAGGGTTCGGTGGCGCAGTAGCGGGAATCGGCAAGCGCGGCCACGGGGGTGCTGAACACGCCGAGCCGGTTCTTGCCGCCGGCGAAGTTGATGCCCTGCTTGTTGGAAACGATGACGTCGCTTTGGGCCATGAGCGTGGTGGGAACCTGCACGAAGCGGATGCCGCGGTAGACGAGCGAGGCCGCAAGGCCGCCCAGGTTGAGAACCACGCCGCCGCCGAAATTGATGATAACCGAGGATTTGGTGACGCCGCGCTCGAAGAGCTGGTGGCACAGGAACTCCAGGTTGGACATCTTCTTCTCCCCTTCGCCTTCGGCGACGAGGAGGATTTCCGGGGCGAAGTGCGGCGACAGGAGCTGGAGCAGCGAGGCGCCATGCAGCTTGAAGACTTGGCTGTCGGAAAGGATGAAGATGCGGTCGGGCTTAAGGCCGAGGAGCAGGTCGGGAAGGAGGTCGATGGCGCCCTTGCCGAAGTGGATGGGCATGCCGCCCGTGAGGGGTGAATTCCAGGTGCGGACAGCCTGAACTTCGTTCTCTCCGGCGCGCGCGCGCGCCTGTTGCCTCGCCTCTTGCTTATGCATCTCGCCCAACACTGTTTCTCCTCCAACCCTGGCGTTCAGACCGGTTCCGAAATCGGGCTTGAACCCCGAATCTTTCCCATCCCCATCATTCCATTCCGAATCTTTTCATTCCCAATCTAGGGAGCGGCAACCGATTCCGGAAGTAATCCAAACGCTTGGTTTACTAATTTAATGTAATCCAGGGTCCCGAATTTGGGATCCCGTTCTTTGGCCGGAAGCCCCTGAGCGGGACCAACTTGGCCTACCGGACCCGAACTTTTGGTTGCGGGGGCATGCCAAGGCACAAGGAAAGCGCCAGGCAAGCACCAAGTGCGCTAGGAAGGCCCTAAAACGTGAAAAACCTCGGCCTGACTTATTGCACCAATGTGCATCCGCTGGGGGAATGGGCCGCCTGGAGCGACTTGGTCGGCCGGTTCGGACCCGCCATCCGGGCCGATCTGGGCTGGAATATCCTGCCCATGGGATTGTGGTTTCCCGCATCCTTGATCGCGGAAATGAACCGGGATCCCGAAGCCTCCCGGGAACGGCTCAAAGCCCTGCTCCGCGATCGCCATCTCTCCGCCTTCACCTGCAATGCTTTCCCCTACGGAAATTTCCACGACAAGGTGGTTAAGACCAAGGT
>JBDSIO010000025.1:0-6043 GCA_039917895.1 Fibrobacteria bacterium | reverse complement strand
TACAGCGTCGGCACCATGATCGAAATCCCGCGCGGCGCCCTCACGGCCGACGAGATCGCCGAGACCGCCGAGTTCTTCAGCTTCGGCACCAACGACTTGACCCAGACCACCTTGGGCATGAGCCGCGACGATTCGGGCTCGTTCCTGCAGCCCTACATCGAAGTCGAAATCGTAAAGAAGAACCCCTTCGCCTCCATCGATCAGACCGGCGTCGGCCAGCTCATGCAGATCGCCATCGAGAAGGGCCGCAAGACCCGTCCCGGCATCAAGCTCGGCATTTGCGGCGAACACGGCGGCGATCCGGACTCGGTGAAGTTCTGCCACAAGATCGGCCTCAACTACGTCAGCTGCTCGCCCTACCGCGTTCCCATCGCCCGCCTGGCAGCCGCCCAGGCCGCGGTGCAGGAAGCCAAGGATGCGAAGCAGGCCCCCGCCAAGGGCGGTTCGGCCAAGGCTGTCAAGGCTTCGGCTCCCAAGGTTTCGGCAAAGGCGAAACCCGCCACCGCCAAACCGGCTACGAAGGCCAAGCCCGCGAAAAAAGCCCCTGTCAAGATAGTGGCCAAGATCATCGCGAAGCTCGCGCCCAAAGCTGCGCCTAAAGCCGTAGTGAAGCCCGTGGCCAAGGCCAAACTTTCGGTGAAGCCAAAAGCCAAGTCCAAACGCGAAATGGCGATGGCTTAACCAGCGTTCGGCGGCCTGAGTGGCCGCTAGGATTTGATTCTCCGGCCCCTGGGCGGAATCGGAAACGATTCTTTCCAGGGGCCTTTTTTATGCCCTGTCGCGGAACGAATCCATTCGATAGGAAATCCCGCCGCGACGCGAATCACCACCTGGGCCGCGAGTCAATTTCCTTTATATGATGGGTATTTAATCGCTTCCAGACTTTACGCATGTTTGACCCCGGCTACGGCTGTGCAGTGGAAAACTTGAGTAAACAAAGGGGAAAAAAGGAAAAAACCCCAATCCTGGAAGTCATGGTGCAAGAAATTCCACTGCGTCCGCCACTGTAACTTGGTAATATGATCATAGCGTACTACCTTTTTTCACGGTTCTTTTTCACGGTCCTTTTCCAAGGGGATTCTCACGGTGGGATCCGAAATCGTAAGAGAATTGGAACACGCCTTCGACTGCGGAGAAATGAACGATCTCAAGGCATCGATACTCCCGTTCATCCGTTCCAATCGCACCAAACTGCTGCAGTTTATCCAGGATTTTCAGAGGATCGAAGGGCCCCGGCCTTTGGAAATGCTGATAAAAATATTCATCATCCAGTACAACATGCCCTTCGATATGGGCCAGTATATGGCGAAGCAGTCTTCGAAAATCCGCAAGGAGATCGACGGCGAACAGGTGGACGACCTTTCCCAGCGTCAGAACTGCGTGGCGGAATGGATCCGGCACAAGGCCGAGGCCCATCGGAGCACTTCCATGTTTCAACAGGTGTTCTGCTTCGAGAAGCTGAAAGAGGAATTGATGCCGCTGATTGAAGATGAATTGAACCTGCACACCGCCTGACCCGCCCTCGACGACTCCGCGTTCCCTGAGCAAGTCGAACTACCGCGTCCCGCCGCCTCCGGGGGCTTGGCGCATCAACAAACCCCGCCGCTGGTCTCCGAGAAATGCCGCTAAAATGTCCGCCAGGCCTCTATCCAGCCCTGGGACGGATCGCGATGCCAGACGCGCGATGGCGGCTTGCTTGCCTTCCGCGGCCAAGCCCCGATAGAACGCCTTGAGCGCGGCTCCGCTTCCGCCGAAAGCGGGGAATTTGGTGATCCCCATTTCATTCAATCCCGCGAACCGCAAAGGATCTCCCAGCGCCTTCGAAAAAGGCAGCACGTCCTTGTCGACCCGCAGTCCCCCGCCGATGAAGGCGCCGGCTCCGATGGCCGTATATTGGTGGATTCCGGTAAGCCCGGAAACCACCGCACCGCCGCCGATGCGCACATGCCCGCCCATCTGCACCCAGTTGGCGACGACCGCTTGATCGCCGATCTCGCAATCGTGAGCGACATGGGTATAGGCCATGATCAGGCACCGTTTTCCCAAAACCGTCAGTCCGGATACCGAAGTCCCGCGGTTCACGGTCACGTACTCGCGAAGGTGGGTTCCAGCCCCGATCAGCACCCCCGTCGACTCACCCCGGTATTTCAGGTCTTGGGGGGTGTTGCCCAGGATCACGCCGTCCTCCAGGCGCACATCCTGTGCCAGGGTCACGCCTGGATAAAGATGGCAGAAAGGCCCGATACGCACGCCCGTAGCCAGGCTCACGCCGGCGTCCACTACGGAGAAAGGCCCCACCTCCAGGTCGGCAGGCAAATCCAGGGAGGGATGCAAGACCGCTGTGGGGTGGATGGCCATGGGGTTTTGGGGTTCGGCGAATGCTCGTGAAGTTGGCGGAGTCCGGTGATGCAGCCTCAGATCATGGAGGCTTTGATGATCGCTTCCGCCACCAGGTCCCCGTCGATTTCGGCGCGGGTCTTGACCACGGCGAAACCGCGACGGTACTTTTCCAGTTCACCCTTAAGGGTGAGGACGTGTCCCGGACGCACGGGCTTGCGGAAGCGGCCTTCCTCGATTCCCGCGAAAGCCGGGCGCTTGCCGGCCGAATCCTCGGGAAAGGAGAGCGCGACCAGGATGCAGCTGATCTGGGCCAAGGCCTCGATCTGCAGTACCCCGGGCATCACGGGCTCGGAAGGAAAATGCCCGGCGAAGAAGGGCTCATTGAAGCTGACGTTCTTCTGGCCCACGATGGATTTGCCTTTTTCGAAGCTGACGATGCCGTCGACGAGCAGGAAGGGATAGCGATGGGGCAGAACCTTGAGGATTCCGGCGAAATCCATGATGAACTTCGGGTTTTCCGATTTGAAAAGGGATTCCGTGGCATCGCTCATGACCGGCTCTCTTCGCTGAAGTTTGGAGGCGTAAAGGTAGTATCTCTCACGCGGGGGTGCGGCCTGGGTTGGGCTTTGCGCGTGAGAGAGAGTTCAAATTTCAAAGTGCAAAGTGAAAAGTGCAAAGTGAAAAGTTTAAGAAAAGACGGGAATAACGGAGTGCGAAGGGACGCCGGGGGCCTACGGCAGAGCGGCTTCCCTAACAGCGAGCCTTGATGGCTCGCCTGAAAACCGCTTCCAGGAGGCGGCAATGGAGTACGCAAATCTTCATTTCTTCAAATTTGAAATTTGCACTTTTCACTTTGCACTTTGAACTCTCCCCGCTTCGGGGCTAACGGACAGGATTTGATCGATCAGCAAATGGTTCACCCCGTGGCCGCCGTTTAGGATTTCGATATCCAGGGCGGGCAGCGCCAGGCCCAGCAGGGCCAAATCCCCGATCAGGTCCAGAATCTTGTGCTTTACGGGTTCGCTCTCCATGCGCCATCCGGGCTGATTCAGCAGCGGGAAGGGTCCGCCGGACCAGTCCGGGTGGTCGCGCAGCAATCCGCCATGCTCGGGTTCAGTCTCGGCGAGCAGCAGCCCCGAGTCCGCGCGGGCACCGGCCATGAGCCCTTCGGCGCCGGCCCGGATCCATTCGCGATGGAAGGCGAAAGTGCGGGCCGGCAGGATCTGGTTCCAAACCGTGGCGGGATCGCCGGCCGCGAATGCCTGCTTTAGCGGCCCGCGGTCCAATTCGAAGCGGACGCGGAAGCGGTCTGCGGGACGCACCCGGATCCACCCGTAACTCCAGTGGTACTCCCAGGCGAGGTCCGACGGGTATTCGCTCCAGGCGGGAAAGGCGGCCTTTTCCGGAACCAGGCCGGCCAGAGCGTCCCGGAACGGGAGCGAGCTGCCGTCCAGACCGGGCACTTCGGCGCTGTCGCACCGTACGTCGAGTCCCGTTCCGGAAAAAAACAGCAAGGCGGCCAAAAGGTGCTCCGGAGTCTGGAAAACCGCAGCCTCCGGCACCGGACTTCGCAATATCGTCGATCGGCGGGCATCCCGGGTTAGCCGGGCCAGGTCCACGGCGGAAAAGGATCCCGCCGGCAGGTGGAACTGGACACCGTCGGCATCTCCTCCAGTCCTCAAGGAAAGCTCCAGGCAGGAGTTCAGGCCGTCATGGAGACCGAGGCCGGAAAGACGGGTCGGGTTGGCTCGGGTCATAGGGTTTTCCAGGGTAGAAGCTAGGTTTTTTCCGTGGATTCCAGGGTTTCCGGCAAGATTCTCCAACCCAAATCCAAGGGCCGATGTATCCTTTGGGAATACGTAAATCGGAGCCGCCGCCTTGGCCTATGTGCGCTAAGGCGCTATACATGCTTAAATGGACAAAGCCCAACCCTCCCCGGCCTCACCGGATATTTTCCTGTACTACGATTACCGCGCTTTCCTAAAGGCCCTGTTCGAGTTCAACAAGTCGCAATCGCGACGGTTTTCACATCGATATATCGTCACCCGGGCGGGCTTTAAATCCCCTAACGTGCTAAAGAACGTCATCGACGGCAAACGGAACCTGACTTTTTCCGCGGCCGAACAATTCGCCAAGGCTTTCAAGCTGGAGGGTGCGTCGAAGAGGTATTTTCTTTCCCTGGTGCAGTACAATCAGGCCGGAACCACTACGGAACGGGAAAAGTTCTTCCAGGAACTCGTTGAAATGCGCACCCGGGAAAACCCCGCGCGCCTGGACGAACGGCAATACGATGTCTTTTCCCATTGGTGGCACCTGGCGATCCGCGAAGTGGTCTCGCTTCCCGATTTCCAGTTCTCGCCCGGATGGGTCTCCGATGCCTTGACCCCGTCCATCACGCCCGATGAAGCCGCCGAGTCCCTGGCCCTGCTCAAGGCCTTGGGCTTGATCGCCATGAACCGCGACCGCAGTTGGACCCAGGTGGAGAAGACCATTGCCACGGACGCGCGCGTGAAGTCGGTAATGGTTTCGCAGTTCCACCGGGAAATGATCCGGTTGGGCGGGGAATCCCTGTCCCGCTTCCCCGGCAAGGAACGCGAGATCAGCGGCACCACCTTGCGCGTGGCCGAAGCCGATCTCGAAAAGATCAAGACCTGGCTCCGGGAATTCCGGATGAAGATACTGGGCTTGGCCTCGCAAAGCGCCGGAGCGGATCAGGTCTACCAGCTCAACTTCCAGTTCTTTCCCCTGGTGAAAACCCGCCGGGGAAACGGCGGCAACCCCGTCGCCAAGCATGCGGAGGGGCTGCCGTGAATCGAATTTCGAGCGCCCACCGGGTCCCGGCCTTCACAACCGCCACCGCGCTCGCGTTGTGGGCCATCGCGGCCGTCCTTGCCGGTTGCATTGTCGGCGGCGGAACCGACGTCGGCAATCCCGATCTCGTCGCCGCGCGGGTGAGCGGCTCCTTGCTCCAAGCCGACGGAACCCCCGCTCCGTGGGTGCACATCCGGTTGCGCCCCAAGACCTTCCTTTCCAATCCGGACAGCCTCCAGGCGGCGGACGGTAAAGCCATCCAGGATCGGCTAACTGATACCCAGGGGTTCTTCAGCTTCGACTCGGTGCCCAAGGGTGATTACCGCATCCAGGCGTTCGATACGGCTTCCCAGGGAGTAACCAGGGAATTCACGGTGGACGGGAACACTCCGCGCATGACCTTGGCCTCGGCGACCATGGGAACAACGGGCGCCATCACCGGAAAGGTCGCCTACCTTGGTTCCACCAAGGCCGGGTTCCCAAAAATCTATATCGCCGTCTTCGGAATTGACCGATGGACCATCGCCAACGAAGCCGGGGACTACACCCTCAGCGATCTGCCGCAGGGCGAATATTCTCTGAGCATAACCACCACGGTCAATGCGACGGTGTTTTCGACGAAGGCGGTAGGCATCATCCTCCCCGCCGGAGGGGAAATATCCGCCGGAACCGTAAATCTGGGGCCTTGATGGAGAAGGCTGCGCTTAGGGCGCAATCGGAGAAAGGGCGAACGGCCTCCGCTTTCCTGGCGCTGGCCGCTTTGTCGTTTCTGCTTTTGGCCGCCCCGTCCCTAATAGGCGCGTCGGAAGCCGCGGCCGCTGCTACCGCAAACAGAAAAGCGCATTTTCCCGTCGCCATCGCCACCATCCCCTCCGAATACCTTCCGGTAAGC
>JBDSIO010000024.1:0-8360 GCA_039917895.1 Fibrobacteria bacterium | reverse complement strand
ATGCCGAAAGCGCCCGCCGCCTCATCGGAGCGACCGCCCTCCTCGAGTTCAAGCTCATCCCCGAAGGCACCGAGTTCAAGCCCGTGCTGGACAAAATCGACGCCTTCCTCAACCGCCGTTCCGGCGGAAAGCCCGAAAAGGGCGCGGGCCCGGCCAACGACACGGCCCAGGCCGTGCAGGACATCTTCGGCCGCGTGGTCGACAAGGATAGCGCCAAGACCTCCGCCGGCGATTCCGCTGCGGCCAGGAAAGACACGGCCACGACACTGGCCTCCGCTTCCGACAGCACCAAGAAGGCCGATTCGGCCAACGACACCTCCGCCGCCGCCGCTTCCGAATTCTACAAGAACCGCCCGTTCGGCTCCCTGCTCGTGGCCATGGGCCGCGACCTCGCCGTCAAGGCCGAGAACGTCTCCAAAGCCAAAGCCATCCTGGAAGACCCGGACGTGCAGGCTTTGATCCCGACCCGCTATCAGTTCCTCTGGGGCCGCGACATCGAAACCCTCGAAGGCAGCACCAAGATCCGCCGCCTGTATCTATTGAAGCACCGCCCGGAAATGACCGGCGCCACCATTTCCGACGCCCGTCCCAACCGCCTGGGCGGCGGCATGAACGCCGGCGAAGTGGAAGTCAGCCTCACCTTCAAAGGCCTAGGCCCCAAGGAATTCGCCCGCGTCACCGGCGCCAACATCGGCCGCCAACTCGCCATCGTGCTCGACTCCGTGGTCTATTCGGCGCCGGTCATCCAAGGCCGCATCCCAAACGGCCGGGCCTCCATCACCGGCATCGGGGACATGAACGAAGCCAAGCAGCTCGCGGTCACCCTGCGCGCCGGCTCGCTGCCCGCCCCCATGAAAATCGCGGAGCTCCGCTCGGTGGGACCCACCCTGGGCGAAGACAACATCAAAAAGGGCTTGATTGCGGCCATAGTCGCTCTCTTCCTCGTCATGGCCTTCATGGCCATCTATTACAAGGGCGCCGGCCTCATCGCCGACTTGGCCCTGATCCTGAACATGATCATCCTGTTCGCCGTGCTGGGGGCGTTCCATGCCACTCTGACCTTACCCGGCATCGCCGGCATCGTACTGGTGATCGGTATGGCCGTGGACGCCAATGTGCTGATCTTCGAACGCATCCGTGAAGAACTCCGGGCCGGCCGCAGCGTGCGCGCCGCCATCGACGCGGGCTACAAAAAGGCCTTCAGCGCCATTTTCGACTCCAACGTGACCACGCTCGGCACCGCCGCCATCCTGTACCAGGTCGGCGTCGGCCCCATCAAGGGCTTCGGCCTTACCCTGATGATCGGCCTGGGCGCTTCGATGTACACGGCCATCATCGTCACCCGCCTGGTGTTCGACTACATCCTGTCCAACCGCGACCTCAAGACCCTGTCCATCGGCAAGGGCATCAACTGGTTCCACGAAGTGGATATCAAGGTCATTCCCAAGGCCCGTTACTATGTGACCATCTCCATTGCCATCCTGGTCATCGCCCTGGGCGCCATCGCTGTTCGCGGTTTGCACTTCGGCATCGACTTCACCGGCGGTCACGTCTACCGCGTCGTCTTCCAGGAAAAGCCGGACATCGAGAAGGTCCGCAAGGACATCGAAGCCGCCGGCCTCGAAGACCCCCGCGTCCAGACCCTGGGCACGGTGGCCGAGAACCGGCTCTTGATCTTCCTCCCCAAGATCGCGGACGATACCGCTTCCCTGGGCGCCATGAAGAAAGCCGTGGGCAACGCCGTCATCGAAGGCGAAGATACGGTGGGTCCCTCGGTCGGCAAGGACTTGCGCCAGTCGGCCATCTTGTCCATCGCCCTGGCCCTTCTGCTGATCGTGCTCTACATCTGGTTCCGCTTCGGGCGCAACGGCCTCGGTTTCGGCGTGGGCGGCGTGCTGGGCCTGATCCACGACAGCTTGATCACCTTGGGCCTGTTCGCCATGTTCGGGATGGAAATCTCGCTCGACTTCGTGGCGGCCATCCTGACCATCATCGGCTACTCGCTGAACGATTCCATCATCATCTTCGACCGCATCCGCGAGTTGACTGGCATTGCCAGCTCCAAGGAGAGTTTCGCGGCCCGGGTGAACACGGCCAACAACCAGTGCCTGAGCCGTTCCATCATCACGCATTTGACGGTGTTGTTCACCGTGGTGATTTTGGCCATCATGGGGGCTTCGTCGGTGCGCGACTTCAGCGTGGCGATGGTCATCGGAGTCGTGGTCGGAACGTATTCCACCATCGCGGTGGCTTGTCCCTTTGTCGTTTGGTGGGACCATCGCCGGGTGCATCCGGCGGTTGCTAAGAAGTAGGAGTCTCGCGCAGTCGCGCGGGCCCGCGTGGGTCCGTGCTTTACGGCTCCAGCGGGTTTGCATCTGATACATTGAGTCACCCGGCCACCCGGCCGGGTTTTTTATTTCCGGTCTTTTGCACTCACTCGCATACGGACGCCTCGCGCAGAGTGGTCTCGCGGTTGCTCGTTCGCGCTCCGGCCAGGTTGCCTGCAAACCTCGGGTCACGAATGTCATTCGTCAGGCCGCTTACGCCTGACAAGCCCGGACCCACGCGGGCCCGCACGCCCGCACGCGGTCGTACTTATCCGCAAGAGCCAGATGAATCCGGAGAGGGTTCACCTTTCGTTGGGGGTGGGTCGCTTGAGTTGTGGACTGGTTGCGACGGGTCTCCGAAGAGAATCGGTCGCGTGGGTTGGGCGTCGCTCGCGACTTCGCTGCGGGGAAGAGGGAGGTCGTTGAGGTTTGGGTCGACGCGCTTGGGCTTGGACTGCGTTTGCGAAAGGTGGACTGGGGCTTTGGGACCGCTGGGTCTGTTGGATTCTCTGCTGGTCTTGCGGAAGCGCGGCGACACAGTCCTTCGGACTGTGTGCGTTGGGGTTGGGGCGATGACTGCGGGGGCGTGGGACTGCGGGGGCGTGGGACTTCGGAGGGCTTGGGACTTCGGAGGGCTTGGGACTTCGACGGGTGTGATGGTGTTCGTGCGGCCCGGCGCTCAATGGCGCCGGGCCGCACGTGTTTGCCTCAGGCGGGCTTGGGCGGCTCCAGCAGTTTCAGGAAGCGCACGGCGAGTTTGGTGATGCGCATGTCGTAGTCGGCCGTGAACTTGCCTTGCTTGATGGCTTGCAGGCCTTCCTTGGCATACATCTCGCGGCTTTCGATGTTGCCGATCAGGTCGTGGATTTCCGCGATCACGCGGTCGGCCTCGATCCAGGCGAGACGATAGCCGGGCTGATCGTGCTTGTCGACCAGGGTCACGGCCACGTGACGGGCTTGGCAATAATGGACCAAGGCCTCTTCGGGATCGGTCTGCGCCTGGGCGAGGCGCAGTTGGTCTTCCAGCAGGGCCGGGCCGAATTCCCATTCCTTGAAATGGAAGAAGAGACGGTGGCGCAGTTCCATGGTGATGCGCAGGTAGTCGAGGTCTTCGGCAGTGTCTTGAGGATCGGCGGTTTCGCCGATCTTGGCTTTCCCAGCGGAGGCGTCGGTAGCGTCGCCGGTGCGGGATGCGCCGATTCCAGCGCCGTCGGCGGGAAAGCAGGGGCGGAAGTCCTCGAAGGACAGCGTCAGGCCGTCCAAGGGTTGGGCATCCGATTTTTCGGCCTCGGAACGGCTGGTTTGAACGGAGTCGACCAGGCTGAGCCAAGTGGATTTCGAGCTGAAGTAGGACATCGTATCTTGTACCTCCTTGTGAACCAGAGTACCACATCTGGTGGAATCCCGCCATGTCAAAAGGGGGTGGAGCCGACCCCGATCAACTGTTGTAGAACCAATGCTTTAGGCGTCCGATTTAGAAACTTGGGATGTTCAAGTTACTGGGGAAAAACTCAAAAAACGAGTAAAAAAAAGGCCGTCACCCTATGGGCAACGGTCTCTTAGCTCGCCTCTTAGATGGCCTCTTAGATCGAGGTCACGTCGAACCCAGGAGGTGCTTAATGCTTCGGCTTCCTCAGGATCCAAATCTCCTCTTTGCCCGCGCGCTCCTTGAGGCTCTTCTTGGGGACGACCTTCTCCTCCACGTCGAAGACGCCGTCCAGGCGGGCCATCAGTTCCCCTTCCGAGGTGGGATGGGGAGGGCCTTCAAGCGAGGTGGTGCGGATCAGGGGGTAGAACGCGGCGATGACCACGCCGGTAGGGGTGAGCATCTTGTCCCACACTTCGAAGTATTCATCGCGGCGGCCGGGATGGATGGAATTGAAGCAGCCGTATTCGAAAATGATGTCGAAGGGGTCGGTGCTTTTGGGGGAGAGTTCAAACAGGTCGATGTTCAGTACCGAGAGCTTGCGCTGCTTTTCGGACAGGGCCGAAAGCGCGGTATAGGCGGTGCCGGAAAAGTCCACGGCCAGGGTCTCGTGGCCGCGCGCGGCCCAGGCCGCCGCATCATAGCCCCGGCCCGCGCCGGGAACCAGCACGCGCCCGGTCTTAGGGCAGGACGGATGCTTGAAGAATTCCTCCAGGATGGGGCTCACCTTTCCGGTGTCCCACCACGCGTCCTTCTTCGCTTTGTACAAGTCTTCCCAGTATTCCGGCAGGTTTTGAGTCAGCATCAGGCTACCTTTTTCTGTTCTGTGGCCAGTTGTCCGCAAGCGGCGTATATGTCGGGGCCCCGCGGCCGTCTGCGCAGGACTGTGAAATCCCCCTGCGCGAGGATGCGTTCGAAGTCGGCTATTTCATCGTCGGAAGGAGCCTCCATATCCGGATTACCGGCGTTCAGCGGTATGAGGTTGATCTTGCAATGGCGGTGCGAGGCGATGCGTTTGAGCTCGCGGGCCGATTCCGGCGTACAGGTCTTGTCCTTGATCAGGATGTATTCGAAGGTGAGCTTCTGGCCGGACAAGCGGATGTATTCGTCCGCGGTCTTCAGCAAGGTCTCGATGTTGTAGCGGCGGTTTATCGGCATCAGCGAAGAGCGGATGGCGTCATTGCTGCCGTTGAGGCTGATGGCCAGCTTGAAGTCGGGAGCGCGCGCGCCCCATTCCAGGATCTTGGGGGCCACGCCTGAGGTGGATACCGTGATCTTGTCCTTGGCGATGCCGAAGCCTTCCTGGGAATTCAAGATCTCACAGGCGCGGGCCACGTTCTCCAGGTTGAGCAGGGGTTCGCCCATGCCCATGAAGATGGCGTTGCTCAGGCGTCCGCCTTCGCCTTCCTTCTCCTTGATGTGCCGGGCCACCCAATGCGCCTGTTCCAGGATTTCTCCCAAGGTCAGATTGCGGATGAAACCCATGGTGGCCGTGCGGCAGAAGGTGCAACCCATGGCGCAGCCGATTTGCGAAGAGACGCAGATGGATCGGCGATCGTCGCTCGGGATCAGGACGGTTTCGAAGAAGTGTCCGTCATGGGTTTCGAAGACCCATTTGGTGGTGCCGTCGTGCGACACCTGGCTGGCTTTGACCTTGAGCACCGAGCAGGTGGCGGAAGCCTGGAGGGCTTCGACCAGGGGCTTGGGCAGGTTGGACATCCGGGAAAAATCGTTTTCCAGGTTCTTGAACATCCAGTTATGGATTTGACGCGCCCTGAAAGCAGGTTGTCCCAGGGAGACAACGAGAGTTTCCAATTCCTGCAGGCTCGCCCCGAGGATGTGCGTCTTGGTCATAGAGGTCATGGACTATTCAATTTAGCAAAAATTGGAAAGGATCACGGAAATAGCGGTTACGTCGCACCCGTGGAACCCCTGGAATACCGGGCTCCGAGGGCGTACTGGGGGATAGAACCCCACTATAGTGGAGTCCAACCGGCCCGCCAGCCCTTATTTATAGTTTATAAACGGACCATGGCTTTATCGGAACCCTCTTCATCGGCCCCTCGGGGGCCTATTCCCAAGGTGCCCCAGGCAGCGGTGGCTCTAATCCGCACCAATGGCCCGGACCCGGAATTCCTGCTTTTGCGCCGGGCCTCTAACCCAAAGGATCCCTGGTCTGGCCATTTCGCCTTGCCCGGCGGCCGATGGGAAACCAGGGACCAGGACCTGCTGGAAACGTGCATGCGCGAGACTTTGGAAGAAACCGGCATCCGCCTGGAGCCGGGTCAACTCATCCACCCACTGCCTATGGCGATAGCCGGCATGCATATGGGCCGCCCCATGGAAGTGGCCCCGTTCCTGTTCGAGATCCCGTCCAAACCCGTGCTGGCCCTGGCCGCCGCCGAAATCGCCGCCTTCCATTGGCTGGCGCAAAGCTATCTCCGCGATCCTGCCAACCGGCATCAAGCGGCCATGAGCGTCTCGCATCCCGAACGCGAGTTCCCATGCATCCGGGTGGGCAACGAGACCGGCGCCATCTGGGGATTCACTTACGGAGTTTTGGAAACCCTTTGGAGGACCGCCCTGCCTTGAAGACCATCCTGCTGCTGGACTACGACCACACGCTCTATCCTTCCACGCTCTCGACCCTCAAGGCCGTGGACGACCGCATCACCCTTTACATCCAAACCTACCTGGACTTCACCGCCGAGGCCGCGGATGCGGCGCGCTTGCGCTGGTGGGATGAATACGGGACCACGCTCAAGGGCCTGGAAGAACTGCACGGGGTGGATCGGGAGCATTACTGCGACTTCATCCACGCCATCGAGGAAATGCACCTACCCCCGCCCGATCCGCTGCTTATGGACTGGCTGGCGCGCATGCCATATCCGTTCTACATCTTCACTAACGCCCGCATGGATTGGGCCGTACGCGGCCTTAAGGCGATGGGGTTGGAGGCGATGCTCCCCTTGAATGCGCAAAGCGTAAGCGCTGCCGCTGCGCCGACGGACTTCAAATGCCCACGCCTGGAAGGCATCTTCGACATCGCGTTCATGGATTGGGAAGGCAAGCCCAACCGGGCGGCCTATGCCAAGGTGGACGCTTATCTGCGTGCGCGCCACGGCCAGGACATCCGCATCCATTTCGCCGACGACAGGCAGGACAATCTGGAGTCCGCGCGGCTACAGGGTTGGGGTACTATCTGGATCGCGCCGCATACCGCTCCCGTGGTCAAAGGGGATGAGTTTGATAGGGTCGTATCCGCTTTGACGGACTTGGATCCGGGTACCCTTACCTGAAGAGAGGGATTGGTCTGGAGGCGGCGACCAAGAGAGAGTGAAAATTGAAAAGTGAAAAGTGCAAATTGAAAAGTGAAGACGAGGAGGGTTCTGCTTTTGATTTCTCCTCAAATTTGAACTTTTCACTTTCCACTTTTCACTTTGAACTCTATCCCGAACTGTACCCCGAACACTATCCGAATTAACCGTGAAAAACGGTCCCAAAATCTTCGTTTCCGCCGGAGAGGTTTCGGGGGATCAGATCCTAGCCAAAATCCTGACACGGCTGCGCGATCGGTTTCCGGACATGCAACTGCGCGGTCTGGGTGGCCCGGGGGCCATGGCTGCGGGACTCAAGCCGATGTTTCCCCTGGAGCGTACTGCCTTCAGCGGGGCTTGGGATGTGCTCCGTAATCTGCGTTTCGCTTTGGGGATGTATGCTAAGGCTGCGGGGGAGATGCGTCGCTTCAAACCGGACCTGGTGCTGCTGGTGGACTATCCTGGGCTGAACTTGCGTTTGGCGCGGTTGGCGCGTAACCTGGGGGTTCCGGTGCAGTTCGTGGCGCCGCCGCAGGCTTGGGCTTATAAGAATCCGGCGCGTAAGTTGCGACGGGCGCGGGAGGCGCTGCGGGGGGCGTCGGTGCATCTGTTGTTTCCGTTTGAGAAGGCGTGGTATGAAGGGGCGGCGGGGGAGATTTCGGTGGGGCATTTTCTAGAGGTACCGGTTTTGAAGTCCGTTGCTGTTCAGAGCGCGGGTGCTGGATCCGCAGTGGGCGCGGGCTCCGCAGAAGGGGCAGGCTCCGTAGAAGAAGCAAGCAGCCCGGGTTTGACCTGTTTATGTCCGGGGAGTCGGCTTCCGGTGTTGCGGCGGAACCTTCCGGTATGGCTTAACCTCTTGCGCGAAACCGAGTCTGGGGGGCGGTATGCGGTGTTGGTTCCTCCGCATTTGCAGTCCGAAGCTGAAAGCCTTATTGTGGCATGGTCGGAAAGGAATGGGCAGAAGGGGTGGAACGGGCCGGTTCCGGGAGCATTGTCCGGGTCCAGGTTGGGAGGCATGTCGGTAGAGGTGCGGACGGACAAAGCTGCCTTACTCGCTGAGGCGACAAGGGCTATCGCCTTTCCTGGGACGATTACTCTGGAGTTGGCGTTGGCGCGGCTGCCCACTTTGGTATTGGCGATTCTCGATCCGTTGACGTTGGCTTTGGGTCGGCGTGTGCTGGGGCGTTCGCTGCTGGCGTTGCCGAATCTGATTGTGGGGGAGGAGATGTTTCCCGAGTGGGTGGGGACGGTTCCGGGGCCTTCTGTAGCGGTATTCCAGGGGTTGTTGCT
>JBDSIO010000023.1:0-7290 GCA_039917895.1 Fibrobacteria bacterium | reverse complement strand
CGCTGGGGTGCAGGTTCCGGATGAATTCATCCCCGCGCAGCTCCACGTTGTGCTCCACCAGGCTGTCCAGGATGCGCTTGACCGAGGCCGGCTTGATGTGCCCGTCGATGAGCAGGGTCTCCATGGCGTTGCACACTCCGGGCCGCTGGGCCTTGGCGTTGATGACGATGCGCTCGGCCGCCTTAAGATCGGCGGTCTTGTCCACGTAGATGTGGCATACGCCTTTGTAATGCTTGATGACCGGGATGCGGGCCTTTTCGACCACGGATTGGATCAGGCTTTCGCCGCCGCGCGGGATCACCAGATCGATGTGTTTCACGTCGGTGAGCAGGAGATCCACCAGGGCGCGATCGGGGTTGTTCACGAGCTGCACGGCGCGCTCATCGATGCCCTTGGCTTTCAGGGCCGCGCGGAACAGTCCCGCGAAGACGGCGTTGGTGCGGGCGGCCTCTTTGCCGCCGCGCAGGATCACGGCGTTGCCGCTCTTGAGGCACAGGGCGCCGCCGTCGATGGTGACGTTGGGCCGCGACTCATAAATGAAGAGGATGGTCCCGATGGGAACGGACACGCGCGAAATCTTCAGGCCGTCGGGGCGCTTATGCTTGCCCAGCACGCGGCCGAGCGGATCGGCGAAGGCGGCGATCGACTTCACGCTGTCGGCGACGCCCTTGATGCGGGCCGGGGTCAGCAGCAGCCGATCGAGCATGGCCGCGCTCAATCCGCGGGTCTTGCCGTCCTCCATGTCCTTGGCGTTTTCCGCCAGGATCAAGTCCTGGGATTTGATCAATGATACGGCGAGGGACTTGAGGGCCGCGTCGCGTTTGGCGCGCGGCAGCGCCCGAATCTGCCGGGAGGCTTCCCTGGCGTTTTCGCCCAGAACCCGGGCATAAGAGACGATGTCATCCATATACTTTTAAATGTATACAGGATTGCCGCGGACCCACAGGACCGTGGATGCGGCTCGTCGCATCCACGCGTTATCAATGAATGGGGCCGAAGCCTTTATTATCTTTGGGACGCGCCTATCACATTCAAAAACATTCAAATGGTTAACCGAAGGACACCGTCCAAGGCCGCGGGCCAGGATGGGCCAGGATGGGCCAGGGAACCGGGAAAGAAATACGAAATGCTGCACAAAGCCTTCATACTCGCATCCGCTCTCGCCTGGATCGCCCCGGTCGCCCACGGCCAAACCGACTCTTCCCAAAACGTCGCCGGAGAGGAAGCCCGGGAATCCCCGGAATCGGAGCTCCGCAAACCCCGGGTATGGGCTCTAAGTGCCGAGATCGGCTTAAACAGCTTAGGCAGCCTGACAGGACCGGTGGCCACCTGGTATGTGAAACCCCAAATCGCCCTGGACCTGGGAGTCGGTTTGAGTTCGGGCGGACTGCGCCCAGGCTTGCGCGCCCGTTACCTGTTCTCGCGTGAAAAGGTCTCCTATTTCGGGGGCCTGGGATTGAAATACGGGTTGGGATCGGGTGGCGAACTCATCGAAGTCGAGGATCCGGACACCAAGAAGAAGTTCAAGATCGAGGTCGACGGAAGCGGGTATGTCGACGCCTCCCTAGGCGTGGAGTACCTGGCCGACAATGGTTTCCTGGTCATCGCCAACGCGGGGTATTCGCAGTTGTGGGGCGGGGTAAACTTCCATGTCGCCGAAGGAGATGCCGCCAGCGACGAGGCTATCAAGCTCTACAAAGCGGTACTCGGAAGCGGCATCATGCTGTCCGTCTCGCTCGGAAAGGCATTCTAGGCCGCCCGCGGCCCGGAACCGCCTAAAAGATGACGAGCTGATCCCGGTGGATCACTTCGTCCGGGCCCTTGCGGCCCAGCAGTTCCGGAATGCGGTTGCTCTTCTGGCCGCGGATCAACTGCACTTCCCCCGAGGAATAGGCCGAACGCCCGCGGCCGATCACTTCGCCGTCGCGATTGCAGATCTCGACGAAGTCGCCGGCCTTGAAGTTTCCCTTGATCTCGCGCACCCCGGCGGGCAGCAGGCTGGACTTGCGCGTGCGCATGGCCTTGACCCCGCCTTCATCCAGGAACAGCTGGCCCCGCGCCTTGGAGACGAACGCCAGCCAGCGCTTATTGCGGCCGATCTTGTCCGGGTTGGGCAGGAACAGGGTACCCAGGGATTTCCCCTTCACCAGATCCATCAGACGCGCCCCATGGCCCCGGGTCAGCACCGCGGGCGTCCCCGCTTCGGTCGCCTGGCGGATGGCCAGGAGTTTGGCCTTCATGCCGCCCACGCTCACCTTGGATCCGGGCTTGTCTTCCGCCAGTTTGAGGATGTCCGCCGTGATGCGGGGTACCACCGAGATGGGCGCGGCGTCGGGAAACGATTTCGGATTCTTGGTGAACAGGCCGTCCTCGTCGGAGAGGATGACCAGCAGATCGGCTTCCAGGAAATGGGCCACGTCCGCGCTCAGCTTGTCGTTGTCGCCCACCTTGATCTCTTCGGTAGTGATGGTGTCGTTTTCATTGATGATGGGGATGACGCGTTTATCCAGCAGCGTGCCCACGGTCTTGCGGATGTTGTTGAAGCGCGTGCGGTCGCGGAAGTCGTCTCCGGAAAGCAGAATCTGGGCCACCGTCTTGCCGCGCTTGGCGAAGGATTCGGAATACATGTGCATCAGGCGGATCTGCCCGATGGCGGCGCAGGCCTGCTTCTCGGGCAGTTCCTTGGGCCGGTTCTTGTAGCCCAGGATGCTCATGCCCACCCCCACGGCGCCCGAGGTCACCAGCACCACGGCGTAGCCCTCATCGTGCAGGAGGGAGAGTTGCGCCACCAGGTGGTTCAGTTGGTCCCACGAAGGCGCGTTGTCGTCGCCCACCAGGATTTTGGTGCCTACCTTTACCACTACGCGGTGCAGGGATTGGAACAGGTCTTTGCGTATGTCGTCCACGGAGGGGAAAGGTAGGTAGACCGAGCGCCTTTAGGGATGTTCGCTCTCCATTTTGCACTTTAAACTTTGCGCTGTGAACTTTGAACTCTACCCCATCGACTCAGCGAATCGTCTCCAGATCCTTCAAAAGCTTCTGGTACCTTTCCTTTTCCGTTGCGAGACGAACGGTTTCGGCCCGCAAGTCGGCGTTCTCCTTCTGGAGCGATTCAAGGCGATCCTGCAGGGACTTGTCATAGGAGGGTTTGGGCGGATCCTCATGGCGGACCTGCGCCGCCTCGCGACTCAGACTGGCCTGGCGGGCAAGGCCCAGAAACAGGCCCGCATGCACCTTGCGCAGGCCGCCAGTCCATTTGCCCTGATTGGCTTCCAGCAGGGTCAGGGCCGAATCCGGTTCGCCCCGGTACAGCCAGGCCACGCATTTCCAATACTCGGCTATTTCGCGTTCCGCCGGGTCCTTGGAGGCCGCCAGACTGTCAGCGTTCCGGAATACCTTGTCGAACTCGCCTTTTAACACCAGGCGCGCCAGCATCCTGTCCATGGGCGGCCGCGCCGCTTCCTCTGCGGGAGCGGCATGCTTGGACACCGCGCAGCCACCGAAGAACAGCACGGCAAGCAAGAGCTGAAAAATGAGGCGGGTCGTACCCATCAGACGTCCCTCTGGCGGATCTGGCTGGAGCGGAGCAGATCGATCATCTGGTCCTTGACGCCGATATAATCTTCGGTCACCGGCTCCTTGATCTCCTTGAGGCGCTGGGTCACCATGAAGATACGGCTTACTTCCGAGACGATGGAATTCAGCTTGGTCTTGAGCCCTTCGTCGCCGTGCTCCATGACCGCGAGCAGATATTCGGCATTTCCGGAGATGATCATCAGCGGATTGTTTATCTCGTGGTTCACGCTTCGGACAATCTGTTCGATGGCTTCAAGGCGCTTAAGGCGCATCTCGGCGTTGCGCTTCTGATCCAATTGCACGGACATGGCGTTGAACACCTCGGCCAGGTCCCCGATTTCGTTCTTGGAGTTGACCTTCACCTGAAAACCAAGATGACCCATGCCGATTTCCACCGCGCCTTGTTTCAGGCTCTTCATGGGATCGAGGATTTTCCATTTCAGGATGACGGCCACGTATCCCACCATCACCAGCAGGAGCAGCAGGGAATAAATGAGGCGGTCCTTGGCGCGGCGCACGGAGTTCCGCAGGCTTTGCAGCTTATCCTTCCGTTCGCCGCGCATCGCCTCTTGCGCCGTGAAAAGGCCCTCGCGCAGCACCTGCTCGTAGGCTTTGAAGGTCTCGTTGGTGGCCGAGTCGAGATCTATCTGTTTGGCCCCGTCAGTGGTGGAGGGCCTTGCGGGATCGGGAAGGCGCTTGCCTCTCATCGCGCTTCGCCCGGAAAATTTCGCGGCTTGCTTAACCCCTGCGGGCTTCGCGGCCTTTAATCCCTTGGCGTACTTTCCGGACTTTCCAGTCTTTCCTGGCTTACCGGTCTTACCGGCCAATCTGGCAGCCGAAGCTTCACGCGAGGCGCGGGCCGCGCGGATGGCCTGTTCCGCGCGTTCGGCGACTTCGGCCACGGCCCGGACCTTGGCGGCCTCCGCGTCGGCGCGTTCGGATATCTTGCGCTGGGTCTGATCCTTGGCGAACCCGTCCAACAGTTCCATGTACTCGATGTGCTTTTCATGCAGGCCGTGCAATTGCTGGGTCGAAACGGCCGTGGACTCCGGGCCGATGCGTTCGATTTCACGGAAGAGATCGTTCACCTCGTTCAGGGTTACCTGGAAGGAGCGCAGGTAGCTTTCATCGCCCAGGGACATCAGTTTGGTGCGCTCCCTCGCGCTCGAGGACAGCGTGGTGAGCCAGCTCACCACGTAATCGTTCACTTCCGCGGACTCGGCGAGCTGGCGCGTCTTCACCAAAATGATGGTCATTTCGTGGAAAAACAACATCAGCAGGAAGAGAATGCCCACGAACACTCCGACCACCACGGCGGGTAGCTGGAATCTCAGGCTATGGATGATCTTTTGCATCTCTGTGACAACCGTTCCAATCCACGGGCAAAACCGGGCTTAACTTTGGCAATCTTAGAGGCTGGATACCGAAAGCGGCAAGATTTGAATTCTTCGCACAATTCCCAAATATCCCCTTGGCAACGGGTAGCAGGCCGCCGTTCTTCCGAACTCGCATCCGGGCGTGCTTCCGGACACTCTTCCCGCCGGTTCTCCTGCGAACATCGTTGCCGGAGCTGGGCGGTAATGCCGGCCGCGTTTATCGTCTTCGGCGTCGCCATACTCCAAACTCCAGCGCGGGGATTCAGCCCGGAAGCGGAATCGGTGCTGGAGCATCTGCGGGAAGGCATTGCCTCCGGCTCGGCGGGCGAGGAAGCCTACACAGCGTTTCTGGACCGGATCGCTACCGGGGATGCAGGAGACGGCGGGGATTGCCGCGCCTGGCTGGCCATGCCGGAAGCGCAATCCGGAGCTCTACGCTTCACCGGACTGCGTGAGGCACTGGCCGAGGTCTGCCCGGCCCCGGCATCCGCGGGCAGGGAGCTTGCGCCCGACCCTGCCGAGGGGGCGGGGGTCGGGGAGACCGAAACCCCGGCGCGGCCGGAGAGCCGGAAGGCCGCGCGTACCCGCATCTCGGTATCCCAATCCGTTCACCCCCGGCGCGACCCGGCCCCCTCGGGCTGGGATCGTCTGGCTGGGGAAGGCGCCTTGGCCGGGGGAGCGTGGCAGATCGCATTCAGGGAGGGTGCGCGCCCCGATCAGCGTCTCTTGCGCCTGGGTTCAGGACGGTTCTCCTTTTTTGCCGGTCAGTTCCACGGTTCTTTGGAAGGCACGCGGCTGGGATTCGTCACCGGCGGCCGTTTTTACGCCGGACGGTCGGGAACCTCCGGGGTGGCCGGCCCTTGGGAATCGCGATCATCGGCCCTGGACGGCCTGGCGGTGAGCGCCAGGGCGGGGCGCTGGATGGCGGAGGCAGCGGGCGCCTGGAACCGTCTCAACCCCCGCGCCGGAGAGGCGGATCCCGGACCGGACGTTTTACTTTACCAATTGGGCCTCGCGCTGCCCGCGCGCATTGAACAGCCAAACTCCTTGAGCCGCCATGGGCGAGGCGGGGGCCTCGCGGGATGGGGTTTGCGCTTGCAGATCGTGCATTTGCGGGGCGAAGGCGGCCTTCCCGATAGACACGCTCTGGACGGCCTCTCCGTGGCGGGGTTGGGCCTTGAGGGTGTTTGGGGCGCTTTCGCTTGCTGGAATTTGGGACTGGCGGCCTCCCGCATCGAGGCGCCGTCGGGCCTGCGAGCCGGATCGGGATTCGGGAAAGCGGGAGGCTACGCCGAAGCTGCGCTTTCCTCGCCGCACCATTCACCAAACTCTTCATCGTCACCGATAGCATCGGATTCATCCCGTCTCCGCGATGCCGGGTCCGGACCCGATCCGGAATCGGAGCCTAACTTTCCCGGAGGATCGGCTTCCTGGCGGCTGGAGGCCCGGCAGGCCACGGAAGCCTGGGCTAATCCTCTGCAATCCCCCCGGGGTAGCCTGCGCGATACAGTGGGCGGATGGATGCTCCCGGGGCGTGGGGAAGGGGCCACGGCCGCCCGGGGATATTTCCCATTCGCGACGCGCGGCGCCTGGGTTTTGGCAGTCCGGTCGGGCTTGGAGGCGGTCTGGTCCTCCGGGGGCGGCCTGCTGGCCCAATCCGGGAGTCTGGCCCTGATCCAGCGGTGGGGCGCCTGGACCGCCGAAACCGGAACCTCCTTGCAGTGGCGCGGAACCGGAACGGCTTCCTCGGCCGAAGGCGCGGCCTTGTCCGGGGGAGCGGCATTCGCGAACGACCCCGGAGGGCGCTCCGCCATGGCCCTTATGGGTTGGGGCCAGAACCTGGTATGGCGTATGGGAGTATGGAAGGCGAAAGCGGCGTTCGCATGGAAGGGGGAAGGCTACGACGGTGCCTTCCCTGCCCCGCTCAGTCTGGAGGCCGGTCGGAGCGGCGACTCACGAAAAAACGACGGGGCTTGGTCTGCGGCGCTGTTGACGGGGGATGTACGGAATCCTGGAGATTACCTAAGGGCGTATGTAAGAGAAACTTGGAGGCTGGGGAAAAAGCTTAAAGCGGAGCAGGCGATCCGGATCCCCTTGACTCCCGAGGGACTGGGCGCCGAACTTTCCTACCAGTTACGCCTGGAAGCCGCACTCTGAACCGCAACGCCCGCATAGGTCGTGCCGCCGCCTTTGCGGGGCAACATCTCTTCCTGCCGATAGCGAACGGCGAGGTCTTCGGCGGAACGGCTGGAAATCGCCTGGATTTCCAGATCGCGTATGAAACGCGAGCGGAGATTGCGGTTGGTCAGCAAGGCTTTCCAGAATTCCTGATCTTCGT
>JBDSIO010000022.1:0-9168 GCA_039917895.1 Fibrobacteria bacterium | reverse complement strand
GGCAGGCTTTCCGTCGAGTGCGATTTCCCGTCCTGGGTCCCGGTCATGGGGGGCTTCCGTTTCGACTCCAAAGGATCCCTGGAACGGGTTCCCGAATACGATTGGAACAGGGGCTGCTACCAGTTGCTCAATGTGCCTTTCGGGGCGCCCCTTGACATCATCCAGAAGCATCCCGCGCTGGGCGAAGTGAAGATCGAATGCAAGTTCCCGGTGGCTTTCCTGCCGCTATGGTCCAATGCCAACACAATTTCTTTCGAGCCGTATTACCATACGGTCCTGCATCCCGGCAACCAGACGGAGTGGTCCATCCGGTACGGTTTCTGACCCGGGGGAACCATGGCGTCGGTGAAATCGGCCGGGCTCATCCTGAAAAAGATACCCTTCTCGGATACCAGCCTCATCCTCAAGGTCTTCACCCGCGAGTCCGGGCTTATCACCCTGATCGCCAAGGGAGCCAAGCGCCCCAAGTCCAAATTCCACGGCCTGCTGGATTTCTTCACCCTGGATCAATTCGTGTATCCGGAGAAATCCAAATCCGAGATCCACACCTTGATGGAAGCGGGATTGATCAGGGATTTCCCGCGCATCAAATCCGATCCGGGACGGCAATCCCTCGGCCACGTGTACATGGAACTTTACCTGAAATACCTTCCTGAACCGGCGCAGTCGCATCCGCATTATGAACTGCTATTGGAGCGGATGGAAAACCTGGAGGGATGCGGCGCGGATTTCGATCCGATCCTGCATCTGTGTGATTTCCTGCTGGGCCTATGTTCGGTTTCGGGGTTCAGCCCCCAGTTCACCTCCTGCGTGCAATGCGGGCGCGAAGACCTGGGTTTCCGCGTGCGCATGGATCCGGATCTGGGCGGCCCGGTCTGCGGATCCTGCGGCGGCGCGGGGGGGGGAGCCAGCGGCATCGCCTTTCCCGGACGGCTGCTGCGCTGGCTCGATCGCCTTCAGGACCTGGGCGTGCGCGCCGGGAGGCTGCCGCGCGAAGAGGAAGCTTTGGCCGAGACCTTTTTGCTTTCCTTCCTGGGCAAGCATGCGGGCGGGGCCAGGCCCATGAAGACCCTGGACTTCTATCATCTGATGCTGGGCCTGGTCTGAGGACCCCGAGGTACAACCGATAAAGTACTCGATGAAGGACACGATGAAGAACCGGACCCGCATCGCTCCCACCCCCAGCGGCTTGCTGCATCCAGGCAATGCCTGGTCGTTCCTGCTTACCTGGCTGTTGGCGCGCAGCCGCGGCGGTTCCGTCAATCTCCGCATCGACGATTTGGATACCGCCAGGTTCCGGGATGAATACCTGGAGGATATCTTCGCCTCCTTGGAATGGCTGGGTCTTGACTGGGATACCGGCCCCCGATCCCCCGCCGATTTCAAATCCTCATACAGCCAGCATCTACGCATGGATCGCTACCGCGCCGCCTTGCAGGCGCTTTCCGGGGTTTCCGATGCCGACGGTCCGTTGCTTTACGCCTGTTGCTGCAGCCGCGAAAAGGTTCGCCGGGACTCCCTCGCCGCGGGCCGGCCTGGAATCTATTCCGGCACCTGCCGCCATGCCGGGCATCCCATGCAACTGTCGGGCCGGGACGAGGACGGCGCTACGGCTTTGGAAACCTACCCGCTGCGGCTGCGCGTCCCACGTAACGCGGAAGTGTCCCTGGAGAAAGTCCTTACCCTACCACCGGGTCCGCTGAACCTGGCACCCGGCCAGGACATGGGGGATTTCGTGATTTGGCAGCGGAACGGCGATCCGGCTTACCAATTAGCCTCCCTGGTGGACGACGAAGAGCGCGGCATCGATCTGATCGTGCGCGGCAAGGACCTGCTGCCGTCCACCGGCGTCCAGGCTTGGCTTGCGGGCAGGCTTGGCTACGTGAACTTCCCCCGCGCCGCGTTTCTGCATCATGACTTGATTTTGGATCCACAGGGAGGCAAACTTTCCAAATCCGAAGGCGCGGATTCCTTGCGGGCCCTGCGGGAAAGTTCAGGGACGCCGAAACCTCTGATGCGATGGTTCGCCAGGCGCTTGGGCGTGGATCCCGAAACCGTGGAAACGCCCACGGATCTGTTGCCTGGTTTCGTCCCGGAACGGATTCCGATGCAACCGGCCTCGTGGAGCGATTTCGCGCGGGAGGCTTGATCGATCTGATCCACCATCCGCGGCTAAGGGTGAGGAAACCGGACGATTTTAGCTATTTTTCCATCTATGATATCGGCGTCCGAGTTTTCCCGATTCAAGACCCAGACCTTGGTGATGGCGACGGGATACGATTTTCCCATGGCGCGCATCCTGGAAGAAGCGGGCGTGGACGCGATCCTGGTGGGGGATACCCTCGCCATGGTCGTATTGGGCCTGCCGTCCACGCGCGAGGTGGATATGGATATCATGTCCGTATTCGTGGGCGCGGTCTGCCGCGGCGCGAAACGGACCCATGTGATAGCGGATATGCCCTACGGTTCGGATCTGGATTCGGCCAAGGCGGTCGCCAATGGCCGCCGCTTTCTGGCCCTGGGAGCGCACTCCGTGAAGCTGGAAGGCGCGAAGCTGGAAATCATCCGCAACCTGACCGCGGAGGGCATACCCGTATTCGGCCATGTCGGATTGCTGCCCCAAACCGCCAAATCGTTCAAGCAGGTGGGCCGCGATCCCGCGGAGCGGGACGAGATTTTGAAATCCGCCGAAGCCGTGGCCAAGTCGGGAGCCATCGGCATGGTTTTGGAACATATGCCTTCGGATCTGGCTGCGCAGATCACCCGCGCCGTCGACGTTCCGACGGTCGGCATCGGGGCCGGGCGGGAGGTGGACGGGCAGGTGCTGGTACTCCATGATTTCCTGGGAATTTATCCCGGTCCTTTTCCTCCCTTCGTCAAGGTTTTCGCGGATATGCATGGGACTGCGCTTGAAGGCGTCAGGAAATATTGCCGCGCTGTTCGCGAGCGCACTTTTCCCGAATTGAAGGCTTAAACGGCCCGACCCTCCTGGGCGGGTCTCTTAGGCCACATTGGCCACATTGGCCACCTTGGCCCCCTATGGCCACATCGGCCCATTTGATTGATAGTATTGCGGACCGCCAGGTCAAGGAGAACTAATGGACGAAATGGAATTGCCCGACGCGGCCGGAGATGACTTCAACACAAGCGCTTCCGCTGAGGATGCGCTGCGTCCCTTTCCGGCGCTGGAGCAGGTGCACGGCAGGGAATTCCTGTCCGAAAACGTGTCCATCTCAGGGCGGCATTTCATCCGCTGTTCCTTCAACTTCTGCAATCTGATTTATTCCGGAGGTCCGGTCGGGCTGGTGGAATGCGGCGGTGTCAACAACCGCCTGGTCGAGGTGGGTCCCATGCGGGAAGCCTTGAAGGACATGGCCGGGGATGCCATCCGGGAAAAGATGATCCGATATTGGAAGGACGTAAGGACCGGGTTGCATCTGGAGATTCCAGAGGGTTTCTGAAGGACCGGGCCATGAGCCCGGACGGGGTGTTGTTCACCGTGCGCACGGCTCGATCTCTTTTCCGCGTTTATCCCGCCTGCGAAGAGGGTAACCGCCGTCTGTCCCGCCACGCCAGGAACCCGCAGATGAGGAACCCCGGCAGGAAACTCCATTTCAGGAACCCCTCCACCGCGTCCCCGTGCCGCAGATACCAGGTTTCACGGGAAATCATCGGCACCTTCCTGCGCAACACCGTCACCTCGGAAAGTTTCGTCTTCCCCAGCACCCGTCCCTTATAGTCGTAAAAGACGCTGATGCCGGCGTTCGAGCAGCGCGCGATGGGCGCGCCGGACTCGATGGCGCGGAAGCGGGAGATGTTGGCGTGCATGAACGGCGCATTGCTGTAGCCGAACCAGCCGTCGTTGGTGATGTTGACCAGCAGTTCCGCGCCCCGGCGGCGGGCCCCGCGCACGAAGTCGGGATAGATGATTTCGTAGCAGATGGAGGGCGCGTACGGGACGCCGCGCTTCCAGATGGCGTAATCCTGGCCAGGGGAGAAATCGCCTTCGCCCAGGTTCACGTAGTTGATGATGGGGAAGACGTCGTCGAAGGGGAGCCGTTCGCTGAACGGGACCAGTCGCAGCTTGGAGTACTGCGGGGCGGGCGCATGGCCATCCGACGTGAATAGGAAAGCGGAGTTGTAGAACAGGTAGGTGTGGTAGGGTTTGGGATCCGACTTGAAGTCCAGCGCGCCCACCAGCACGTCGGCGCCGGTGGCGCGTGCGGTATGCATAAGGCGCTCATACAGTTCCGGACGGCTGCGCAGAAAGTCGGGGATGGCGGTTTCCGCGAATACGATGAGGTCCGATCCTTTGACGATTCCGCTGTCCCTGGGCATGCCGTCCACGGCGTTCCAGGTCTTAAGAATTACCTCATTGAAATAGTCCTCGTCCCATTTCTTGGTCTGGGCGATGGAGGGTTGCACCAGGCTGATGTCGAGGCTGCGCGCGGCAGCGGAATCTGGCCGCGATAGGGAAACGCCGCCCTGGATGGCGAGAAAAGCGGGGATGGCGAGAGCAAAACCGATTGAGGCGAAACCCAATCCGCTGGGGGCGTCCTGGGCTCTTTGCGCCCTCCCGGCCCCGCGCGCGCCCTGGGTATTAAAAACCCTGAAAGCGGTGAAGGCCAGGCAGTTGACCGTTACAACGACGATGGAAAATCCGTAGATGCCCAGGTAGGATACCGATTGGATCAAGGCGTTCCAATGCCCCAGGGCATACCCCATGTCATTCCAGGGAAAGGACATCTCTCCCTGGGCGCGGACCACCTCCAGGCCGCCCCAGAGCAGGGGGTAGGCGAGTAGGCCGAAGGGACGGGCCGCCAGTATCCGGAACATCCAGCCCAGCAAGGCATTGAAAAGCGAGAGAAACAGGATCAGCAGCACCAGGCCGCCGCCTATGATCAGGGCGGGACCGACCTTGATCACATTATAGATCCACCAGTACATGACCACGTTGTAGACGATGCCGGCGGCGAAATGATAAGCAAAGGCCTGCCGGGGGCTGAGGCGCAAAGTGGCGATGAAGCCCGGGACCAGCACCAGGAAAGCCAGCGGGCCCAGGGGGAAAGGCGGGTAGCATAGGGCCCAGGCCAGGGAGGAAAGGGCGATCCAGCCCAGGGTGTTCCATTGGGGGCGCCGGGGGCGGAACAGTCGCCGCAGGAAGGCCGGAAGCCTGGCCATGGCCTTACCGTTTGTTCTGGGGATGGAGGAGCAGGACGTACTCGCCGCGCGGCGTACGCTCGCGATAGTATTCCCGCAACTTGACGGCCGTATCGGAGAGGAATTCCTCGAACTTCTTGGTGATCTCCCGGGCCAGTACCACATGCATGTCGGGGCCGAACACTTCGGTGATCTCCTCCAGGAATTGGCGCACCTGATGGGGGGAAACGTAGAAGATGAGCGTGGGGGCGTGCTGTTCGTCGCCGCCCCAGCGCTGCTTAAGGGTCTCCAGCTTGCGCAGGCGCTGAGCCGATTTCTTGGGCGGGAAATTCTCGAAGGCGAAACGATCGGTGGGCAGGCCCGAGGCAGTCACCGCCGCCACCATGGCGCAGGGACCGGGAATGGGGAAGACCTTGATGCCTTCGGCCAGCGCGGCTTTGACCAGGTTGAAGGCCGGATCGGCTATGCCGGGCGTGCCCGCGTCGCAGATCAATCCAAGCCGCCCGCCTTGTTTCAACCGCTCGATGTAAGCGGGAGTGCGCTTCTCTTTGTTGAAGTCGTTGTAACTCTCGCTGGGGCGCGCGATGCCGTAATGTCCGAGCAGCACCCGGGAGTGGCGCGTGTCTTCGGCCAGGATCAGGTCGCAGCCCTTGAGGATGCGGACCGCGCGGTAGGTGATATCTTCCAGGTTGCCGATGGGCGTGGCCACCAGGTACAAGCCCGGGGCCGGAGCGGAAAAGGGATCGACCGCCTCGAGCTCAAGGCTGGAGGCCTCCGCTTCGCCGGCGGTATCCGAATCCACCTCCGGATCCGATTTGGAAGGGTCGCGATCGGAATCGGCGTCTTCTTCCCCTTCCTCCCCTTCATCCCGGTTGGAAAGTTCTTTCGGGTCCTCAGGGTTGTCAGGGTCGTGGAAAGCCGGAGAATCTGGATTGGCGGACATGCAAGCGAAAGATACTAGATCGCGCCCGGTTTGGGGACGCCGGGAACCGCGGGCGCGGCCAGCAGTTCTTCCAGATGGGCGGCCACGCCGTCGGCCAAGCCTTCCGGGTTGTAGCCGCCTTCCAGCAGGGAGACGACCTTGCCGCCTCCGGCGATGGAGGCGAGTTGGCTGGCCATCCGCGTCATGCGCCGGAAGGCGTCGTCCCCAATGCGGAAGTCGCCCAGAAAGTCGTCCTTGCGGCTGTCGAACCCGGCGGAAATCAGCACCAGATCCGGGCGGAAGGCTTCCGCGGCGGGCAGCAGCTTTTCGTCCCAGGCTTTGAGAATGGCGCGATCGTCCGCCCCGGCGCCCAGGTCCACGTTGATGGTATATCCATGGCCGTCGCCCGAGCCCTGGCGCGAAGGGTTGCCCGTGCCGGGATAGGCCCGCCATTTGTGGGTGGAGAAAAACAGCACGGAGGGATCGGCATAGAAGGACTCTTCGGTCGCGTTGCCATGATGGTAGTCCCAGTCGATGATCAGGACCCTGGCGCAACCGTGTTCGCGTTGGGCATACCGGGCCGCGATGGCCACGTTGTTGTAGAAGCAGAAACCTTCTTCTTCTCCCTGATTGCGGGCATGATGTCCGGGCGGCCGGACCGCGCAGAAAGCGTTCGCGACCCGGCCTTCGCATACTGCGTCCACGGCCGCCAGGGCCCCGGCTACAGCCAGCGCGGCGACGGATCCGGTCACGGGGATGTTCTTGACGCTCACGACGTGGTGCGGGGTGTGGATGGCGGAGATGTGGGGAAAGGGATTGGCAATGGGCGCAATCGATACGAAATGATCCCGCAATCCGGTTTCAGCGAGTTTGCGGGCGATGGCGCGCAGCCGGGAGGGCGATTCCGGATGTCCGGTTTCGAGGAAGTGATCCAGATACCGTTCGTCGAAGACAAGGCCGGAAGCGGGCTTCATGCTTTGGAAAATACGCATATCGCTCAAGGCGGAGAAGCGTCTATTTTCGCTGCTTCTTGAACAGCTTGAAGATGCGCGTAGACTCCTTGCTGCCGGCTTTGGCGGTCACCTTGAGGAAGTAAAGACCGTTGGCGACATTGTTTCCGGAGCCGCTACGGCCATCCCACAAAACCTCCTGATAACCGACAACATTCCTTTGCTCCAGGTTGCGCACCAGGCGGCCGGCCCGGGAATAGACTTTCAGATCCACGCGGTCGCAATAGTCGGTCAGGCTGTAGACGAAAACGGCCGTATCGGCGAAGGGGTTGGGGTAGCTTCCCAGGTTGCGGATGTTCAACTCGTCGCCCATCCGGTAGACCAGGGTACGGGTGGCGGTATTGCCGGATATGTCCCGGGCCGTGATCGTGATCGAATCGCGCAGGGCTTTGCCGTCGGGGATGAAGTGCAGGCGCGCCAGGGTGGGGAAGGCGTTGCCTGCATCCTGGGCATGGTTGGCCGAATCCAGGGATTGGCTCCGGCTGGCCAGATCGGGAGGATGCAGCGAGAGATCCACGCCTTCGCCGTCGCGGATCACCACGTCGATGGGCGTCCGCGTCGGAACGTAATCGTCCATCAGCAGAGCTTGTCCGCGGCTGCTCAGTTGGATCAAAGGGGGGGATGCGTCCCGGTTCACGAGCAGGGCGTAAAGCCCTTCCGTGAATCCTTTTCCCAGGCGCGTATTTTCCGGCGCGGTCAGGGTATCCAGCTTGACCCATGCCTGACCATCCAAAGCGCGGAAGTGCCATGCGGGAGCGGTCGCGGCGGCGGCGGCGGATGAAGCGTCTGCCGAGGTGGCAGCAGCTGAAACCTTCGGCAACCCATTTGAATCCGGAAGCCGGCCGAAGACCAGCGCTCCCGCCTTAAGGTCGGCGGCCAGGATGCGGAAAGCCTTGAAGGGCGGTGTACCCTGCGCCGGAGCGAGATGCGGGGGCAGGGAGGCGACGGAAACGGTTTCCGCGTAGACACGGCGGGGATCGGCGCCGGAGCCGGGCAAAGCAAGGAAGTTCCGGAGCGAATCAAGCCACAGGGTGTCTTCCGAAGCGGAGAGCCGGCGGCTCGTCATCCGGAACACGGAATCCCGGGACCCGCCCGCCACCGCGAGTTCGCCGTCCCGCGAGGGTATCAAAGAGGCGCGCATCCGCCTGCCTTGCAGCATGCTGTCCGCCAGGCTGAAGAACAATGAATCCAGGCGGCCCGATCCGAGCTTGCCCGCATAGGGTAACGTATCGGTGACGGGCACCTGGCTTTCCGCATCCCGGGTCAGGGATACCTTGAAGCCTTGGGCGGCGCCGATTCCTTTGTTGTGGAAAAGCACCCAGACACCCAGTTTGTCCTGGATCGGAAGGTGGATGGCCCGGACCGGCAATTCCAGGCGGGGCAATTCGGAAAGCGGCAGGGAATAGGTGCGCGAGGCCAGGTCGGTGATGGTTTTGACGCGCTCGCCCTGATCATCAAGCACCTGCGCGATGATGCGGAAGCCCAGGTACACATGCGGTCCCGCCAGATCCCCCGCCGGGACCTCGAGCAGCACCTTTCCGTTGGTATGCAGATGCAATCCGCCGTCCTCCGTGACCAGCGCGCTTTGATTTTCCAGGGGGAAAAGCGGGGCGGTCGCTCCTCCCACCACCCAAAAGGCGGCTCCGCCTGTGACCGAGATTTTGGCGTAGGCCGTATTCAGGAGGATGCTCAAGCGCACTGAATCTCCCGGGGCCGCGTTCGCGGGTTCGATGGCCACGGAATCGATCAACCAATCCGAGGAGGAGAAGGGGGCTGACATCACCCCGGTCTGTTTGTCGTTCCAATAGTGGACCAGAACCTTTCCGTTCTGGATTCCTTCCGGTTTCGGCGCGAAGGTCTTCGCCAAGGTCAGGCTGCTTCCGGAAACCTTCAGGGCGGTATTGCTTTCCGTGGAATCCCCGAGCAGCACCGTGGCCACGGCCCCGCCTTCGGCCACCGCCAGCCCGGTTCCCTTTGCCTCCAGCGAAGCGCCGCCGGCAAGCACCCGCGGTGCTAGTGCCAGGCCGCCTTCGCGACGCGGGAACGACATGCCGAGGGCCGGATCGCCCAATAGGT
>JBDSIO010000021.1:0-4765 GCA_039917895.1 Fibrobacteria bacterium | reverse complement strand
AGAGCCGCAAGGTCCGAGGTGATGGTGACGTCGATGCCCGGGACTCCGGTCGCTTGACCGAGGTTGGGACTTGAGGAAGACTCGACCGCGCCGATCACGCGAAGCGGGGGGTTCGCGCCCTTCAGCTTCTGCGCGCAGGCTTGGAGCACCATCTGGCCCATGCGGCCTTTGGCTCCCAGCACCACGATATCGGCGACCGCAGCGCCCGCGAGGGCGTTGCTTCCGGCTCCGGCAAGGCCGGAACCGGCGTTGTCGATCTTACTTGGACTCATCCGAGATGATCCACAGCTTGATCTTGGTCTCCACTTCCTTGTGCAACTGGATCTTGACCGAGTACATACCGAGCTGTTTGATGGGCTCGGCGAGCAGCACGTGGCGCTTGTCGATGTCGTGGCCGGCTTCCTTCAGCTTGGCCGAAATGTCCGAGGCCTGCACGGAGCCGTACAGTTTTTCGCCTTCGGAAACCTTGGCTGCGATGGTCAAGGACAGTTCCTTCATCTTCTCGCCCTTGGCGGCCCACACCAGCTTTTCCTGGCGGTACTTTTCCTCGGCTTTGGCGCGCTCGGCGGCCAACGCCTTCTTGGCCTGGCTCGTGGCGAGCACGGCGAGGTTGCGGGGGAACAGGAAGTTGTGGGCGTAGCCGGTCTTGACCTTGACGAGCTCAAGGGCCCGGCCGAGGTTCTGGACGTCTTCTTTAAGGATGATTTCCATATTTTCCTTCCCTGCCCTTAGCGCATGTTCTCTGCCACGAAGGGCAGGAGGGCGAGGTGCCGCGCGCGCTTGATGGCGATTGCGAGTTCGCGTTGGTAGACGGCCGAGGTGCCGGAGATTTTCCGGGACACGATCTTACCGCGCTCGTTCACGAACTTGCGCAGCAGCTTCTCGTCCTTGTAATCGATGAACTTGATCTTATTCTCGGTGAAGTAACAGATCTTCTTCCGTTTGGTCTTGCCGTCTTTTTCTCTACGCTCGGCCATCAGTCATCTCCTCTTCTGGAACCCGGGGGGGCGACTTCGGCGACGGGCGCGCCTTCGCCTTCGATTTTATCGGCAGGCACGCCGACGGGATTGTCCGCCACGGTGAGCCAACGCAGGATGTTTTCATTGATGCGCAGACGCTTGTCCAACTCGGCGGAGAGGCCGCCCGATTCGGACTCGTAGTAGAACACGGCGTATTCGCCATGGGTGCGCTTGCGGATGGGATAGGCGAGCTTGCGCTTGCCCCAACGGTCGAGCTTGACCATCTTTCCCTGGGATTCGATGAGCTTGTTGATCGCGTCGAATTCCGAGGCGATACTTTCGTCCGGGATCATCGCGTCCACGACAATAACGGTTTCATAGGGCTTAGCCAAATTGCCTTCCTTTGGTCAATGGTTCGTCTCGCGAACCACGGGCCCCGGCTAGGTGTCCGGAGCAGGTTGATGTGAACCCGGAAAAGGCAGGGCGCCTATTCCTGGGGAGGACCAAAAGTAGTCGGAATCGGGGGTTTCGGCAAGGTTAGGAGGGGTGGAAGGGCTTGATCGGCGGGGATTTGGAGGGGATTTTAGGTCAGAACGCCAATCCAAACCCAAACACCGCCGCGTGATCCTGCTTACTGTCGCCTTTTTCGAAGATCAAGAACCCGCGCTGGTATTCCACCAATACGTATAACGCGGGCACCAACTCCTTCAAGGAGCCGGTGAAGGCCAGCAGGTCGATGGCGATTCCGGGATTGACGTGGAGGTTGAGCGCGTTGGTGATGCCCACTCCCTCTTCGTCTACCAGGGAGTATTCCAGGGTGTTACCCAAGGTCAATCCCACGAAGCGCGCGACTTTCCAGCCTAAACCCAGATCCAGTCCGAGCGTGGGCTTGGTATTATCAATGGGCGTTTTGATCTTGCTGTCTTTGGCCGAACCGGTTAGGATATTCAGGTTGCCCATGCCCAATTGCGGTCCGGCGTATATGGCTACGGACTCCCACGCGTAGTGCACCCGCACATTGAGGAAATACCGGTTGAAAATCTTCTGTGCGGTGTCGGAAGGTTCGCCCGCGGTGATTTTGAAGCACACGCCGCCGGAAAAGAAAGGGGTGTAGAAATAACCCATCTCGCCCTGCCACTGGTAGAGGCTCTGGTCTTCGCCGTAGTTGCGGTGCTTGCCGCCCAGGAAGGCGCCGGTGATGCCGCGGCGCAGATAAACGGCCCCGTTGGGATACGGGATGGAACGGATGTCTTTGAGGGCCGGGGCGCTGGGATCCGCCACCGCATGGGTGGTGTCGTCGGTATGCTCGGCGCGGATGGGCGCCAGGAACAGCAGAACGAGGATTGCCGTAAGTGGGAACGGGAAGCGGGCGCTGCCGATGCATCTTTTCATAATCGCGACATGGATCACTTGGGGAAATATTCGCGGAAGCTGTTCGGCGCCATGACCCTGCGCCCGAAGCGGGCCTCGAGATCGTTGGGGCTCATGTCGTCGAGGAATAGGTTTTCCTTGTTGAGGCTGTTGGGCGGAATGAGCACCGGTCCCCTGCCCTTGCTGCGCTCGAGCGCGGCTGCGAAGTCCTTGCCGCACAGCAGGCCCGTCACGGTGACGGTCGATCCGAAGGTCAGGTTCTCGCATACGATGAGCTCGGCCTGCAAGCCTTTTTCCGCGCGCAGGGTGTCCAGCACCTTGCGCTGGGTGCCTTCGGCCAAAGGGGCAGTGAGCACGGTGATATCCCAATTCGGCTTGGCCTTGGGCAGGAAGGGCAGTTCGCGGGCGAAATCGTCGATCAAGGTGCGGATGGTGCCGACGCCGTTCTCGTACTGGCTGAAGTCACCGTAGAATTCGGCCGGAGGCACGTCCACGCCGGCCAGGATGTAAATCTCGTCGGAAGGGAAGATGAACATCTCGCCGGTTTCGGCGAGCGCTTCGCGGCCGTGGCGTTCGACCCGCTCCAGCATGTCGAGGGCGTCCTCGCGCGTGCACAGGCGCAAGTCGGGCAGGTTTTTGCGGAAGGCGGTGAGGCCGATGGGCACGACCGAGATGGACAGCAGGCTGGGATACAACGGGCGCAGTTCACCCAGGGAGCGTTCCAGGTATTCCTTATCGTTCCAGTCGGGGATGACCACCATCTGGGTATGGAAATCGATCTTGTTTTTCCGCATCCACTCCAGGCGTTCCAGCACAGGCTCCAGCTTGTCGTTCTTGAGCAGCTTGGCGCGCATATCGGGCTCGGTGCAATGCACGGAAACGTAGATGGGCGACAGCTTCTGTTCCAGCACGCGGTTCCAGTCGCTGTCCTTCATGTTGGAAAGCGTGGTGAAGTGGCCGTCCAGAAATGAGTAGCGGTAATCCTCGTCCTTGACGTACAGGGATTTGCGCATGCCCTTGGGGGTCTGATGCACGAAGCAGAACACGCAGTTGTTCTTGCAGAGGTGGATTTTCATCACCTCCGGTTCGATGCCCAGCACCTGGCCTTCGTCGCGTTCGACCGCGACCTGCAGCAATTGCTCCCCGCGCATGATTTCCAGCTCGAGGAAATCGCCGCTGCGGTAGAATTCGAAATCCAGGCGATCGCGGACTTCCGCGTCGTTGATCTTCAGGATTTTATCCCCGGGTAGAATGCCCGCGCGTTCGGCGTCGGATTCGGCCTCAACGGCGGCGACCTTAATCATGGTTGTTCATTCTGATTTGGGTAAAGCTCATGGACCATGCCGGATTGAAGACTGAGATGGGCCAGCCCGACTAATTTAAACAAAAACCGGGGGTTTTTGCCACCCACCTCCTGTCGTTTTGGTTTTTTTGGCTAGTTTTTAAGCAACTTTTCAGGCCGGTCCCGTGAATACTCCCATCTCATCCCTTTTGGCGCTGTGGCGACGACCCAAATCCATCGTTCTCGATTTGCGTCCCTTGCAATGCGGATACGCCGGAAAGGGCATCGGCCGCTATACCTTGGAGACAGCACGGCGCATCGCCGCCGCAGCCCATAAGGAATCCCTGCAGCAACGCCCGCGGTTCAAGGTGGCCAGCCTGGTGCGCGCCGGCCGGGAAAATCCCATCCCGGAAATCCCGGTTTTGTTGTCGGCGCCTCCCTGGGCGCGCCCCTGGTTGTGGGATCAATGCGTCCTGCCGTTCAAACTGTTGCGGCATCGCGTGCATGTCTTCCACAACTTCGTGACCCTGGGCCCGCTCCAGGAAGTCTCCTTCCCAATGCTATACGCCTTTCGCGGCCTGGCCACCCTGCACGACTGGCACATGTTCGCCGAAGACCCCACCACCCTGGACAAGTTCTACCGCAAGACGGTGCGCATCCGCCTTCAGAAGAAACGCCTCCCGAAGATCCGTCGCATCGTCGTGGACGCGGAGCAGATCAAGGTTGACACCATGCTGATGGGCGGCGTGAACGCGGACCGCATCGAGGTGGTGCCTCTTGGCGGAGATCATTTCGACGCTCTGGAGCCCGAAACCTGGGGCATGGAGAATTTCGTCCTCTCCGTCGGCGACGCGCCCACCAAGAACCTGTCCATTGCCTTCGCGGCCCTCTCCCAACTGCGCGCCAAATACGTGCACCTGAACTGGGTCATCGTCGGCAACCGCCAGAACATCCAAGCCCGCCTCGCCCCGCTCGAAGCAGGCGCTCTCCCCACCTGGATCTCGATCCTGGAAAACCCTTCCGACGGTAAGCTCAAGACCTGCTACCAAAACGCCCTGTGCCTGCTCTTCCCCAGCTCCCGGGAAGGCTTCGGCATCCCGGTGCTGGAAGCCATGCGCCTCGGCTGCCCGGTGCTGGTCTCGGACATCGAACC
>JBDSIO010000020.1:0-7073 GCA_039917895.1 Fibrobacteria bacterium | reverse complement strand
AGTATGAGCTGACCAATGGAAGGAAATTCACCCTCCTTTCGCGATGGACCGCGGCCGTGATCAAGACCGACGGGAAATGGAAGATTTCGGCTATTCACAACGGAGTCAATTTCGTGGACAATCCCCTTCTTGCCGAAACCAGGAAATCCAGGAAATATTTCCTCGCCCTGGGGGTCGTTGCGGGACTGGCTGCCGGGATCCTTATTCCATGGAGTCCCTACTGAGCCGAGAGAAAAGACTTAGTAAAGGAACTCTGATCAATCCGGCCGAAGCCGAATAAAAAGGGTCCAGGGAAAACCCCGGACCCCTTATCGCGAACAGCCGAAAAATGCCGGGCCTAATCGACCGTCCAGGTGCTCCCTGAATTGAACAGCTTATCGAGGCTGGGAGGATTCTTCGCCTGGGCCGTATCGATCTGGTGGCGCATGGCGGTGAGGTAGGAAGGGCGCTCGACGTTGCGGAACACGCCCACCGGCACCGGGTATTCCGGATGGGAGAGGCGGGATAGCAGGAAGGCGAGGGCGCCGGAGCTTTCCTTCTCGTCATGCACCAGGGTTTCGCCTTCGGCGGGATTCGTTTTCGGGGTCATGGTCATCTTGTCGAGGACCAGACCCTTCTCGAGTTCCTTCCCGTAGCGCAGCGGTTCCCCATGCTTCATGTAGACCATGTTGTCCTTGCGCTCGTTACGGCCGTAATAGGGCTCATGGATCTTGTCCGCGAAGATGACGCAGTTTTGGAGGACTTCTACCAGGGCCGCGCCTTTGTAGGCGGCGGCAGCGGCGAAGACTTCGCCCATGTGCTTGACGTCGTTGTCCGAGGTGCGGGCCACGAAGCCGGCTTCGGCGCCGAGGGCCATGCTGATGGGGGAAAGCGGCAGATCCACCGAGCCGTAAGGCGTGGAGGGGCTGACGGTGCCGACTCCGGAAGTGGGGGAGTATTGTCCCTTGGTCAGGCCGTAGATGCGGTTGTTGAACAGGATGATCTTCACGTCCATGTTGCGGCGCAGGGCATGGATGAAATGGTTGCCGCCGATGCTGAGCGCGTCGCCGTCGCCGGTGATGACCCAGACCTGGAGGTCGGGATTGGTCAGTTTGACGCCGGTGGAGACGGCCGGGGCGCGGCCGTGGATGGTATGGAACCCGTAGGTGTTCATGTAGTACGGGAAGCGGCTGGAGCAGCCGATGCCCGAAACGAACACGAAGTTTTCCTTGGGGATGCCCAGGGTAGGCAGGATGCCCTGCATGGTGGTCAGGATGGAATAGTCGCCGCAGCCCGGGCACCAACGGATGGCGGTCGGGGACGCGAAGTCCTTGCGTGTCAGAGGTTCAGGGGGCGAAGCGGTCGCTGTGTTTGTAGGGGTCGTAGTCATTTCTGTGTCTCCAAAATCCTATGCAATTCCGATGCGAGATATGAAACTTTGAAGGGCTTGCCCCTCACCTGATTGATGCCCTGGATCTTGATGCCGAAAGTGCCGCCCAGGAGCATACGAAGCTGGCCCATGTTCAATTCGGGAACGATGACGCGTTCCGCGTTGTTCAACAGCTCCCCGAGGTTGCGGGGCAGTGGATTCAGGTACTGGAGATGAACGTGGCCGATTTTCAGGCCGGCCTTATTGCATTCTTCCACAGCCGTGGAAACGGTGCCGAAGGTGCCGCCCCAGCTGACTACGAGCGCGTCGCCGTCCTTTGCGCCCATGACTTCGGCCAGGGGGATGTCGTTGGCGATGCCGGCGATCTTGGCATGGCGCTGGTTGGTCATGGCCTGGTGGTTTTCCGGATCATAGGCCACCGCTCCGGTATTTTGCGCCTTTTCCAGACCGCCGATGCGGTGTTCCAGCCCGGGGGTGCCCGGAATGGCCCATTTGCGCGCGTTGGTAACCGGGTCGCGGGCGTAGGCCTGGAAGGACTCGCCGGTCGACGCCAGGTTGGTCGTCATCTTCGGGATAGCGGCATGGTCCGGGATGAGCCACGGTTCCGCGCCGTTGGCGATGTAACCGTCGGTGAGGAGCACGACCGGGGTCATGTATTTCAGCGCGATGCGCGCGGCCTCGACCGCCATATTAAAGCAGTCGCTGGGCGATCGGGCGGCCAGCACGGGAAGCGGGCTGTCGCCGCTGCGGCCGAACATGACCATGAGGAGATCCGACTGTTCCGTCTTGGTGGGCAGGCCGGTGGAAGGACCGCCGCGTTGCACGTCGACGATGATGAGGGGCAGTTCGGTCATCACGCCAAGGCCCATGGCTTCGAGCTTGAGGCAGATGCCCGGGCCGGAAGTGGCGGTCACGCCGAGGCCGCCGGCATAGGCGGAACCGATGGCGGATGCGATGGCGGCGATTTCATCCTCGGCCTGGAAGGTGATGACGCCGAAGTTCTTGTGCTTGGACAGGCCGTGCAGGATGTCCGAGGCGGGCGTAATGGGGTAGCTGCCGTAGAAGATGTTGCGGCCGGATTTCTGCGAGGCGGTGAGCAGACCGAACACGGTCGCTTCATTTCCCGAGATCTTGCGGTACTTGCCCTTGGGCAGGGCGGCCTTCTTGACGCGGTAATGCGAGGTGAACAGCTCCACCGTGTCGGCGAAATTGTAGCCCGCGGTCAGGGCTTGTTTGTTGGAAGCGGCGATTTCCGGCTTCTCCTTGTATTTGGTCTTCGGCCCGTACTTCTCGTCCAGCCACTTGAGGGTGTGGTTGAGGGGGCGGTCGTACAGCCAATACATGATGCCGAGGGTGAAGAAGTTCTTGCAAAGCTCGGCCGACTTTCCCTTGAGCCCCGTTTCCTTCACCGCATTCATGGTCAGCTCGGTGATGTTGGCTTTGATGACGCGGAAGCCGTTCAAGGATCCGTCTTCCAACGGATTGCTCTTCATCTCCGCCTTCTCGATATCCTTATCCGTGAAGCCGGCCTCGTCGATGAGGAGGATTCCGCCTTCTTCGAGGTCGCCGATATTGGCTTTCAACGCCGCGGCGTTCATGGCCACCAGCACGTTGAGATCGTCGCCCGGGGTCTTGATGTCCTCGGAACTGAAATGGATCTGATAGGCGCTCACCCCGGCGACCGTGCCCGCGGGGGCCCGGATCTCGGCCGGGAAATCGGGCATGGTGGCCAGATCGTTGCCGAACACGGCGGCAGCATCCGTGAATTGGGTACCCGTGATCTGCATTCCGTCTCCGGAGTCACCGGCGAAACGGATGGTCACGGAGTCTACGTCAATATGGGCTTTTTCATTCGGATTGATTGGGATGTTGGTCACGTCTATCGACATAGGGGAGTGGGCTCCGGATACGGTTTATTTGTCAATCTGTGCGGATGTAAGATAGCAAAATGGGACATATTTCTCGCGCTGATTCTCTGGCATCCAGCCAATTGAAGGCGTTTCGGCGGCTGTACAAGAAAGCGACGGGAGCGTTTGTTTACCGTAGGCTAACCTCGTCCAACCCGCCCACCCGTCAGGATTCCGCCGTCGGGGGCGTCTTTTATTTCTTCAGGGAATCAACCTCGCGCCTCAGGCTCGACGGGAGCCACCTCATCATACCGCCATGCCGGGGCGAATACCAGATGGCCAATTGCGCTTTGAGAGGCTCCGCTTGCTTCCGCCTTGCGCTGATCTTGGCCAAATTGCCCACGGAACTCAGATAACCCAAAGGGAGGTAGAAAGGGGCGGGATAATCCGCCTGTAAAGACCGGTATTCCGCGGCCAAGCGGTCATGGATGCGTCCGGCCGAATCCACATCGCCTTGCCGGAAGCGGAAGTCGGCGAGCATGGCCCGGTAGGGACGGTTCCCGGGATAGCGAGCCAGGAAGGCCTCGATATGTCTCTGACCCTGGTCGTATCGGCCCAGGTCGTAATAAATCCAGATCAGGGATGTGCGTAGGATTTCCTGGAGGTACCTCGATTGGGGAATCGCCGTTTCCAGGGCTTGCAGCGGTTTTTCCCGATCGGCTTTGGCGACGAAGGGGAGCCAATCGACCCCTTCCAGCAATTGGGCCTTGTAATAGTCATACAGCGCGAGTGCGCATTTGGCCTCGGCGAATTGGTCCATGGGTGACAGCAGCTTCACGGCCCGGCGTCCCAAAAGCGCCGAGTGGATACGTCCGCCCGTGAGGTTGGCGACGTAGCTCATCTGGAGCTCGGCCAGACCGCGGTACAACGGATAGTTCGGATGCCTGTTCATCACCGAGGCGGTCGAATCTCCCGCGCGGTCAAGGCGTTCCCACGACCGGTCGGCGGCGAAAAGCGCGGCGGTATCACCTAGGTCGTTGAAACGGTTGATGCCTACGAGTCCGCGGAAGTAGGAGCGCGCAGGTCCGTCCGGAAGTCGCGCCGCTATGCTGTCCGCAGCGCCGTAATCGGCGCGGTACACCTTGTCAATCAGCGCCAGTATCTCGCCGTCGTAGGCGGGTTCCGAGAGATATAGGGGAGGCGCGCCGGATCGAGTGTCGGCATGGGTTCCGGAAAGCCAGAGCAAAAGAATGCAAGCCGCCGGAAGAAAACGCTTTGCGAGGCGATCCAATACTTTACATTTGAGATGGAACCTGCCGGGGCCGGGGTTGGATACTAATGTAAATTTGGAAGACGAAAATTTCGAAAACGCAAATTTGGAAGACATCTTGGGTCAAAGTACAAAAAACCGGTTTGAGGCCAGAATCATCGGCATCATCACCGCCTCTAACCTGACGGATCCGGCCATGTGGGACGCGCTAAAGCTTTGTGACATGGCTGAATTGCGCGTGGATGGGTTTCCCCCCGGACACGTGATCGAAGCGGCCCATTCCTTCCGCCGGGAATCCCTGCTGAAACTTGGCCGCCCCATCGAAACCCTACTGACCATCCGCCTGCAACGCGACGGTGGTGCCTGGCCCGACGCCGATGCGGCAATCCGCGAGCCGATTTGGCAATCCCTGATCCATAATGGCCAGGAGCCCGGCGGCGAGCCGGGCGGCCAGGGGCCGCTGTGCGACTGGATCGACGTGGAAGTCGAAGAGTTCGCCTCCTTATCGTACCAGACCCGCACCCTGCTCCTTTCAGGACGCGCGAAACTGCTGTTGTCCCACCACGATTTCCTCCGGTGCCGCCCGCGCGAGGGCCTTGCCGCGCTGATGGGGGAGATGCGTGCGCATAATCCGGCCGGAATGAAGTTCGCCGTCACCTGCGAAAACCACCGGGACCTTTTGGAGCTGCTGGCATTCGCGCGCGAATTGGCCGAGGCCACGCCGAACGGATGCGCGCTCTCCATGGGCGCGTCGGGCCGGAGCAGCCGGGTGCTCGGTCCCGTGCTGGGCTGCCCGTTCACTTACGGTTATCTGACCGGAGGGGCAGTGGCCCCGGGGCAGCTTTCCGCGGGCGAGTTAAGGGCATTTTTCGACGGCCTGGACATCGGGGCGATGAGGAAACGGCGCGGGGCGCATGACATGGAACTGGTGGACTGGGCCGAGGCCCGCATCGCGGGAGATACGTTTGCGGATTAAGACTTCGGCGGCGACTTTGCTGCTAGGCGCGTTGATCCTGGGGGCGCCCGGATTGTCCAGGGCGCAGGCCTTCGGGCAGAACAAGGTGCAGTACCACCAATTCCTATGGTCCTATTACCGAACCGAGCATTTCGACATCTACTTCCCCCAAGGTGCGGAACTGATAGCCAGCTTCGCGGCCCGCAACGTGGAAACCATGTACAGGGGCGTGACCGCCATGGTCGGTCATAAGCTGGGGGCAAGGGTTCCCATCATCCTGCACAACTCTCACGCCGAGTTCGAGCAGACCAACGTCATCCGCCTTCCGCTCCACGAGGGCATCGGCGGATTCACGGAGATCTTCAAGAACCGCATCGTGCTACCGTTCGAAGGCAGCTACACGGACTTCTACCACGTGCTCAAGCATGAGATGACCCACGCAGTGTGCTTCGACATGCTCTTCGGCGACAACGCAGCGTCCATGGTCTCCCACCAGGCCACGCAATTCCCCTTGTGGGTGAGCGAAGGCCTGGCGGAATACGCTTCCCTGGGTTGGGATTTGTCCTCGGAATTCTTCATGCTGGATGCGACCACCTTTGGCTACGTGGCCCCTCCCACGGTCGATTTCGGCGGATTTCTGGCGTACAAGGGCGGACAGCTGTTCCTGCATTTCGTCGATAACACCTACGGCAAGGGCACGGTCACCAAGCTGATCCGGACCTTGAGCGAAGCCCATGACCTTCCGCAGGCCTTCAAGAAGGTGACCAAGACTTCGCTGGAGGAGGCGGGGGAGATCTGGCTGCGCGAACTGCGCTTCATCTACTGGCCGGAACTGGGCCAGCGCAGCTACGGCAAGACCGTGGCCCGCCGGCTCACCGATCGCAGCAAGGACCAATCCTTCTACAACCTGCAGCCCTCCATTTCCCCGAACGGCGAGGAGATCGCCTTCTTCAGCGATCGCGAGACCTGGGAGGCCATCTACATCCTCAACGTCAAGAGCGAGAAGGTGACGCGCTCGGTGATCCAGGGCGGCAAGGGCGAGAAGCATGAGAGCTTCCATTCCTTCAAATCCGGCATCGCCTGGAGCCCGGACAGCAAGCAGATCGCCATCGTCAGCAAAAAGCACGGCAAGGACGTGATCCACATCCTGGGCGCCACCCGCAAGAACCGCGGCCGCATCGTCCGGGAAATCGGCCCTGACGTGCAGGCCATCCTTTCCCCGAACTGGTCCCGTGACGGACGCTACATCGCCTTCAGCGGCATGAAGGACGGTTTGACCGACATCTACGTTTGGGACCTTACCCGGAACGAACTCAGGCAGCTGACCCACGACCTGGCGCACGACGATCATCCCGTGTTCTCGCCTTCGGGACGATGGATCGCCTTTGAATCGGACCGGCGCAACGCCGTGGTCCGCCCGCCCTCGGCCAATCCCCTGGATGACTATGACAGCCTGCTCATGTTCAAGGACATCTATAAGGTCCGCTTGGCCGGCGACAGTTTGACCAAGGTGGCGGGAGGCGCCTTCGATGAGAAGCAGCCCTCTTACGGCCCGGCGGATTCGATGCTGGTCTTCATCTCCAACCGGTCCGGAATCGACAACATCTACCTGAGCCTGGATTCGGGGGGCGC
>JBDSIO010000019.1:0-4598 GCA_039917895.1 Fibrobacteria bacterium | reverse complement strand
ACCTGCAAGAGCATGCTGCGCAAATACAAGCTGGTGGGCGATCAGGACGATGCGGATGCCGGCGATGCGAACGGCGGGGAAGGGTGAAAACTTCCGGAGCGTGCCATTCCCATCCGCGGCATCCCCGCGGGCCGCAGCCGTTGAAGCGTTTGATCGCGGCCGGCGCGGTGGCGGGCCTGCTGGCCGCCGGGTGCGACTATTGGGGAAACCTGGTGGACGAGAAGAAGATTACGCGCGCGCGGGTTACCCTCGCGGTTACGGATGCCTGGACCAGGCTTCCCCTGAAAGCGCATTGCAGGGATTCGGTCCGCGGCATCGATACGGAGACCGACCCCGCCGGACTGATCAACCTCACCTCCGCGGAAACCGGCGCTTATGCCTTCTCATGCGAGAGCGATGGCTATTTCCCGGAATCAAAAAACATGCAGGTCGGGTCCATTGGCGTTGCGGAAACCGTGAAAATGGCGCGCATGGGGAAGGAACATTGGTATCCCGGGGATCCGACCAGACAGGTGGCGTTTTTATCCGATGCGGCGTCCTTGCGGTATCCCGACTCGATCTTCATCCCCGTGAATCCCTCGAGTCCCGATGGCGATTTCCGGTTCGAATGGAAGTTCGCGAAGAACACCCGCTTCAACCGGGCCTATCAGCACCCCCTTTCCGCGTCCAATTTCCTGGAAATATTCGGCGATGCCGGATGGGTCGTTCCGGGAAAGGATACCCTTATCGTCACCATGTCTTCGCGCTTGGTGGGCAGGGAGTATTACGAGGTGGGATCGGACACTCTTCCCATCGAATGGATCCGCAATCTGCTTCCACGGATCGATACCCTTTACCTGACCACCGGACAGACGACCTTCCGCGTCGACTGTGATGGCAGCCGGGACCTTCCCAGATTGGTCGTGACCGCCTTCGATCCGGATCCGGAAGGCACCTGCGATTCGGTGGTGCTGTATACCAAGGATGCCCTTTCCGCCCTGGGGAGGATACGGACCGTGCGCGCCTGCGGGGATCTGGGAAAACAGAACCTGCCCCTGAAAAACCCTTTCGGGGAACCGCAACCCGGCGACCCGGAGCGCATCCTAAAGAACACCCTGTACATCTCCGCCTATGACAACCAGAAAGAACGGGTCGACACTTCCATTTCCTTCAATTCGAGATACAACGCCCTCCCGGTCGTGAAGATCGCCCGGGTCGACCCGGAAGTGAGCTTCATGACCCATCAGAAGGTCCGCATGAAGTTCGATATCGCCGACAACGAGGACGGAGGGGCCCTGCAGGCCTTGATCGTCAAATGGGAACCCGGCGTCGAGGATACCCTGCTCCCGCCGGAAACCTCGAATTCCTGGAGCCAGATCGCGGAGCACGCCTATGCTACGCCCGGCCTGAAGTATCCGACGGCGCGTGCCGTTGATTTCTGCGGGGACACCGCCAGCACCGACCAGCAGGTCGGCGTGACCATCAAGGCGCCCACGGCGGGAATCTTCTAAGCGGGCCCGCCCTTGCGCAATGCGGCCTTCCGCAAGGCCTCGACCCTCTCCGGATCCAAGGCCATGATCGCCCCTTCCGCCAAGTCCCCCAATCCGATGGTGTCGATGGAAATCCGCACCAACCGTCTCACTTTGTAGCCCAACGCATGGAACATCCTGCGGATCTGGCGGTTGCGGCCCTCGACCAGACGCACCCGGTACCAGCCCGATCCCTCGGCCTCCACCCCTGCTGGCAAAGTCGCGATGCCATCCAATTCGATCCCGGTCCGGAAGCGCTGCAGCTCCTCTTCCAGCGGCCGGCCATCCAGCTTCACGCGATAGACCTTGTCGACATGGAATGCCGGATCGGTGAGGCGGTTGGACCATTCCCCGTCGTTAGTCAGAAGCAACAAGCCTTCGGAGTCCTTGTCCAGCCGGCCGACGGGGAAAACCCAGCCCCCGGCGTACTCGGGCGGCAACAAATCGTAAACGGTCTTGCGGCCCAGTTCATCGGTCCGCGTGGTCACGTAACCCGCGGGTTTATGCAGCATGAGATAAACACGCGCGGATGGGGCGGTCGACCGCGATACATCCTCCGCCTGAGCCGAGGACGCAACCCCCGCGGCGACGGCTTGGGAAGAACCGGCGGCTGCTACGGGAGCGGCCGGGGCGGAGAATGCGCCGGCGGATGGGTCCGGCGCGACCTCGATGCGGTCCACTCCCAGTTCCACCCATTGCTCCGCCGATTCCGCGCGCGCTCCGTTCACGGAGACGCGGCCTTGCGCGATCCAACCCGCCGCGACGCCGCGCGAGCACAGGCCCAGCTTTGACAAGGCCCGGTTCAGGTGGGTACGCTTGGGGTCCGCCAGCACTGCTCCACGTAGTCTTTGATTTTGAGTTGCCAAGGCTTTCCCTCATCCATGGAGATCGTGTCCAGGGGAGGGAAAATCGTCACGCGCACGGGAATCCTTCCCTTGCGATCGCCGCGGTTCTCGACCGCGTCCCGGGTGCCTTCGATCAGGACCGGGAGGATGATGGCCTTGGCCAGCAGTGCCAGGCGCGCGCCGCCCGGCTTGAAGGGGAGCAGCTTGCCGTCTTTGCTGCGGGTGCCTTCCGGAAAGACCACCAGCGGCTTGTCGGTCATTTCCAGCGCGGCCTTTTCCAGGGCCTTGTGAGCGCCCCGCGAGTCGGCGCGGTCGATGAGGACGCAGCCGATCTGATGCATCCAGAAATTCAGCAGCGGGATGCGGCCCAGCTCGCGTTTCGCGACGAAGCCCGTCAGCCGATCCATCGAATAAGTGAGGACGGGGATGTCGAGCTGGCTCTGGTGGTTGGACATTACGATGATGCGGCGGCCCGGAACCGTGGGGATGTGTTCACGCCCCGCCACGGCCAGTTCGGCGCCGAACACTCCGAGCACGTAGGCCGACCAGCCGCGGAAATCCGCCAAAAGCTGCGCTTCCATGCCCTTCGATCCGATCAGGCGGAGCCAGCCATAGATCCAAATACGGTGGAACATGTACCAGAGCACCTTGACGACGCGGAAGATCACGTTGCTTCTTTCGATCGGGCCGGATGGGAAACGGAGGACAGGTCAATCGGACGCGGGCCGATGCGGAAGAAACCGAACATCCGGCCCCCCCTACGGATTAGAGGGACCAGGGCGGCCGCAGGCGAGGTCGACCCGCCCGGACGGGCATTCGGCTTCACCGCGCGCAGGAACGGGCTGGCCGCGGCGGAAACTGCCTTTCCTCTCAGGAAACGCGTGCGGCATGAGCACAAATACAGAAACCGCTGAGCCCGAGTGACCCCCACGTAGAAGATGCGCAACTCCTCGGCTTCGCGATCTGGACTCAGTTTTGCGTCACCCCTCCGGTAGGGCAGAATGCCGTCCTCCAGACCGGCGAAAAAGACGGCGGGATATTCCAGGCCCTTGGCTGCATGCACGGTGGAGAGCACCACCTCGCGCGCCGCTTCGGGTCCCGCCAGCTTGGCCAGCATGGATCGGTAATAGGGTTCGAGCGCGTTCAATCGGAACAGTACGGCCATGCCGCTCCAGGCCAGGCCTTCCTCGCGCCGCAGGCGCTCCATTTCCCGGACCATCCAACGGCCCTGATCCGCTCCGTTGGCGTGGGCGATGCGCCTCACGGGCGCATCGCCCAGGGAACGCCCCGCCTCCAGGCGTTTGCGCAACGGGGCGGGCTTGTCCCGGAACACGGCGTTGGCGTACGCCACGATGGCCGCGGATGACCGGTAATTGGTTTCGAGCTTGAGGATCCGCAGTCCGGGAAAATGCGCGAGCGCGTCCCCGATATTGCCCGGGTCGGCGCCGCGGAAACCGTAGATGGCCTGATCGTCATCGCCGACCAGAAACAGGCTGGACAGGCGGGGGGATGTGCCGCATAGGAGCTTGACGAGATCCAGTTGATCCCGGGAGGTATCCTGGAATTCATCCACCAGGACGCGGGGATGCCGGAGGCGCAAATCGGCGAGCACGTCGGGATTTTCCGAGAGCAGGCGGATTGCGAGCGGGACCATATCGTCGAAGGCGAGGCAATCCCTTTGCATTTCCAAAGGCGCTTCGATTCCGGAAGCTTTTTTCTCCCCGGACAGCCAAGCTTTCCGTTCAGCGGGTTCCAACAGCGATGGACAACGGGAAAACCCCAGCCGGGACCAATTCGGTTTCCCCTGATAACCGGAACGGATCACCCCGAACGCGAAAGAGTGGAAGGTACCGATCCAGGGCGGACGGATGGCCGGGAAGGTTTCGCCGAGCAGCCCGCGCAGACGGCCCTCCATTTCCAAGGCGGCGTCCTTGGTGAAGGTCAGCGCGAGGATTCCGTCGCCCGGAAATCGTTCGATAAGCTGGGCGATGCGGCGGGTGAGGACCGTGGTTTTTCCGGATCCGGCGCCGGCCAGGATCAGAAGAGCCCCTTGGATAGGGGCGGCCACCGCCGATGCCTGCTGGGGATTCAAGCCTTGGATCCATTTCATGGAAATCGGATCGGCCCGTGGCTCCGACACCTTGCTTTCAACGCCGAGAGAGCGTATACTTGCGTTGAATTCGTGTGCCTGCACGTGTGAAAATCTAGTCAAAAGCTGGGACACATGTTCAAAATCCTCGTTGTG
>JBDSIO010000018.1:0-12303 GCA_039917895.1 Fibrobacteria bacterium | reverse complement strand
CGGAGACCCGGAAGTCTTCGACGCCGATGGCGAGCAGGAAGGCTTCCAGGATGCAGAGACCGGGCATGAGGATATCCGCGCGGGGCTTGTCCATTCCAGGCAGTTCGCGCTTCTGCGCGTCCGTAAGTCCTGCGAGAAAATCTATGGTTTCCGTGACCCGGGAGAGCGGGATGCGCAGCCCTTCGATGGCCTCGGAGTCGAAAGAGGCGAGCTTTAGTTCCAGCAAGGCCAAGGCCGTGGCGGTGCCGCCCACCACGAACAGATCGGTGCGGCCTCGCCAATCAGCGAAACCGGCGCCGAAAGCGGATTGGGCCTTCTCGCGGCATGCCGCCGCATCGGGTCCACAGGCCTCCAGCAGGTTGACGGCGCCGATGGGAATGGATAAGCCCGCGCCTTGCCGGGTGGCTTCGGTGCTGCCTCCGCCCACGTCCAGGACGGCGACATTGGGGGATGGATGGCGGTTGGCCACGGCCAGCCAGCCCAGCCGGGATTCTTCGGGACCGCCGATGATACCGGCCGCACAGCCGAGGATGGCCGACACCTGGTCCAGCAACTCGGGCCCGTTGCCGGCCACGCGGAACGCCTCGGTAGCGACCACGCCCACCAAAGTGGCCCCCCGCTCGCGGATTTCGTCCAGGAAATTCTCCAGGGCGGCGGCCAGGGCAGCGAACGACTCCTCGGATATGCGGCCAGTAGCGGCCAGGTTGCGTCCCACGCGCGGTACGGCGGCGACCTGGTGGACCGGCTCGAGCACCCCATCCAGGCGCTCGCCGATCAGCAGAAGGGCCGAGTTGGTTCCGATGTCGATGGAGGCGAACAGATCGGGAATGCCGGTATCCTCGCTCACTCGGAATCCCCCACCCCTAGCCGCTGTCCCAGCACTTTGCGCATATCCTCGGGCTTGACGAGGAATTCCCGGGCCACTTTCACGGCGGTCTCAACCACGTCCTCGCCGTAGGTCTTGACCCAGCCGGCGACCAGGGCGGTGGTTTCCGCGCCCAATGGTTTGCCGCTTTTCAATTCCTGGGCCATGCCCAATGCGAGCCGGATACCCATCCCGGCCTTGATCTTCTCTTCGTCGTCGGCCGCGGCCAGCAAGGCGTCCAGCCGTTCGATGCTCTCACTTAGAGCCGGTGGCGCGCTAGGGACGGAACGGCGCATCGCTCCGTTTCCGTACTCCTCTTCCTCGGCTTCCGCCGCTCCTTCCATTTCGGCGTCGGCGAACTCCCCTGCATCCGCGGAGTGGGAGTCTTCGGCGTCGGCGTCCAAGGGATCCAGATGGTCGTTCACGGTGCTTCCTCGTGCGGGGCGCTCTCGCCCTCTATCACCCCCCCGGTCAGCGCTCGGGCGGGTTGGACGCGCACGGCATCCAGGGTGAAATCGTGCTTGTAGATGGGCGTACTGCGGAGCACGTCGGGATCCGCGTCCAGCAAGCCTGCGAACGCGAGATAAGGGCTGATTGAGGAGCCGCTGGGATGGGTCTTGGCGCGCACGCACAACTCCCCGTCCTCGATCCATACCGCCTGGATTTCGTCTGCCAGGTCCACGTCCTTTTCGCGGTTCTTCATCATCCGTTTATAGGTGCCGTCCTCGTAACGGCGCAGTCCGTCCGCGATCGCGGAGGCGCCTCCGGGATAGCGCCCGGAACGGTAGGTCACGTTGGCGACGTGGGGCATGCGGGACTTCGGCACTTCGCGGATGGAAACCACCTCCATGCCCGCGGGCATGACGTCTGAAAGGCGCGCGCACAGTACCTGTAAGTCCCCTGACAGGCGTTCGCGGGTCTCGATAACCAGCAGTTCCTTGCGGGTTTCGAGGCCGAGAGGAAGCGCGCCGGTGTTCTTAATGATGGGCCTGGGGCTGAAGCCGTCGGAATAATTCAGTTTCAGCTTCAGGCGGCGAAAGCCACGCTCGAACAGATCCAGCGTGTTCTGGTGCGCGATGTAGCGCGAGAGACCGGATTTCCGGTACAGGAGATGGTAGCAGAAGGTGCCGGAACGGCGCTGTTTGCGTTCCGCGGCCAGGGCTTTGATCTCGGAGGGTTCGCGGCTCTTGGCCAGATACTTTTCCGGCATGGGCGACAGCTTGGTATCCGCGCCGTTGCCGGGAATACCGCATTTCTGGCAATCACCCCATTTGCAATCCGGAACGGGGGCGCTGTCCTCTTTGAGCATCTTCTTGTACTCGTTCTTGAGGAAACCTTTGTTCGCGCCCGCATGGATGAAATCCCACGGAAACACCTCGTCGAGGCCCCGCTCCCGGAAGACGCGTTCCGGCGGATACTTGAATTGCGCCCACAGGGCCTTCCAGCCGTCGTAGCGGAAATGCTCGCTGAACGACTCGAAGATCATCCCCTGCTTATACGCCTCGTAGATCATGGCCGAGGCCTTGCGGTCCGCGCGGGAATAGAAGGCTTCCACGTGGGACAGGCCGTAATCGGCCCAGCTGATGCGCACGCTTTTGACGTACTTGAACGCCTCGCGCACGAAGCGGATGTGCTCGTTGATCTTCTCCTCTTCCATGGCAGGCACCCATTGCATGGGCGTGAAGGGCTTGGGAACCAGGATTCCGATGCTGGCGTGGATGGTGTTCTTGCGGCCATGCTTCTGGCCGATGCGGTTGAGGTTGTCAATCAGATCGCAGAACGCGCGCATGTCGTCGAGGTTCTCCGTCGGCATGCCCACCATGGTATAAAGCTTGATGTTGTGGAAGCCGTTGGAGAACACCCCTTCGGCGGCCTCGTACATGTCCTGGTTGCTGATGGTCTTGTTGATCATCTTGCGCAGGCGTTCGGACCCGGTTTCCGGGGCGAAGGTCGCGCTCTTGCCGCCGTTGAGGGCCGCGGCCTTGCGGGCCAGGCCCTGGCCGAAGCTGTTGGCGCGCAGGGAAGGCAAGGACAGGCTGATGTCCTCGAAGTCGTCCTGATCGATGAGCGCGTCCATCACCTTTTCCACCGGACCGTAATCGGCCGTGGACAGGGAAAGCAGACCCAGCTCGGTCTCGCCGGTGGCTTCCAGGCCGGCGCGGGCGATCTCAACCACGGCGTCGGCGTTGAGTTCGCGATTGGGCCTATACCAATATCCGGCCTGGCAGAAACGGCAGCCTTGGGTGCACCCGCGCATCACTTCCACGGAAAAACGATCATGAACCAACTTCACGTGGGGCACCAGGTTCTTCACGGGGTAGTCCTCCTTATTCAGGACTTCCACCCAAGCGCGCTGGATGGACTTGGCGCGCAGATACGGTCCCTGGGACCCGTCCACCCGGGGGACGGTTTCGCCGAAGGGGCTTTCCACCACGTCCAGGAATCGCGGGACGTAGATGCCCTTCAAGACGGCCAGGTTGCGGAGGATGGCTTCACGGCTTAGCCCGGCAGCGCGCCCATGGCCGATGATGCGCAGCAATTCCACCGCGAGGATTTCCCCGTCGCCGATCACGAACAAGTCGAAAAAGTCGGCCACCGGTTCCGGGTTGGCCATGCATGGCCCGCCGCCGACCACGAAAGGATCGGCCTCGGCGCGATCGCGGCTGAAGGCTTTTACGCCCCCGAGCTCGAGCACGAATGGCACGTTGGTGTAGTTCAATTCCGTTTGCAGGGAGATGCCGATGGCGGCGAACCCGGAGATGGGCCGGTAGGACTCCAGCGCGTACAGGGGGATGCCGCGTTCGCGCATTTTTTCCGCCATGTCGGGCATGGGCGCGAAGGCTCGTTCCGCTGAGAGGTCGGGTTCCCGGTTCAGGATATGGTAGAGCACCTTGGTGCCGTTGTGCGACATCCCCAGGTCGTAGGAGTCCGGAAACACCAGGGCCATCGAGGCCAGCAAAGTGGCCGGGTCCTTGACCACCTGGTTGTTTTCACCGCCGATATAGCGGCCGGGATTTTTGACGAAGGGGAGAATCTTCTCCAGTTCATCCTGTAGGGGAGATTTAGGCATTTCCATCCGTTCGGGGAAGGCGGTCGCTTGAGCGTCTGCCGCCGTTTTCAAATATAGCTAAATCCCCGCCGGAGCCTCTTCGCCGGGGACTGTTCGCCGGGGACCGTTCGGCAAATTGCAAGGCCTTCGTCATGGGACTTGGGATGCGAATTTTTGTATTATTTTAGGTCGTTTTACGAAAGCCCGAGCACCATGTCCCCCGGATACAAACGCCCGAACAAGACCCTGATCCTGGATCGGAATAAATGTATTTCCTGCGCAGGTTGCGTGGGAACCTGCCCGGATCTGGCCCTGGACATGTTCGGCAACGATTTACAGGTGTTCCAGGACAAATGCACCTATTGCACCATTTGCGTGCGTTTCTGCCCGGTCGGCGCCCTGGCCATCGAAAAGCATAAGACTCCGGACCCATGATCTCCTCCGCTTCCGACGCCGGCATCGCCTCCAATAGCTACGACATCGTCGTCATCGGCGCAGGCCCCTCTGGCAGTCTATGCGCCCGCAACCTCGCCTCCCGCGGCTATCGGGTCCTATTGGCGGAAAAACGCCCCGTGGTCGGCATTCCCGTCCGCTGCGGCGAAGCCACCGGCCGCCGCTCCCGGTTATCCCGCTTCATGACCGTCAACGAAGATTACATCGAGACGGATCTCAACGGTGTCATTCTCCATGGGCCAGGCGGCGTTTCCGTCCGTTACGATCAGGACGATGTGGGACTGATGATCGACCGCGCCCTGTTCGACCAGGACGTTGCCCGCCAGGCCCAACGCGCGGGAGCCGAACTCCGCGTCAGCACGCGCATCGAGGCCATCTCGCCGGTCAAAGACGGCGTTCGCGAACTCACCATCGTGGATGAGCCGACCAAGGCCCGCTCGGTCATCACCGCCAAAATGGTGGTGGGCGCCGACGGCGCGGAGGCCTTGAGCGGCCGTTGGGTGGGACTCAAGACCCGCCAGCTTCCACCCCAGGTCTGCTCCGCCATCGAACTGCGCGTGGAAGCCATGGACGCGAATCCCAACCATCTCACCTTCTGGCAGGGGCACGAATCGGTCAACAAGGGATATGTCTGGGTCTTTCCCAAGCTCAAGTCCAAGGTCGTGAACCTCGGCTCGGGCGTGCTCACTCCCAAGCTCGGGGAAAAGAACATGTACGACCTGAGCATGGAATACAAGCAGCGCCTCTTCCCCGGCGCCAAGGTCGCGGAGGTCCACGGCGGCGCGGTGCCCGTGAGCGGCAACCTCGAGGAATACGTAGCCGATCGCTTCCTGCTCTGCGGCGACGCCGCCCACCATACCAATCCCCTTACCGGAGGCGGCATCATCAGCGGCATTCTCGGCGCCGAAATCGCCTCGGAATGGATCGACAAGGGATTCCGGATGGGGGACCTGTCGCGGGAATTCCTTAAGCAATACGAAGTGGAATGCTGGGAGCAGTTCGGCAAGAACCACCGCCGCCAGATGCGCATCCGCGACTTCGTGGTGGAATTGACGCCCGAGGCGCAGACCGCCTTCTACGGCATCTTCAAAGGCATGGTCGACGGGGAGTTGTCGCTTCCCGCAAAAGTGGTGGGCTATGCGCGCATGCTGGGCCTGGCCGCGAGCAACTGGAAGGTTACCCGCAAGGCTTTTTTCACCTGAGCGGACGTCAGGAATCGCGCAGCCTCACGCGCACATAATCCGGTCCCAGGACCGCCCGTAGCGGCGCCATCCAGTTGGGGTACACCGTCCCTGCTTCAGTCACTTCCACCACGCCGCTGTCCTTGTGGCATATGGCTTCGCATCCGCACAATAGAGCCTCCATGACGGCCCGCCCGAAGGGCTCGGGTTCCCGCGTGCAATGCACCAGTAGATGAGTCCGTTCCAGGAGCATCTGCACGTTGTGGCCGCCTTCCACCCTTCCCAGGAACCGCACATGGGAATCGAGGCGCAGTTTTGCCGCCAGGGCATACAGACCTTGGCGGTACCGTGCGTAGGAGGCGGCCGGATAGATGACGTCGCCGATCACCCAGAACTCCGCGTCCACCCCGGCGTCGAGCAATTTGCGGGCGCATTGGAGGAAGAGATCCTGGCCTTTGTAGGGCGCGAAATATGCCAGATGCGAGATAATGCGCTTGCCTTCCTGAGCGCGCCGGTCCTCGGGTGCCCGTGCGAGCGACACTTTCGGATAGCGGACTTGGGCGGTGGGGAAATCCGCAGCCACGGTTCCGCTGTTGGCGGTGACGCCGCATCCGCACCACTCGGAGGCAAGGGCAATGGCTTTGCGGAGCGCGGGCGGGCGCAGGAAGTCGCGCACGTCGAAGACCAATCGGGAACCCAGGTAAGGGGACAACAAAAGGCAGGCTGCGTGGCTCTTTACGCCGCTGGACCAGATCCGTTTTGCTCCCAGAAAAGCCCGGCCCAGGCGGAAAAGATAAGGGATCAAGCCCGGCAGGATCAGAGGCAGCGCGAACCAACGGCTTTGGGTCAGGCCCGCCAAGCCTGGGGGCCACGGCAGCGCGATCCATTCCCAGCCGCGCGCGGCGACCGCCCGGGAGAGGCCGCCTTCAGCGGGAACCAGAAACAAAGGTTTGAAACCGCATTCGGCCACGGAGGCGATCAGGCTGGCCTCGGCGCCGCCGACCTCGGAATTGGAATTGTGGATGATAAGGGGACGCGACGCGGGGCGCTGGTCCTGCCTCGCCTCGGCCGGAGGTTTCACACGATGTCCCGCGGAGCTCCCGATCCGCAACCGTTCTTCCAGATGAGGTTGATACGCATCAGCCACTCGCGCTCTTCCTCCGTTATCTCTTCGTAGCGGGCATCGGCGTACAGCTCTTCCACCTTCTTCATGATGTCCCGGCCCACCACCGTGCGGTTGAGAAGCATGTTGAGCACGATACAGAAGAAGTATGTCCGCACCAGCACGCGGCGGGGCGTCTCCTTATGCTTGAGCTGGTTCTCGAAACTGGTCAGTCCTTCACGGTAAAACTTCTCGGCGGGGCCGTAGTTGAGGGACGCCAGCAGGGTCGTGAATACGCCTGCCTGGCAATAGGAGCCCGGCTTGCCGGCGAGGATCAGACCGTTGCAGCATTTCTCCGCCAGGACGAGCGAGACCAGCACGGTGTCGCGATCGCGGTGCGGATGATCCCAGCGCGGATCGATGTCCAGCGCGTCGGGAACCAGACGTTTGCGGATGGAAATGGAACGGGCCAGGATCTTTTTCGACTCTTCGCTGTACGGATAGATGGAGTCCTTGGAGTCCGCGAAATCGTAGGCATCGGCGGACGCGAAAAAGCAGTACGGGCAGACCATCACCATGGTTTTGAGCAGGTCCCATTCCTCATAACCGTTTTTGCTGTGGTACTGCGGGAACGCTCCCCGGGACCAGTCCTCGGTGAAACCCTCTTTGACGGGGATAAAGACCTGGACATTGTCGTAACCGCAGATGTAACAGCATTTCCTGGATATCCGGAACGGATACTTCCTGCCCGTGGCCTTGTTCTCCAAGGCCTCATCAACATGGGAAACCGAGGACTTGGAAATAGCCAACTGCACCATGTCCGTGAGCACCCCGAAGTCCAGCGGCTTGGATAGGATCGCCTCCACGTCGAGGTTCTTTACATCCGGTTCCACGGCCTGCCGGGGTTTCGCCGTGGCGATAATAACCGGCGTCCGCGATCCGCTTTCACGCAGGAACCGCAGGACCTCGATTCCATCGGCTTTAGGCAGAACCAGGTCCAGGATTACGGCCGCGTATCCATGCCCTAAGGTCAGCGTCCGCATCGCCTCTTCGCCATCGTGGACCAAATCGACACGGAAATTCGGAGACAAGCGTTGTTCGATCACTTTCGCGAGAACGCGGGAGTCCTCGACGACCAGGATCAAAGGTTTCTCGGAGTATGACATAGAACGGCCAACGCACTGGATGATTCCGGGCGGTCTTGGCGACCGATCGGAAGATTGCGACCCTCAGGGATTTTATGATACGGAGGACCTCAAGGTCAAAGCGGAGGCCAAATTTTACTAACTTTTGGCCAGTGAATGGCCGGGTGGGGGAATAGGTATCCATCATTGGGTAACTGCGGACGGGTCCTTCCCTTGCCAATATGCATCGGAAATGCATCGGAAACGGTTGAAGTCCCAAATCCCTTCGTTCTTATGGAATTCCTCTTCATTAATGAATAGCATGTACCCATAGTCGCAGGATCTATGCCCTTTCTAGTTTGCAACAACTCCAAATTTCCGCTGAAAATCGGCATGAACATCGTCGGCCGTGATCAAAGTTGCGACGTTTTTGTACCTGATCCCCACATTTCGCGCAAGCACCTGTCCATCGATGTCGTCGGTGACGGCACCATCACCATCATCGACCTCGGGTCCACCAATGGCATGATGATCAATGGTGAACGGGTTCCGAGCGCAATCCTGCAACCTGGGGAAACCTTTACGGTAGGGCAAACCACCTTCCTCGTCGACGATTAATCGACGGCATTCATTCGGCTTCCTCGGCATTCTCCTGTCCATCCTGTCCTTCTCGGCCTATTGCCTGGGTCCAGAAAGCGCTTTTCCGATCCATCACCTTTGTGAATATCAGGGTACCCTGGTTCGGCCCGGCCAGCTTCAACCCTAGCCGAAACTCCTCCGGAATGACGTTCACTCCCCGCTTCTTGATCTCGAGCCGTCCCACCTCCTGGCGCCGCAGAAACTCTTTTATGGCCCGATGGTCGAAAGGCAATTCCCGCTCGATCCGATAGGCCTTCAAAAGTGGATCACGCACCAGTCCGTTTCCCGATAGATACGCGATACGGGGATCGATTTGCCAAAGTCCTAACCGCGCCGCCAAGACTCCGAAAAGATGGGCGCGCACCACCGATTTCACCGGCTCGTACAAGTACTCGCCGGGAACCCCACATTCACCGAAGGTATCAGGCAAATCGGCCCGCAAGGCTTCTATGAACGCGCCCCTCGGCAGCTCTACCGCCCTGACCCAACCCGGCCGGCCCAAATCCCCCGTCCAAACAGCCGCTTCCAGGCATTCGTCCCTGAGGCCCAGGTATTCCCATTCATACGATTCCAGGAACTCGGGAAAGGCGATTCCCGGGCCTAATTTGATCGCCATCGACGGATACCGCGCGATCAGTTTTTCCATCACATCCCATCCCGGCGACATGTCCTGATCCTGCCATCGCTCCGATCGGCCCTTGGCGCGGCGCGCGGGATCGAGTAAAGCCACGTCTGCCCGCACCGGGCAATGCGATACGTCACCGCGAACCGCCATAGCTTCGCGGCGCAACGCCACGTTATGCCGGTAGGCCGTTAATGCGTTCAAGGAAAGATCGGTTCCGATCACGTCGATGCGTTCCGGCAGGTACATGGAGTCTCCACCGAGGCCGCAGCAAAGGTCCGCCACGGTACGCACGCCCTCCGGAAGGCGCGAAGCTTTGTATGCGGCGAGTTCCGCATGAGTCAATTGCTCCAACCCAAGGGGGGTGAAAAGCATTTCCGGCGACAGCGGGCATTTGCGCGCGGCTTTGGCGCGCAGCTTTCTTTGCTCCAACAGAGCGATGCGCATCGCAACGGGCAAGCCCCGTAAGGCGGGAGAGCCGGAGAGAGAGAGATCGTCCCGGGGATCGAGGCAGATCGACCTCAACAACGCCTGGGTAGCGGGCTCCGCCAGGTAGGCCAATCTCGCTTCCGACTTGTCCTCGTTCATGCCAAAACCGGGAGCCAGTACCCGGAAAGGGTAGTGTATTTGCGGTGATTTGAGCCTGGAACCGCAAAATAACCCAAGAGAAAGGGTAAATTCCGCAGATTCGCGCCTGAGGTGAAAAGCCGCGACGGGGTCCGGGGGATATAATCGTAAGAGTCGTACAAGTTGTAAAAAGAACCGGCACTATCGATAGCCACAACGAAAGGATATAAAAAAGTCCCTACTCCGTTCTCCCGTTCTCCCGTTCTCCGGATAGAATGCATCGGAGACGAATCGTTCTGCCGGTGATGATTAATCAACCGTTTCAGGTTTTATCGGATCGTATCCCGCATCATGGCGCAACCCCTTGTCCCGCATCGATATCGCTTCGGTGATGCTTGACCGAGGCCTGCATGCCGATCACATATGGATATCCCCCATTTGATGGGTCCGCGAAGCCAATGACGCTCCCAGGGGGCCCAGGACGGGCTACAGGCCCCTTTCCATCGGGGCTACCGGGCATAGGTCTCCGCATAATTCCGCTTGACACAAAGTAAGCTAAGCAATAGACTTATTTCAGGGACCGGCCCGGGAACTTTGTATTTTCCTCATAAGGAGACAGGAGCTGAAATGAAACCCCTCTACGTAAAATGCCCGCATTGCAAAGAAGTCAGCGAGCTTTTCTTGGGATCAGAGGCGTACATGATCGTGCTCAACTGCCCGTCCTGCAACTCCGCTTTGATGTACTACTACGGCAAGACCTTCGAAATCGACGAAAGCGAGATCGAGAAGATCCAGGGTAACCTGCAGATGACCACGGTCCAGGGTATACTGAAGAACATCAATGCACGGGAAAGCACCAAGAGCCATACGTCCCTGATCGTGAAGCCCGCCGAATCCCGCGCCACCCACAAGGCTGGAGCGCCTATCCGCGACTCGCACTTCATGAGCGACGACATCACCAACCTCAAGATCGATCTCAACCGCGTCAAAGACGTGAACGACTTCATCCAGGGCTTGTGAATCCACTATGAAGAGGAAAGCGCAGGCTTTCTTCTTCTAGTGCTTCCATCCTTAAATAAAATCTCTTCGGAAACGCCGCTTCAACGGCGTTTTTATTTTCCAGAGTCTCTTTCACATAGAGTGGGAACCGGAACCCGGATCGGGAATCAATCAGGGGATATCAATTCAACGGAAAATGGCAGGCAACGCGCGCACCGGGTCCGGTTTCCAACAGAAGCGGCATTGCGGTCTCGCAGATCTTCGATCCTTTGGCCAGGTAAATCGGGCACCGGTTGCGGAACGGGCAGCCGCCCTCCAGGCGCACTGGCTCCACGTCGGGATAGGCGGCCAGCACCGTGCGGATGCCGGGATCCAGGGTGGGTGTGGAGGCGAGCAACAGCCGGGTATACGGATGCCGGACTCCCGAAACGGTGAAATGCTCCACTCGCGCCTCTTCCACCAGATAACCCATGTACATGACCCCGATGCGGTCCGCCAGGATCTTCACAAGGGAAAGATTGTGCGAGATGAACAGGTACGAAAGGCCCAGATGGCGCTGGAATTCCTTGAGCAGCGACATCACCTGGCTCTGGATGGCCAGATCCAGGCTGGCCACGGGCTCGTCGCAGACCAGGAACGCGGGCTTGGTAATCAGCGCGCGAGCGATGGTGGCGCGCTGCTTTTCTCCCGAGCTCAGATTGCTGGGGTACCGAGCCCCGTGGCTCGGATCCAGGCGCACCTGTTCCAAAGCCTCGGATACGCGTCGCTTGACCTCGTCGGAGCCGACCCGGCCCTCGCGCTCCAGTCCTTCGGCCAGGATGCTTTCGATGGTCATGCCGCTGTTTAGCACTCCTTCAGGGTGCTGGAATAGCATGCGGATTTCCTTGCGCAGGACCCGAATGCGGGATTGCCCCTGCATCAGGATATTCTCGCCCTTATACAGGATTTCCCCGCTGTCCACGCCTTGCAGGGCCATCAGGGAGAGTCCCAAGGTGGATTTGCCGGATCCGCTCTCCCCCACCAATCCGTAAGTTTTGCCTTTGGGGATGGACAAGGAGATGTCGTTCAGGGCCAGGAAGGATCGCTTGCCCTGGGTGAAACGCTTGCGCAGGCCGCGAACCTCCACGATGTTCTCCTCAGAGCCGGGAACGGCGGAGAGCTTGTCGAGGTTGGTGGTCGAGGGCGTACCTGGGCCATGGGCCTTGGTCAAGATGGGATAATGGCATTTGGACCAGCTTCCCAGCGGCTCAAGAAGGCTTTCCGCCTGAGCGCGCGGCTTCTCCGCTTCGCAATGCGCGCGTTGGTCCGCCTCCAACCGGCCGCGGTAGGCCGCGCACATGTCGCGGTAGGCGCAGCCCTTTGCGGCGTCGGGATCGAGAGGCGGCAAGGGGAGCTTCTGTCCGAAACGGGAAAAGGAATCCAGCAGGGACGCGGTATAGGGATGCTTGGGCGAGGATAGAACGGTGGAAGTATTGCCCGTTTCCACCACCGAACCGCGGTGCATGACGTAGATGCGGCTGCTGATCTCCTGGATCACGCCGATGTCATGGGAGATGATTATTATGGACAGTCCGTGCTTGTCGCGCAGGGTCAGGAACAACTGCAAAAGCTTGGCCTGGGTGGTCACATCGAGCGAAGTCGAAGGCTCGTCCGCGATCAGCAGCTTGGGCTTGGCGCAAAGCGCCATGGAGATCATGACGCG
>JBDSIO010000017.1:0-20821 GCA_039917895.1 Fibrobacteria bacterium | reverse complement strand
CCCGCGGGAAATCCTAAGGAACCTTAATGAAGCGGAACTTCTGCCGGTTTGCGTATGTGCAGGGATTTTGCTTGGCTCTCGCACCATTGGCTGTACTGCCCACGTCGATATCCCCGCATTGTCCGCTGTGCCGGAATTGGAAGCTGAAGGTTCCGTCGCTGTGGTCCAGCAAAGTGAACATCTGGCTAAAGCTTGTTGCGGAATAGGGCCGTTGCGCCGCCCACGCACCGCTCGCGGTGCCTTCGATATTCATGACCTGATTGCTGTTTTGGAAGCGCAGGCCGTAGTAGTCGGTGGCAGGGGCCGTCAAGGTGACGGTTTGGTTGCTCAAAGCATTGCAAGTCTGCTGCGCTATATTCGCTCCGCTGGAATTGCTTCCTCCGGCTACAGTCAGGCACTTGCCGCTATTGACGTTTTGCACTTGGTAACGGGAGCCCGAATTGGGATCCTTGGCAGGAAGGAGCTTTACCTCCTGGCCATCCGTGTTGTAATAAACATTGATGTTGGAACCTTCGTCGCTGGTATAAGAGGTAAGGAAAATGTCTTCTCCGCCAGGTCCCTTGGCGGAGAACTTGATTTTTTTGTAGCCGTTGCCTTGGTCCACGAATTGGAGTTGCTGCCAAGGGTCGCTGAGGTTCGGCAAGGTGAGGGACCGGGCGGCCCATTCATAGGGACCGGAAGTCAGGGCTCCGCCTTTCGTCCAGATATTGGAGTAACCGGATAGGTTGGATGACCGAATGGTCCACATCTGGTGCTTGTTAGTGGGGTTAAGCGTTTGTAAGGTCACATTCAGGCTCACTACCCCATAAAAATCTAAGGTGGATTGCATCACCTTGCCGCTATTCCTCATCTGTATGAAATATTCCTGGGCGAATTTATTCGGGGAGTACGTCCCGACCGGGACCACCCCGTTGCTGCGGCCGTCTTGAAGCGTGAATGCCTTGAACCAATGAACACCAGTGAAAGTGGACGCATCGTGGTTGTAGTCCCCGCCTGTCCTTATATCAATCGTGCCCGAGAATTGAGGCGTGAAATTTACGGTGTACACGTGGTCAGTGATGACGGTTTGGTTTTCCCAGTAGAAAAAATACGAGTTGGTTTTGGACGGGGGGTCCTGCAACTCGGTACCCCCAGGGAAATATCCCGGAAAGAATCGCAACCCGATTCCGGTTTCGCCTCTCCCTCCCAGATTAGGCACACCCGTGGCCAGCCACAGCTTAACGGAAACGGGCTTTCCCTTTTCCACCACGATGCCATGTTCAAGAAAGTGATCGTTCCAGAACGCGAATCTCGATTTCGAGTGTTTCAAGGGATACAACTCCCCAGTTGACCATTTGAAGTACGTGGAACCGATTGGCAAGATTCCAGGGTCATTGGGGTATACCTTCCCATGGCAATGCGTGATATTCGACATTGGGATGATCTTACTGCCGATTTTCGTGCTGGAGTGCCCAGCTGGATGGCTCGGCGTTGTAGTGACGTCTGGGTCTTGGCAAGTCTCATTTACGGCGCCCCAAACGACATAATCCTTATATGCCTCTAAATCTACGATGGTGTTGGGCTGAGTAATATATTTGAGAACCTCCACCTCGCCGATCATATTCCGATTCAGGTCGATATTCGGCCCGGACTGGGCCATTAGACCAGAGGCCGCCAAAAGGAGCGGTAGGGAAAGATTAGTTATCTTCAAAGTATCTCCAGTTTTTTTAAGAATATTTCCGTTTTTGAGCAAAAGAGAAACCCGAAGGAAAGGTATGCACGCCTACTACCGCCGTCAACACCATTAGACGTGGTACTTTTCATGTTCCTGCTTGTGGAGGGTATACACAGGCTGGGGCCTTTTTGTTCATTTGAAACGGACTTCGGCCCGAGGTGGATCAGGGCGAAGGAAGATAGAAGAAGGGCCGAACAACCAAACCAGTGTGTCGATGGATTTTGCAGCGCCATAGTTTTCAAAGGTAAGAAATACCCCTCACTCACTTATCCGTGATCGGGATCACAGGACTTTGGAAAGTACGCACTTTTAGTCCAATAAAATCAAGCTGCAAAACCACCCCCGCCAGGAATTTTTAGGTATCAAGGATGGATGAGCTTCGAGCCACCAAAGCGGGTTCGGACATACTCACGGGCGCTTTCTACCGAAAGCTTAGTCGTACCCGGTCCGGACCGAACATAGAAATCGCCTTCCGGGGAAGACTCCAGGCTTTTCCATTTGAAAAAGATGGGTTCCGGGCTCCTTTGGCAGCTGACCAGGCAGACGGTTTTCCCCTCCACAATTTGGGTAGAGGGATCGATGCATGTCGCTGAACGATCTCCGAGGGAATTACGGACGACCTGTGCCAGATGCAACATGAACTTGTCGTCATTTTCTAATTGATCGGCCTCGATCCCACAAACCTTTCCGTCGTCCGTCACGCCCAGGAGAAGGTCTCCGCCTTCGGTATTGAGAAAGGCCGCGATGGTCTTGAGAGCCGCATGGGTGACGCGGTGATCCTCCTTGCCATCTTTATGGCTCCAGCGCAGGCTGGACTTGAACTCAAGGGTCCTGGATTCCTTCTGCTTGATCAGTTCCTGGGCCTGCCGGTGCTTACCGATGTAGAGATCGAAGAGCATTTTCTTGACGGTATCCCCGAAGACCTTGTCATCGGTGATCCTCTTGTACAGATCGAAATTGGAATCCACGATATCCTGGATGGTGTCTTCCACCTTTTGATCGAAGGTCAACTGCACGGTCTCCCTGGGATTGATCCGGGAGCTGGAATTCAAGGCGCGGTCCTCCTCCAGACGTTGCATCATCTGGTCCAAGGTGACCTTGTGCTCGGGACCCAGGTTGAGGCCGAACCGGTCATTGAGGTCGGCCAGGATCCGGGAAAGCGGTTCGAGGGTCTCCTGCGGTAAGCGATGCGGCTTTGTCCCCATCGGTTCTAAGGATCCATTGCCCCGGTCCAAAGCGATGTTCCCGCTGGCGGTTTGCTGAAGCCGATACGACGCAAGATCGATGTTCTGCTGGATTTCCAGGGGCAACTGATCCGGATCCCCTTTCACCTTGCGCCGCAGCAAACGCGCGAAGGCATATAGCTTCTCCAGTTCCGGATCGACAAAGGTCATGACCTGGCCCAGGAACGCATAGAGCCGGGAATAATCGGTCAATTGGCCCCGGAACTCCGCCAACTCATCGGCTGCGAGCGCATTGGCCCGATCCGCGATGGGGTCCAGGAGCGCATACAGCTTGTCCTGGGTTCCCTTGGGATGGAAGAAAACCTTGGCGAAGGCATCCACGTCGGAATCGGCATAGACTCCGAAATCCAGGAGGCGACGCTGGGTATCGTACAGAAGATTCGGATCCGTGGGGCCGAGCAGGATGGTGGTTTCGTAATACGTCTCGAATTCCTTCTTGATATCATCCGCCTCGTTCTCGAAATCCAGGACCACGGTGCCGGCCTTGCCGCGGCGCGTCCGGTTGAGCCGGGACAGGGTTTGCACCGTACTGACCCCGCCCAGCTTCTTGTCCACGTACATGGCATAAAGCAGCGGCTGATCGAATCCCGTCTGGAACTTGTTGGCGACAATGAGAAAGCGGTATTCCGGACGCTTGAAAGTCCGGGCGGTCTGCGCTTCCGGAACCCCGTTCATTCCGCTTTCGGTGTAGGATTGCCCACCATCCTCCACTTTATCCGAAAAGGCGACCAGGGCTTTGAAGGGGAGTCTTTTTTCCTGGAAGTATTTGTCCACAGCCAGCTTGAACCGGACGGCATGCAGGCGGGAGCGCGTCACAATCATGGCCTTGGCCTTGCCGTCGATCTTGTCCTGCACCTGGGCAGCGAAGTGATCGACCATGACGCGCGCCTTTTCCTGGATGGCATGCGGGGTCAGGTTCACGAAGGATTTCAGCAAGTAAGTCGCCTTCCCCTTGTCGTAGCGGGGATCGTCCTGGATGGTCTTCAGCAGCTTCCAATACGCCTTGTAGGTGTTGTAATTCTCGAGGACATCCCGGATGAAGTCCTCCTCGATGGCTTGGCGCATGGTGTATTTGTGGAAGGGGCGGAATTTCCCATCGGCGCCCTCGACGCCGAACAATTGCAGGGTTTTCGGTTTGGGCGTTGCCGTGAAGGCGAACACGCTCATATTGGGCGGAAAGCGGCGTCCCTCGGCGCTCTCATTGATCCGGTCTTCTTCGTCCTTCTCAGGATCCACTTCCAACTTGGCGGCCTCTTCCAGGCTGCCGGATGAGAATACGCGCTTCAAGGCCTCCGGGCTATCGCCGCTTTGGGAGGAATGGGCTTCGTCCACGATGACGGCGAAGCGGCTCCCCTGCACCTTGCGATTGTCCCCGGCCTTGCCCTGGGCCGCCAATTCCCGAATCTGTTCCAGCATGGCGGGGAATTTCTGCAAGGTGGTGACGATGATGGTCTTGCCTTCCTGGAGGGCTTGTTTCAACTGGCGGGAGGTGGTATCGATGTTCTCGACCACCCCCGGCGTCTGCTCCAGTTGCCGCATGGTGGACTGCAACTGACGGTCCAGGATGCGCCGGTCGGTGATGACCACGATGGAATCGAAAACGCGGTTATTGTCGGCATCATGCAAGGTGGACAGGCGGTGTGCCAGCCAGGCGATGGTGAGGCTTTTGCCGCTGCCGGCGGAATGCTGGATCAGGTAGCGCTTGCCGGCGCCGTTGTTCCTTGCATCCGAAACCAGCCCGCGCACAGCATCGAGTTGCTGATAGCGGGGAAAGACAGTATAGCGATTGACCTTCTTGCGGCCCTCGTCGTCTTCTTCCTCCTCCTCCACCTCCTGAATGAAGCTCCGAGTCAATTCCAAAACGCTGCCGCGGGACCAGGTATCTTCCCATAGGTAGGCCGTGGCGTATCCCCCCTGGCTAGGTGGAACCGGTGGATTCCCGGCGCCCCCGAACCGCCCTTTGTTGAAGGGAAGGAAATGCGTTGCCGGGCCCTTCAATTCCGTGGTTACGAAGACCCAATCCGGATCCACGGCAAAATGGGCCAGACAACGCCGGTAGGCGAGCAAGGGTTCCCGCGGGTCCCGCGTGGTTTTGTACTGGGCCTTGGCATCCGCCACGCTTTGTCCGGAAAATTCGTTCTTCAATTCGGCGGTGAAGAGGGGAATCCCGTTCAGGAACAGAACCAGGTCCAGGCTTTTCTGGGGCTCCTTTTCGCTATAATGGAGCTGGCGGACCACCGAAAACAGATTACCCGCATGCAAACGCGCTGTTTCCTCATTGAGTCCGCTGGCGGGCCGGAAGTATGCCAATTGGAATTTGCACCCGGAGTCCTTGATGCCATTGCGCAATACATCCAGGGCGCCGCGGGAGGCGATTTCCCGGGAAAGTCTTTGCAGAAAACGATCTTTGGTTTCGGCGCCGTAATGCTGCTTGAGCCTTTCCCATTCCTGGGGCTGGGTGGCGAGGATGAAATCCAGGGCTTCCTTGGGGAGGAGGCAAAGCGATCTGTCATAGTCCCGGGAATGTGCTCGCTTGTATCCTCCGGGATTGGAATCGAGGTAGGTGGGTGGATTTTCGGTGAGCTGGTAACCGTCGCAGGCATCGGGGCCGTTCCAGAGGAGGCCGCATTCGATGGCGGATTCCAGGGCTTTTTCCGTTGTGTCCATCGGGGTCTCCAGTGATTAGGCGGTCGCAGTTGTGAGTTCTTGACGAACGTCGATTTTTCCGGTGACGGTGGAAGAAATTAATGCGGATCGAAATTCATTGAGTCGTTCAATGCCCTCCCGAACTTTAATAATTAGGCTATCGGTTTTGGCGGTTTCCCGATCAAGATATTTTGCGATACTTTTCTGCTCGGAAAACTCAGGAATGGGAACCTTGATCTCTCCATACCGATTAGGGTTTAAATTTGACTGATTGATACTCAGGTACGCGATGCTCTGTGCAATTGAGAGTACAAATCGAGAATTCAATAGGTAGTTTATGAACTCAGGAAAATATTCTTCTTTGCTCCTAAGTCTCACTAGGTAGGAGGCAAATGTGATTTTTTCGCCAATTTCTCCTCGAAAAAGACCGACCTTTGCAACAAGTTCGCGGCTGTTGGTCCTATTAAAGAGAAGGTCATTTTGTTTAAGAAAGAGGTCTTCCTCCACTTCAGAGATAACCCCTTCTTCAGGCATAATAATTTCACCATTCTGTATGTTTCCCATTGTAAGGACCCGAATAGGTCCATTGCCGGATAGTGAATCTGATATTCCATAATCAACTTGTTGCCATAGAGACTTTATCCGCTTTGTTTTCCATTCTTTTGGCACCTCCCCCAGCCACTCCACTCCAGAATCCTTCATCTTCGCATTCGGTTCCAACCCCTTGGTCACAATCCGGGTGATCAAGGCTGCGCGCTTTTCCTGAAGCAACTCGATGAGTCGTTCCTTTTTGGCCATAAGGGTGTTGATTCTGGCAGTTTCGCGATCAAGGAAGGATGCGATGTCGCGCTGGGTTTCATTTGAAGGGAGAAAGCAATAGCAGGACCCAAGTTCCTCGGCATTAAGGTGAGGTTGAGCTGCCCTCATCTTTTCTAAGTCGATCTGAAAATTCTTTAGGTATTTACTTAAGAGGGCATATTGAATAAACTTTGGATTTGCGGCTTTGACACGCAACACCATATCAAAGCCTGCAATACTGTCCGCATACTCATTCGGGATAATTGCTGAGTCCCCAGTATATGCGCCACTTCTTACTACAATTATATCCCCAGTTTTCAGCCAGACAATTCTTTTTTCTGGAATGTCAATGGGGTCAACAAAAACAAGCCCGTGCTCAATTATTTTTCCTTCATGCACATTTGTAGCTCTTATTAACGCTACTCCACTTGGCTGATATTTCGGAGGTTCCCCAATTCCGTATTTTATCGTACCAATGTGCTTTAGGCGAGTAACCCTCCATCCGGGTGGTAGCGATTCGGCCATTTCATTTGAATTTTTAATCATGTTTTTATTATTCTATGTTATCCGATTTTGTCTTTAGTTGAGAATCTTTGCGCTATCTGTTTTTAGCCATGGCCATTGTCCTCCTGGCGCCCACTCCCCGCTCATACCCCTCGGATTCGTCAACTCATCCCATATCGGCCCCAAGAAGTTTCTCAATATTTCCCCCACGGCATTGAAATCTCCCGGCGCCCCCGGAAGTCCATTCCGCTGCAAATAAGTCCGCCATTGACCCGATCGAGCAGAGTCTGAGTAGAAGCGCGGCGTAAGTCCATCCGGCAACGGCCCTTGTAAAGCAGTATTGCGTCGCTCGAAGGTCGCCGCGATGGCCTTGGAAAGGCGCCTTGAATCGAATGCGAATCGTTGCGCGAGCACGCAAAGATCATAGAAGTCCTTGAGGCGGCTATTCCTCTCTCCTAGGATGACCAAGGCGTGCAGTTTTTCCGCCACCACTGCCTCTTTGGGATAACTGCGGATATTGGGCTTGGCATCCCCAAGCAGGGTGGGGTAGTCCTCATCCAAAGGCGGTGGTTGAATGGCATTTCCGAACCCGATATCGATTTGCATCGGGATGCGGGACTTGCCCAGGGTTGCCTGGAATTGGATCCGGAATCCGTGGTATTCAGCATCATCGCGAATGGGTTCCGCCGTTAGAGCTGCACTTTCGAATTGGAGTCCGTCTTCCTCGACCGGAGTTTCCAAGACCTCCTGGATGCAGGCCACGGCTTCTTCAGCGGTTTGAATCCCATATCCCGTGAAATCCATGTCTCGCGTGGGACGATACAGGTTTCCTCCCCAGAGGGCGAACAGGGTGGCGCCTTTGAGTACGAATTTTTCACGGTGTTTGGATTTTCCCAGGCGGAATAGGAAGCGCTCGATGGCATACCGTTGTAATGCCCATTGCACATCCTCGCCACGCTCGCGCAGGGTCTTGTTCAATCGGATCCGGATAGACTCCGCCTTTGGGGATTCGCGGCCGGCCATTTAGAGCGCCTCCAAGTAGCGGCCTACAACCGTTCGGATGCGGCAAGCTTCTGCCGCACGGGTGATTTCAACTACCGTAGTTTTCTTGGAGCGTAGGACATCGCGCAAAGCCTCGATGGCGATGTCGGTCCCGAACTTGTTGCGATAGCGGAAGCAATCCACCACCGTGCGGGCGGGCGAGGTGATGCGGATCGGGCGGCCGAGCAAAGTTTGCTGTTCGATTCCATAAGTCAACATGGCGCCTGAGTAGCGGACGATTTTGACCTTTGCCGGCAGGCGTTCGGGTTTCCGGGCCTTGCGGTCCAGGGCTATCCAGACTTCATGGGGCACCTGGGTGCCGATACCATGGATGCTCAGGGCCGTGAGGAGGCAGAGAATGGCCTTCGGGACGGCCGTTGCCACCATGGCGAGGGTTTCATGTTCGTCCGGTTCCATGGCTTGCAAGCGATAGAGACCGGTTCCGATGCGCTCCACCGTTCCATCCGCTACCATTTCCTGGATTTGGCGGTAGGAGATCCCTAACGGCCTGAGGTCTTTGGGTTTGAAAAAGGCGCCGATTCCGGCTTTTCGCAGCGCGGCTTCGGAGAGGCGATTGCTCATGCTTGGAAAGGGTATAATTGTCGGCATAAAGATGCAAGTGCCGACGTTTTATTTCTTGAAAACCGGGAGGAATGCCTATTTTTCGGCAGAATTCCCTGATCCGGTCACTTCAGCCAGCAGCCGGACAATGTCCTTTTCGATGGCGCGGATATCAGCGTCGATTTCTTCCAGGGGACGGGGAGGAACGTATTTGTAAAACTCGCGGTTGAAATTGATCTCGTACCCGACGATGCCCACCTGTTTGTCTTTCTCATCTTTCCGGTTCCGGTCGATCCATGCATCTGGGACATGGGGGATCACTTCGCGATCGAAATAAGCCTCAATGGATTCGGCCAAGGGCACATTCTCGGTATCGCGCAATTCGGGGTCCGGCTCGGGGCGGCCTTCCTCATCGCGGCAAATCTCGGCAGTCTCATCCCGTTCGGAGAGGGCGGAAAGGATAGCCTTGCGCACGGGCGTGGACAACTTGCGATTGTCTTTCTTGAAGGCGGCTTCCAAAGTGGAATTGAAATGCGCCCGGTCCATGAAAATTGCATTTGGCAAAGAGCGCAACAGGGCGAGGATGGCGTCCTGCTCATTGCGGCCCTCGGCTTCCTCGGCCAGAGCGGCCTTGGATCCGGTTTTTTTGTTGGAGATGGCCAGGTTGCGAAAGCCGCCTTCCTCCGGAAGCCGAGCCAGGCGTTCAGATGAGACTTGGAAATTGAGGCGCAGGGGACGCTCCACCGTGATTTTGCGGAATCCGAAATGCGTGGTGGGGAAAAACCTGGAGTGCTCGCCCTCTTCGCAACGCCTGTATAGGCCGAGGATGTCCTGGGCCTTCTCAAAGGGGATTTCCCGGCGTTTGGCGCCCATGTTTTTTATCTGCTTCCAAAATTGGGATCCGCTGGCATCGATGAGTTGCACCTTGCCTTTGCGCTTGGAGGCTTTTTTGTTGGTCAGTACCCAGATATAGGTGGCGATGCCGGTATTGTAGAACATTTGCTCCGGCAGGGCGATGAGGCTTTCCAGCCAATCGTTTTCGAAGACCCAGCGGCGGATTTCGCTTTCCCCGCTGCCGGCATCGCCGGTGAATAGGGGAGAACCGTTCATGATGATGGCCACGCGGGCGCCACCCTCCCGCTTGTCGCGCATATGGGCGATCATGTGCTGCAGGAACAGCAATTGACCATCGCTGATGCGGGGCAGTCCCGCACCGAACCGGCCCGAGGCGCCTCGTTCATACTCCTCTTCCACAGTCTGCTTGTCCCGTTTCCAGTCCTTACCGTAGGGAGGATTTGCGATTTGGTAGTCGAACGTCTGGCCAGGATGCTTGTCGCTTGAGAGGGTGCTGCCGAACTGGATATTGTCGGCTTCGCGGCCGCTGGGGGATTTCAGGAAGAAATCCGATTTGCACACGGCGTAGGTTTCCGGATTCACTTCCTGGCCGAAGAGATGGATTTCGGCATCGGGGGCGATGGCCGGTTTCAGTATGTTTCCATTATAGCGCGTGCCCAATCGAACGTGATCAATGGCGATAGCCAGCATGCCTCCGGTTCCGCAGCAGGGATCGCAAATGGTGACCGCGGCGCCTTTGGCGCGGAGCCGGGATTCCTCGCCCGCTAGCAGCAGATCCACCATGAGATGCACCACATCGCGCGGGGTGAAGTGCTCGCCGGGATTCTCATCCAGGGCTTCGTTGAATTTCCGGATCAGCTCTTCGAAAATGGAACCCATGGTCGAGTTATCCACCTGATCGGGGTGCAAATCCACGGCTTTGAAGCGCTCCAGCACCTGGAACAACAGGTTTGCTTCCTTTAGCTTGGAGAGGGTGTTGTCGAAATCGAACTTTTCGATCACCTCGCGCATGTTCGGGCTGAACCCGGCGATGTAGTGGCGCAGATTGGCTGCCAGCGCAGGGGCATCGCCTGAGAGCTTTTCGAAATCAAACTTCGACGTATTATAGAAGGCGAATCCGGCCGCCTTGCGAAGCTGGCCATCGCGGTTTTCGAGCTTCTTTTCCTTCAGCCGGGCATCGGTCTCCAGGACCTTGGCCTTGGTCTTGGCGAGGACGCAGTCCAACCGGCGGAGTACGGTCAGGGGGAGGATCACATCCTGGTACTTCCCTCGCTTAAACGTATCGCGGATGAGATTGGCGACGTCCAAGAGAAAGCTGACGATTTCGCTTTGGGTCATGATTCCAACTATTTAAATGAAATATTGGCTTATTCCAAACCCGCCGCCTCCGGGCGTTTCTATCAACAGTCCTTCACCTGCCTTTTGCCCAACGGTTGGTAGGTAATTCGAACGCAATTTTCACAGCCGGGACCCCGCGCCCTGCCTTTCTCACCCTCTTCTCTTTTCCCGTTTACTCGTCTCCGTTTCATTTTATTCCTGACAATTCCCGGGAGCCCACCCCCTGAAATCCTCGCATCTCCAACTCCAGGCATGTCTGTCCCTATCCCCCTCTTGGTCTCTCCCCTTTCAATCCGCCCAGTCGGCCTCACCAACCTCCCCGCGGTTCCACTCCATACGCTCTTCCTCGGGAGGTTGCTCAGCCGCAACAACTTTCGGCGGACCGGTCGGTAAATGCAACGCCGCTAGGAGCATCCGGATGGTCGCCTCCGTTTTTACCAAGGAAATCACCCGGAGAGCCCCTCATGGGGAGTCCGTCCGTGGAGCCCGCGAACTGGACGCAGGCGCCTATTTCGCCGGTGGCATTGTCCACCTTGCATTTCTGGAGGCTTCCAGCGGCGATGTAGAGGGTTTCTTCTCCTCGATCCATTCCAACCCGTTGGGCCCACTGAACTGCCGGGTCCTCAGCGTGCCGTCGACACCACGCACGCACGCATGGGCATCGAGGGGGGGGGCGAAATCGAAGTCGAAGCGTTCCTCCCCCGCAAGCGTCGCGATACGACGGAGATGGCCCTCGATCTCAGTCGGGGAGAACTCATGGAAGTAGTCCAAGTCCATGCTAAGGACATGCTCCTCGACCAGGCGGGGTGGGTACCGGTCATCCAAGTTCAGGAGGGCTGTGCGCTTTTCCGGTGGAGAGAGATGGGTCGTCAGGGGGACTTCAGGTAAAACCCAATGACAGGGAAATTTAGAAATCTCAAGTTCGTCGGCCGAAAGCCCGGGCGACCCCGCCCGCCTGCTGGCCGCCATGGCGGATAATCCCGCGCAGACCGGCGAACCGGATATGCGCGCGTTCGCACTGGTAGGCATGAAGCCGATTTTTTCCGCGGCCCTCATCACCAAGGGCGGCGCCAACGGCCTGCATTGCGCCGCATTGCCCGGGCTGGGATTGGGTTTCGCGATGAAAGTTGTGGACGGAACTTCGGCCCGCGCTGGCCCGTACTCACGCGGGCCCTGGAGATCGCCGGATTGGTATCGAAAGCGACAGCGAGGGCCATGGAAAAAGAGCTTTGGGCCCGCATCGAAACCCGGCGCGGAGAAGCGGCCGGTTCAATCCGCGTCGAATTCTAGCTGGTCCCCGGCTCCCGCCGCTTTCACCGCCATCAGAACCGCATAAAGAATTCCCAGATCTCCTTGGGAACCCAAGAACTGCTCGCTCCGGGGTCCGTGGCTTTTTCGGCCTTGCCATGCGGTCCATTAAACGTATTGACGACAACGGGGTATCCGGTTTTGCAGCCGGCGAATTCAAAGGTAACGTGGTTGCCGCTTTTCCATGTCGTTATGTCCGCGGGAATCGTGCACCCGTTGTCGGCGGCTTTTTCCAAGGCGATGAATTTCGCCCCGGTCTTCTGGGCTTCGTTGTTGATCCATTTGCAGGTTTCGTCGCCCATGCCCGTAATCTGCATCCAAGCGATGGGTTCCTTGGGTTTGGGATTCGGGAGCCAAAGATTGTAATTCGCAGGTGCGATACCCGCGCCCGCACGGAGTATTTTCTGATGATTCGTGGAAAGGCCATAGGTCATCATGCCCCCGAGACTGTAACCGGTTGAGAAGATCCGGGTGGGATCGACGCAAGCGCCTGCCTCCACCAAGGCTAAGAGATCGTTGAACACGGTTTGGTCGCCTTCGCCCGCACCGTGGGTGGGCGCGATGAAGATGGTAGGGACGTTGGCTGCGGTCGCAACCGGCTGGATAGCGTAATACTTATTGCTCTTCATCGAAGCAGCGGTGCCGCCGGACCAATGGTACGTGAAAATAACCAGGTGAGGCTTGTTCATATCGTAATTGGCGGGAAGATCGATAGAGTAATCCCGGCTCTTCCCGCCGCTCATGATGGTTTTCATTCCGCTGGTGATTGTAGTTGGTTTGCCGCAACCGGCGCTCTTGCCCGGAGGATTCTTGAGGCCGCCCCATTTGTCCACGCTATTGTCGACACGATCGATGCTAATGTCGAGCTTCGCATCGTAGGAATCAACCATCACCTTCCTTGCCGAATATCCAGAAGCGGTTACCTCCACCGAATCTATGGCGGCAGCCGTCTTCGCGAATGCCCGGCCGTCTGGAAAGGACTGAAAGGGAGACTGCCCGGCACGGCGCCCGCTATTGGGTATCAATCGGAAGGTCGAAACGTTCTTTCCAAGGGAGGCACGAACGATCAAGAGTTGCTTGGCGGGATAATCACCCGAAATATCCCAGCGGTAGTGTCCGGCTCCCTGTACTCCTAGGTTTTCCGCCTTTAAACGGTTGCTTTTGATGTCGAATACTTCGATTGCCACGGGCGAGGGTTCCGCAAGCTCGAAATCCAAAACGCCGCCGGATAAGGAAATCATCCCGGCGCCCGGTGAGCGGGTAGAAATGGCGGTCGGTTTCGAAAAAGCATAACCCCCATCAGAACCCGTGGTGTCCATCAAACCCATTTTCATCAAGGTGACGATGGCTCCGGATACCGGCTGGCCCGCGCTTGAAATGGTTCCCCTTAAATTGACCGTTTGCGCTTCGACCAAAAGGCAGTTCGATAATGCCAGGAATAAAAACAGTCGATGAAGCATAAGATTCCCTCCCAAATAGTTCCCGTATTTTGCCATGGTGGAAATTATTCCGATCCGCCTCAGCTTGCCAATGAAGAATGGCTTGAATTAGCCTCAAACTACAGCCGTTTGCATGGCGAAAATGGGCGATCCTGAACTTTTGCATCAGACCAGTCTAATTCGTCATGTTTTGATAGCCTATTCGAAACTTATTGCGTTTTTTAATGCCCTGGCACCCTGTATCGGCCAAATACACAAGTAGCCGGATAGCCATACCCGCACAATAGGGCCCAAAGTGCTTTGTCCAAGGCATGACCAGGGTCAGGGACGCGGTCATCAGAGCGCTTCCATCCATTCCTGTCCCACGCTCGTATTTGACCCCATCATCCTGGCCCCTTCCCCACCCCGAATCGGCGCACGATCCGCCACGGACCGACCCTGTTCCGCCTCGATTAGGGCATGTTCCCTGTTAACCTGGAGGTTACCCAAGATAAACCTTGCAAACATCCCCCGCATAGCGGTACAGTGAAGGGAGTAACACCACCGGCGACGATCCGGTAACCCCTTCGTTACTCCAGGATCCCAAATGAAAAACCTTACTATCCCTTCATTTTTGCCCGTTTCCGCTTTGGCAGCCTCCTTATTGCTGACCTTTTCCTTGATCGGAGGGACGGCTTACGGAAGCGTCCGTACCCTGGCCGCAACCGGGTCCGATACGACCGGGCCGGGCGCCGGCACGGGCCTGTCCGGCGCGGGCAAGGGACCTGCACCGGTCCTGCTAGGAAAGTCGGGCGACTACGTGATTCTGGCAAAAACCGGGATCTCGGCTACGGGGACCACGGCGGTGACCGGGGATATCGGCGTTAGCCCGGAAGCGGCCAGCGCCATCACGGGATTTTCCCTCCTCGCCCCACCGAGCGACTTTTCCTCATCCTCAATGGTGACAGGCAAGATATATGCCGCCGATTACGATTCCCCTACGCCGGCTAACTTGACCACGGCCGTGCTCGATATGATGACGGCCTATACCGATGCCGCCGGTCGGGCGCCGGACTATTCCGAGTTGAAGGTCGGGGAAATCGGCGGCATGACCCTGGCCCCGGCCGTCTATAGATGGGGCACCGATGTCCTTGCCACATCGGACTTCACCCTTTCCGGCGGCTCTAAGGATGTCTGGATATTCCAGGTTGCGGGAAACCTCACCTTGGGAGCGGGCGTCAGCATCACCCTGAGCGGGGGCGCCTTGCCCGAGAACATATTTTGGCAAGTGGCCGGAGCTGTGGATCAGGGCACCACCTCACATTTCGAAGGCATCATCCTTTGCCAGACCGGGATCACCCTGAAAACCGACGCGACCGCCAACGGCAGGCAGTTAGCCCAGACTGCGGTCATACTCGATGCGAATACCGTAATGGAACCCTCGGCCGCATCCGTTTCGATGGCGCGCTCCCGGTCCGCCGCCCGCGTTTCCCAAGGCATACGCTTGATTCCGATGGGTGGCCTCTTGGCCATGGATGTGGGATTCTCGTCCCGGGTTCGCGAGGTTTCCATCATCGGTGCCGACGGCAAGATCCTTCACCGCGTTACCATTCCCGCAAACAAATCGCGGGCCATGGCGCCGGTCTCACCTTCCCGCGCCAAGGGCCTGTCTTTCCGGATAAAATGATTTCATTGAGAGCCGATGTATTTGAATGAATAAGTCTACGATTCCCTGACGCCCGCGACCCTGACTACGTCCGTGCTCGATATGATGACGGCCTATACCGATGCCGCCGGCCGGGCGGCGGATTATACCGAACTGAGCGCCGGGAACATAGGAGGGAGAACCCTCGCCCCGGCCGTATATAAGTTGGTAGGTAATTCGAACGCCTTTTTCTAAGCCGGGACCCCGCGCCCGGCCTTTGAAGATATTGCTTGTGGACGACTCGGTGGCGATGCGGCAGATACAGAAGAAGACCCTGATGGGTTTGGGAATGACCGATATCTGCGAAGCGAGCGACGGATTGCTGGCCATCAAGGCGGCCGGCACGGACAAGCCGGATCTGATCATGATGGATTGGAACATGCCGAACATGACGGGCATCGACGCCCTAAAACAGATGAAACCGGATCCGGCCTTGAAATAGATTCCGGTCATCATGATCACTTCAGAATCGGACAAGGCGAACATCATCGAAGCCATCAAGGCCGGGGCGGGGCCCGGCCAGGTTTACGGAGGCAATACCGTCATCAATGGCCATCCCGGAGGGGAATCGCCCGTCCCTGAATATCGAGAATGCGGGTCCCACTCCCGCCGGCCGGGCTTTGCGGAAGGACGATGCGCCAGGAACCCACGGATCGACCCGAAACTACCTTGCTTCGGACCTGCGCGTCCATGCGGGAGGGCGTCTTCGCGGAGACGGTGGCCCCTTGGGGATCGAACACCAGTATTCCACCCTGGTCCGGGGCCATCCAAAGCTTGCCTTCATTGTCGAAGGCTATGCTCCTGATGGGGCTGCTCCCCATTTTCCCCGTCGCATCCGGAATGGATTTCCAACCTTCCTCCCATTTCAGAATCGTGGCATCGGGAAGGGACGTGGTGGCCCATAAGGTTCCGCTTCCGTCCATGGCTAAAGCCTCGATGCCTTTTCCGAGGAGCGGAGACGAGGACCAGGGATGTTTCTTCCAAGCGGTTCCGTTCCATTGGAGCAAACCCTCCCGGTAGCGGAGCCATACATTGCCGGCGCCGTCGCAACGGAGATCCCAAATGGTCTGGCCCGCGAATCCTGCGGTCAAAAGGGAATCATGCACCCGCCAGGTTTTCCCGTCGTACCTTGCCGCGATACCCCCTCCAGAAAAATCGGAACGGTTGGCGGCGATCCAGATGGACCCGTCCGCATGCCTGCCCAGGGCCGAGATGCGGACCCTCCCAACCCAAGGCGCGGGTAGCGGATGCCCGATCCAGGCCCCGGTGTCTTCGCTGCCTCCCCGGCTCGAGAACAATCGGGAGCTGTCCGCGAACCACAGCGTTCCATCCCTGCCCTCGGCCATGAAGGCGTTCGCGCTATAGGAATAGACATCGGGTCCGAGCCATGATCCGTCGGCAGATTTGAGGAGTTTAAACTCACCCTGGCGTAACAAGCCCAAAATGCCTCTACCGCTCGCCCAGACCCGTCCGGAACGATCGGTGAACAAAGCCGTGAACCTGTCAGGGCTGGTAATGGGAAAGCTGTAAAAGGTATTTAATAACCCCGCGCGGGAATCGTAGCCATCGACACCCCAGCTGTCCCTGACCAGCATCTTGAAATCGCCCGACCCTCCGGAAAAAAGGGTGAAGCTCCCCCTAGCGCGAATGGGCGTTTTGGCCATGGTTATAGCCTTCCAGGAATCCACCTCCAACATCCCGAAAGCGGTTCCCGCCGATACGTATGTGTACGGCTGCAGGGTAGGCCCTTTCCTGGCGACCGCTTGGAGCAACAAGGGCGGACGGGATGAATTTCCATCGAGCGGAGGAAGGGTGTCCCAAACGCCGGATCGCAAGCGATGGATCTTCCCCGGAACGAAGGACCAGAGCTGGGAGCCATCGGACGCGCGCGCGCATCGATTGCGCGGATGGAGGAAAGAATTGGTGTTGAAAATTTGCGGAAGCCTAATCGTATCCCCGCCGGGCGCGGCTTGAAGCATCACCCGATTCTCCAGCCACACGGGCGTTCCCGAATCCGGCACGATGAATTGGATATTCGGGCCCCCGTACCCGGATACCCCGTTCCCCTGCGGAGCGGGGACCGAATCGATGCTCCCATCCGGATCGAACCGGAAAACCTTCGGTTTCCCGCGATTCAACACCGAGGCCCACAGGGTACCCTTCCTATCCGTCTGGAGTCTCGGTTGCCCCAATCCTCCGTAATAGTAGCCGCTATAGCTATAGTCTCCGTATCCGTTGGGAGACATGCGGTCTACGCTATCCAGGAAGAACCGGATCCATTGGGAGTTCCGTTTGCGGAATACGGAAGGGAAACCGGTTTGCCGATCGGCTGCGAGCACCCAGAACGACCCGGCAGAGTCCCACAGGGCGTCGAAGCTGAATTGCCCGAGTAATGGCGCTTCGGTTCCGGGCCGGGTCCAGGAGCGGCCGTTGAATACGGAAAGTGCTCCGTGCTGGGTGACGGCCGCGATGGTTCCATTTCCATCCGAAGCCAGGGATTGGATGCGGAGGTCTGAAAGGCTCGAGTTGGCCTGGTTGAAATACGTGGTCTCGCCCGCGACCTTTTCAATGCGGATCAGGCCTCCGAGGGTCCCCAGCCATACCTGGTCTCCCGCATCGGCCATGACCGTGATTTCCCCGGTATTGGCATACTGGGTCCACCGATCCGGGGAGCCGGCAGCCGCCGGGTGCGTGCCCGGGGCGAGAAGGAAAAGACCAAGAAAGATTCTCGCGGTTATCTGCATGCTTCCTCCCGGGTAATGGAAGTGCCAATCTGAGCCATAAAAATGTAGCGCGAAAGGGTGCGCGATTGCTTGATATCAAACGGGATTCCGTTCACGGCGGTGAACAGCCAACTTTTCCTGCTAACTTAGGAGACGGAAGTTCATGCCGGGGTGTAGTCCTGGCCTGGGCACTCCAGGCATGTCTGTCCCTATCTCCCGCAGGGTCTCTCCCCTTTCAATCCACCAGTCGGCCTCACCCACCTCCCCGCGGTTCCACTCCATACGCTCTTCCTCGGGAGGTTGCTCAGCCGCAACAACTTTCGGCGGACCCGGCGAGTGAAGCACTCGTGGTAAATGCAACGCCGCTAGGAGCATCCGGATGGTCGCCTCCGTTTTTACCAAGGCCACTAGTCGGAGCTTGCCCCCGCAATCCGAGCACACCACTTCGCTGCCGAAGGTTCGCCTGAGTCATTCATTCCACGGGATATACCGACTCCCTGTAGTCGTTTTTCCCGACCGGTTTTCTTGCCGGGCCAAGGATGGGTGAACGGCCTCCACAAGTTGAGGGTGCGGGAAGGTCAAATGGTCCCGCGCTTACCTGACCGGGAACATTTGGGACGCCGGGGTGGGCCAGGGCACCTGGGAAGTGAGCGGTCAAGAAGGGCGTAACTGGTGCCTAGAATAGGGGATAAGGTCAATGGCTTGTCCTTCAGCGGCGATGCCAAACGGCAAAAGCCCGCTCCGGAGAAGCCTTCGCCTGGCCCGGCAACCTGCCCGGGGGTCCGCTGTGGGCGCGCTTCTTGCCCTGAGCGAGGAAATCCGGCGATCGGTCCGCGCCTCCCGTTTATTTTTTCGGCGCTGCGATTAGATTATCCACAAGGGCGCGACGCATCGGGTCGACTAATCTTACGGGAGAATGGCAATGAATAATCGCTTCTTATTTCAACTTCTTTTGATAGCCGGTTTCGCCGTGCAGGCGCAGACAATCAATATCCGGGGAAAAGTTTCCAACCCGGCCGGGCAGGCGGTTTCGGGGGCCGTCGTCGAACTGGCGGAACGGAAGTTGAAGGACACCACCGGTTCCGATGGCCTGTATGCCATCACCGGGACGGTGGGGATTGGGCAGCAACCGCTACCGTTCAGCGAATCTATGGCTCTGAATGGGAGCTTCCTAGAGCTGAGCCTCAGCCGTCCCCAAACGGTGGAATTGGAAATCTTCGATGTCCACGGAAACCTTCTGAAGCGCGAGGTGGAGGAGAACGCCCCGGCCGGCGCGCACCGGTGGAATGTGGCGGAGAATGCCTCCCCCAATAAAATGCTCCTCGTCAAGGCCACCGTCGGCGGAAAGGAGCGGACTTTCCGGCATCTCCCTTTGGTCGGCGCCGGGTATGCGGCGCAAAGCCCGGCCTCGGATAATCAGGCGATGGCCGCCCGTCTGACCAAGGCGGCCGCCGATGTCGATACGCTCACCGTCACCGCATCCGGATTCACGTTGAAGAAGACGCCGCTCGCCAGCTACGATGCCACGGTCAACGTGTCGCTGGAAGTCTCCACGGATATTTGGGGCGGCCTCAAGAACCCGCCGGTCAAGAGCGCAGGCTGCGGCAAAGCGACTAAGGTGGTCACCGGCAAGACGTCGCTCATGAGCGGCGGCGTGTCGCGGGACTACATCATGGACATTCCTGCCAACTATGACATGAACAAGGCGTATCGCCTTTTCTACATCTCCCACTGGGTCAACGGCACAGCCGAGCAAATGCGGGACGGTAACTACTACGGCCTCAAGCCCGTGGTGAATTCCGCGAAGGATACCTCCATCTTCGTCGCGCCGCAAGGCATCAACAAAACCTGGGGCCAGGAAGCCCACCCACTTTTCGACGACCTCACCGCATATCTCGAAGCGAACCTCTGCATCGACGTCACGCGGATAATCGCCGTCGGATTCAGCATGGGAGGCATGGTCACCTATTCGCTTTCGACCGATAAGCAGAGTAAGATCCGGGCCGGTATCGGCATGGCCCCCGCCAATTACAATATCTGGCTTCCCGCTACCAAGGGCACGGAGCCTATCGCCTGGATGCAATCGACCGGCATGAGCGACAATACATGCCCCTGGGTCTCCAACGAAGCCCAGAAGCGCGGATCAAAATTCATCGCCATTGAAAAAGCCGCCAACAACGGGTGTACGGCGGCGGAAATTCCCACTTGGAAATCGGGTGCCATGGTGTGCTATGACTACCAGGGATGCAAAGCCGGATATCCGACCAGGATATGCACTTTCAACGGCGCACATGGTCCCATCGGCGCGACGGATGTGTGGAATTTCGCCAAGCAATTTTAGCGGGCCCACTGCGACCCGTGTTCATAGCGGTCGAGGCTTTGTGGCTTGGGCCTTGAGCCCTTGCTTCACCTTTCTTCAAGCCTGGCCCAGGTATCCACATCGAGTTTTCGTTCACCGATCCAGCCGCCGGCGGTCGGACCGTCCGCGATTCATCCTTCGGAAGGGTGGCCAAATTTCACGAATTTCCCATTATGGAAAATATCCTCAGCGGAAAACCGGATTGCTTTATAGAGTTATCTACAACCTAACCAAGCAGGGTCAACACTATGCGTAAGCGCATTTCCGCCCTTCTCTCCTTCTCCATCGGAATAACGAGCGCCCAATCCATCAATGTGCGTGGAAATGTCGCCGATGCTTCCGGGAATCCCGTGTCCAATGCCACCGTGGAAATCATGGGAAAAGCGCTGCGGGCCGTCTCGGGGGCCGACGGCGCTTACGCGATCGTCAACAACGTGTCGCTGGGGAAGGGTTTCCCGGCGCAGTCCGTCGGCCGAATCCGTTTGACGAACAACCTGCTCGAATTCCTGGCAGCCGAACCTTCGCGCATCCAGGTGGAAATCTACGACATGAGTGCCCATCTTCTGGACCGGGTGACCGCGGAGATCCCTTCCTCCGGGCGGTATCA
>JBDSIO010000016.1:0-8390 GCA_039917895.1 Fibrobacteria bacterium | reverse complement strand
AGTTCCTGATGAAACGGCCGCGTCCCTTCGATAACGGCATGGACATCGTGCCCCTGGTTCCGCCCATGGACAAGTACAGCTTTCCCTCCGGCCATACCATGAACAATATGGCCGTGGCCCTGACCCTATCGCTCTACCTTCCCGGCCTCGGGATTCCCGCTCTGTTGATACCGCTGTCCGTGGGCATGCTTCGCGTGCTGTTCGGCGTCCACTACCTCAGCGATATCGTCGGAGGAACTCTTCTGGGCGTAGTCGCATTCCTCATTTCCAAAGCGATTTTTCCCTCCGTCGACTTTTGATTCGCGATTCGCGAATTGCAACTGTTCCGGCGGATGCGGGGATGCTAGAATATCTCCGGCGGAAAGGCACGGCGGAATAGACTTGACCGGGTCAAAAAGGTATCTTGTCCTGGGTTCCCGAATTACCGCGTGTCTGGATTTAAACCGCAGAAAGAAACGAGTTTGCGCCCTACGGCCCTGTTAACCATTGTCGGTCTCCTGGTCGCGGCATCCGCATGTGCCGCCAAGCCCAAGTCCGCCCTCCCCGCATCGGGACCCGCGCCGGGGACTCCGCCTAAGTCCGACAGCGCCAAAGCTGCAACCGGAACGACGGCGCCGGTTTCCGCCCAGCCGGATTCAGGATCCGCTTCGGCAAAGAAACCTGCGGCTTCGCGCCCATCCGCCTCCACGGACACGGCACCACGGTCCGGGATAACGGATTCGGCAAAGTCAGCCAATGCCATCCGCGCTTCGACCGATTCCATCGCCCAGGCCGCGGGCATGACGCCGGTCCAGGACTCGTCCCAATACATCAAATTGTACGAGTATATCGCCAACCCGATCCTGCAATTGGCCACCTTTCCCGTGGATTTGATCCTCGTACCCGCGGTGAAAGCCGTCATCTTCCCTTCCAAGGCGCCTTTGCGGTACATGGTAAACGAAAACGTCATCGACCGCATCATCAAGCTGATCAGCTACGGTGAAAACGATGTCGTCATGATCTATCCAACACTGAACCTTGCGCCCGGCACCGGTTCGTACACCGGCCTTACCTTTCGTCACCAGGAGATTTTCGGTCGTCCGACGGAAAGGCTCGTCGCCTACGGATACTACTATGTCAACGGGGATTGGAAGTTCCGCAGCTATCTCGCGGCCAAGGAAATCCTCGGCACCGGGTTCACCTCCAAGGTTTCCATAGGCCTGAACCGGGTCAAGAACTCCTCCCTCATCCAACCAGGCACCGCATATAGCTGGGGGTTTTCGGATTCTTCCAACACTTTCTCGGCCAATCTGGGTCATCTGGTATTCGAAAAATTCGCGCTCAAGGGCAGCTATTCGTTCCGGGACAACAATTACGGCAAGGCGCCGCCGCAAAAGGACTCCTTGGTCAGCGACTTCTTCCGTAACGAATCGGGCGAGCTGGATACGGAAATTCGGGGACTGAACAGTTCCTGGCAGGATAATTCCTTTGCCGTCGGCCTAGGCCGCGATACCCGCAACAACGAGAACATCCCCCTGAACGGCAGCAACTTCAACACCGTGTACCACTACCATTTTACCAATGCCAAACACGATTACCATGGCTGGGAGGCCACGCTATCCAACTACTTCAAACTGGGCAAGGAGAAATACGAGGTGTACGTGCCTCCGGGAAAGAAAAGTTCGGCTACCGGGGTGAGAAAGGTGCTGGAGCGCATGGACCTGGAGAACCTGAAAAACGAACTGTTCACCAGAAAAGCCCTGGTCACCCATCTCTATGCCGCCCAGACCTTCGAACTGCCCGGCAACCACATGCCCGTCTACGGCCTGCAGACCCTGGGCAACGATACGCCACTGCGCGGTTACAGCGGCAGCCGCTTCCGCGACTATACCGTCTTCTCGGCCGGCGCGGAATACCGCTTCCCGATCATTCGCCTGGTCGACGGGATGATGTTCAACGAATACGGCGTATACGGCCGATCCTGGGACAAGATCGACGTCCTCGACAATATCAAGAACTCGTGGGGCTTCGGCATCCGCGTGCGCCGCCCGGATATCTACTTGTTCCGCCTGCAATTGGGCTTCCATGGGGCCGAGGGAATCCAGGTGAACATGTCCGTGGACGAGCCTTATTAGGTTCGTCGCTCTCCAGTTTGCCTGATGGGCAAACTGGACGCTCCTCACGATTTAGTGGCTTGCCGGTTCGTCGCTTTGCGACTCCCGTTTGCATACTGTGGGTCACAACGGCCCTGAGGTCCCAGGGAGCAATGACGGGGAGCCGATACCGCGAAGCATGGACGCGCTTCTTTGCGCCTTAAGTGAGGAACGGCGGTTGCAGACATGGGTCCTCCCGCCGTCCAATAACTCAGCCGGTCCGTTATATTCCATTATATCAGACCCACGTTTCCTGGATTTGTCCGGGTCCTAAACGCTTCCTCGCCCCTGCGTTCCCGGGCGGTCCGGCCCGGATGTTTTTACCTTTCCGATCTTAGGGGGTCCGGAGGCGCGATGCTGAATTGGCGGATGGTGTTTAGTTCGTTTACGTCGATGGCATGCCCTCCGTTGTACCGGTATTGGCGCTTCAATGAATTGAATTCCTTGTCCTGGGCCAACCTGCCCAAGATCACCAAGCTGGAACCGGAGTTGCTCATCCTGCCCGAGTTCATGGCCCACCCGGGTTGCTTCCTCGACATCGGGGCCAACAACGGCGCCTACCTTTGGGCCGCCCTGCGGCGTAAACCGGCGAAGGAGGTGGTGGCCGTGGAGCCGATTCCCTTCCTGGCGGGCATCCTCAAGCGCGCCTTCCGCGGGGTCGCGGTCCACAACCTGGCCCTGACCGACGGCGTGGGCCCGCGCTGGCTAAAAATCCCGGACATCCTGGGGCGCACCTATACCACGCGCGCCACCCTCAACGTGGATCACAAAGAGGAGGGTGAGACCGGCAACCGGATGATCCAGGTCGAAACCTCGACGCTCGACGCGTTCTGGAAAAGCATCGGCGATCCGGAATTGGCCTGCATCAAGATCGACACCGAAGGGCATGAGTTTCCGGTGCTCCAGGGCGCGGTGGAAACCCTGAAGCGCCATCGGCCCGTGCTGCTGGTGGAAATCGAACAGCGCCACCACAAGGAAGATATCGGCTACGTCTTCGAGTTCATGGCCGCGAAAAACTACGCCCCTTTCTATTTCGATCCCACCTTCCCGGGTCTGCGTCCGCTGCCGCCCGACCTGGGGGCCGCCCGCGCCGCTGATCCGGGCAATACCTCCCTTCGTTACCTCAACAATTTCCTGTTCCTGCCTCCCGAGCGAAGTGAGGTATCCGAAACCCTGGCCCTCGTCAACCGTCGGCTGCGGGAAAGCGCCCGGCCCGCATAATTAAGGGGAGCGCGCCATCTCGAACAACCCCAAAAGCATTAAGGATGACATCAACCGCGGAGCGGGCATCACCCTCCTCGGCAACGTCTTCAAGCTCTTAGAATTCTTCCTGACCCTGTTGGCCGCCCGCCTTTTCGGCGTGCAGGCCTGGGGCCAGTACATCTTCCTCAACGCCTTCTTCACGCCGGTACTGCGCCTGGCCGCCGCGGGCATGGACAAAGGCGTGGTATGGTTCATCTCCCGGCACGCCGAGCAGCGCATCGATCCAGGATTTTTCCGCACCCTGCGCAACCGCATGCTGGCCTTCTGCACCGTGCTGTTGTTCGGCATCGCCGCCTATCGACTGTTCGTTGCGGAGACCGGCCGGCAAACCTCGGGGCTCATCGAACCTATTTCCCTGACGCTGATGGGCCTGGCCGTGCCTTTCATGATCCTGACCAACCTCAACCTAGGCGTCTCGATCGCGTTCAAGAAGGTCGAGCATGACGTCCTGGTGCGCGGCATCGCCTATCCGGCCTTGCAACTGGGCCTGCCCTGCCTGCTGGCCATTTGGTCGCGCAACATCCAGGTGCTGGCCGCGGCCTTCCTGATCGGCTGCATCGCCGGCTACTGGCTCAGCCAAGCCCTGTCCGCGCCGCTCAAACGCCGCCTGGCGGAGAACCCAATCGGTGACGCCGAAGTTTCCGAAAAGGCCTTCCGCGGCCTGTGGAACTATTCCTGGCCCATGGGCCTGCGGGATCTGGTGCTGGCCGTGCAGTCCCGCATCGACATCTGGTGCCTGGCCCTGTTCCTGGATCCGAAAAGCCTGGGCGTGTACGGCCTCGCCCTCTCCATCGCAAACTCGGTGAAGACGGTGCGGCAATCCTTCGACAACATCCTGCTGGTCGTCATCTCACGGCTCAAACGCAATGTCGACAGCCTGGAGATCAAGAAGGCCTACCTGCACGCGGGCGAGCTCATCATCGCCCTGCAGATGCCCATCTTCGCCTTCCTCACCTTCTTCGCTCCCCACCTGCTCAAGCTTTCTGGCGAAGCCTTTGAGGCCGGCAAGGGAGTGCTGCTCGTTTTCGCGCTGACCCTGATCCTCAACAGCTACCTGGGACTTTCCGGCATGGTGGTGATGGGCCTGGGCAAATCGCGCTGGGCGCTTAACAACGACATCCTCGGCCTGGTGCTGGTGGTGATCTTCAACCTGATCCTGGTGCCCCGCTACGGCATCCTGGGCGCCGCTTTCGCGACTTCGGCCTCCTTGGTCACCGTCAGCCTGGTCTGGTTCTACGAGGCCACCTACCTCATCCGCCGGGTCCCGCTCAATGCGTCCGTGGTTGTCAACTTCCTCAGCGGCGTGGGCGCGGTCGGCGTCTTCTATTACCTGTGGAGCCGATTCGGCCAGGAGACCTTGTATTCCCGGGCCACTTATTTCTCCGCCTTCGCGGTCCTCTATGCGCTGGTATTCCTGTTCCGCTTCCGCCACGCTTTGCGATTCCCGAAGAGCTTACCGTTTTTCAAACGGCAGACGTCCCATCCTGAGAAGGATCCAGAACCATGACGACCCGACAGTCCAACGACGCGTCCGCCGCGGCGCGTCCTGACCAACCCGCGGGTGACGGAGGCCAACCCAAGGACGGCGCCACGCCTTCGCGGCAATACGCCGATCTCAAGGCCTTGGTGCAGGGTGAATTCGGCGCCGTCGATCGCCTGTATATCACGCCCCACCTTAAAGAAGCCGGCCTCAATCCCTATCTGCCATTGCTCTATGCGCCTTTCAAGGGCGAGGAGGGAACTGGGGGAGAAAAGGACGGCAAGGACGGCAAGGACGCGAAGGACGCGAAATACGGAAAAGACATGTTACAGCCATTGAACACGGGGGAATTCCTGCGTCCGTTCCTGCGCCGGCTTTTCTTGCGCGAAAATTCCATCTGGCACCAGCATTGGCTCCAGTTCAGCACTTTCCCCACCTGGTTGCGTACGCAGTTCCGCCTGCTGGCCTCGCTTTTGTATCTGATGGCGGGCGGGCGCATCCTGTGGACGGTCCATAATCCGCGGCCGCACGTGAACCGGTTCGTGGGCCTCAACCTTTTCTATTGCCGCCTGATGGCGCATCTGACCACGCGCTTCCACGTACACAACCAGGAAGCGGTGAAGGCGGTGGATGAACTGTACGGATATCCGGGAGCCAAGGTGGCCGTGCTCGCACACCCGCATTTTCCCGTCCGGCCGATTCCCAAGACCGAGGCCCGCGCCGGACTGCGCGCCAAATACGGCGTGGCCGCCGAAGGCCGCACGGTTTTCATCATGTTCGGATTCATCGCCAGCTTCAAGGGCATCCGCGAAGTCGCCGCCCTGTTCAGGAATGTGGATCCGGCCAAGGGTCTGCTGATCATCGCCGGGCAGCCGCGCGGGAATGAACCCGAGTACGCCCTGTCGCTCCGCACCGACTACGCTTTTCCGGCCGTGGCGCTTTTCGACCGCATGATTCCGGAAGAGGACGTGAACCTGTTCATGTGCGGGGCCGACTATGCCGTCTTCAACCAATCCTACGCCCTCAATTCCAGCGGCATGACCCTGGCCGACGATTACGGCTGCCACATCATCGCGCCGGATCTGGAGGCCACGACAATCCTCGATGCCAAAACAATGTCCAAGTTCAGGAGCCAGGAGGAGTTGGCGGAATTGATCCGCGCGTGTTTGCTACCCATCACCTTTCCCCGCTAATCTTCCGAATCCCAAACCGCCCCGCAACCCCCGTCCCGCCTGGCCTCCCGGCCACCCGACTTTACAAATCACTGACCGCGCTGAAACTCCTCAAATAATCCGAAGCTTTGTACGTGGATCTTACCGTGCCGCACTTGATCCTGGCGGGAACCTGGCCCTATAATTTTTTCAAGAGCCTGCAACAATCGAAAACGGAGTGCACCGTGCACAAACTCCTGGTCTGCCTGGGTCTTTTGAGTTCCTCTCCCATAGCCATCCACGCCTTCGCCACCATGCCCGATAATCCCATCGCGTTCGGCAACTGCACCGCCAAGGTGAAGGTCGATGCCGCGCGCCTCCGATCCGGCCCCTCCCTCGACAGCAAAGTCCTCGGGGTGCGCGTGCAGGACGACCCCCTTCGGGTGACCAAGGTCTATGGCAAATGGGTTCAAGTAGTCACGGCCGAGAGCGATACCGCTTATATGGCAGCGTATCTGCTGGCCTTCCCCGCGAACGAGATCCTGGAGCAATGGAAACGCGAGATGCCTCCGCAAACCGTAGGCAAAAAGGCCAAGGTAAAATGGGCCCAGGTGAATTTCCGCCAGTACCCCGATTCCAAATCGCCGCGCATGGGCCGGTTTTCCAGGAACGACGAAGTCGCGGTGCTGTCCGATCTGGGTAATGGCTGGAGCCTGGTGGAAAGCCGCAAGGCTGATGGTATTGGAAATTGCTTCGGCTTCATCGTCAATCGGGCCCTGTCGACGCCGGATGTGCCGGATCCGTACCAGTGGACGGCTCCTTTAGCCAAAGTGCAGCTATTCCCGGGAGAAAAGGTGAAAAAGGATCCGGTGGTGGAATCGCCGTCGGAGTATTGCCAGCGCACCGCCTGGACTCCGGAGTTGTTCGTAATGGAGTTAAAAGCCAAGCCCATGATGCATCCGAACGACAGGCTGATGGCCGCTCCGCAGCAATTGGTCGCGATCCAATAAGCCTCGTGATCCGACGCTAGTCTATAGTCCCTTCAATCCCGGCCAAAATGCGGAAGCGCATCGGATTGCCATTGGGTTGTTCCTGAAGATCTCCTCCGAACGCATGTAAACCCGATACGCTCAACTTGATGCGGTCCGAAAGCAGCGGCTGAATCAGGGATAAGTGGTTCTCCCAATGTGAATCGATGTTGAAAACCGGCCCCCAACCCCGGACCTCCTTAGGGCCCAGCCAGTTTAGTTGTGCGTCCAGGCGGGTTTTGACGGGCAAAGTCCACGCGGCTCCGGCTCCCATCCACCAAGGGCTCGGCAAAAACTCTATGAAGTCGGCATCATGTCCCCAAAAGCGACGCACTCCCGCCTGGGCCCGCCAATTGCCCTGCTCGGTAAAAGCCCCCGAGGCGAACACTTTTCCCGAGGCGTTTTGCAGGTAATAATCGCTTCCCATATAAAGGCCCTGGCGGCGAATGGACTCCCCCACGGTATCCAACGCGCCCACCCGGAACAAAGGCAACTCCCATTCCATCGCGTAATCCCCGCCGATTCCGACCTGGAACCGCTTTCGCACCTCGCGGTATTCGGCTCCGGCAACGAAACCGCGAGCCTGGGATCCAGGACGACTGGTGGCGGTGAAATCGGTATCCGAGGTCAGCTGTTCGATGGGCAAGGTGTAGCCTTCCATGCGGTGCCGGTAATAGCCCCGCAGGAATTGCATTGGCCGGTGGGTGCCGAAATCCTCGCGGAATTCGGAGCTGTGCTGGGCCGTGAACATCCGCTCGCGGATGCCCAAGGATCCCTGGGACAGCATGCGGAAGGGGAGGGAATCCGGCGCGGTCCAGTCCTGGCGATAACGGAAGCGTACCGGATAGGTTTTTTCCTCGAACTCGGCGAAGGCGCCATGGGAACTCATGGCTCGTCGTTGGTAGCCGACATCCAGCCGCCACATCCAGGCGCGTTCGGACGAACCCAAAAAGCCCATGTTGATTTCGGATCGTCGCCAATGGGACTTGTAATGTTGGAAGGGACTGGGGGAATTCCAGGATTGCTCGACCAGGGTCAGATCGAAATCCTCGCCGGCCTTGTATAGGAGTTCGGCGTTGAAGCCTTCCCAGGCATAGGCCTGGCCCGAAACCGGGGAAGTGGTCCACCACCAGCCCTGGTTGTATTGGGCTGCCATGGTCGAACCCCGGCGTTCATAGGCCAACCCGACATTGCCCACACTGCGGAGGGGCAGGTCCCGGCCGAACCAGGACATGCGGTCGTCGTTGCCGGTTGCCGAAAGCACCTTGCGGCCGGGGAAACTGCGCTGGGAATACAGTCCGTTCTGATCGAATCCCGCATGCACGCGGAGACCTTC
>JBDSIO010000015.1:0-16626 GCA_039917895.1 Fibrobacteria bacterium | reverse complement strand
GCCGGTAAGACCACGGCCATCCGCATGCTCTGCGGCCTGCTCGCGCCCACTTCCGGGCAGGGAACGGTAGCCGGCTTCGACATCATCAAGGAAACCGCCAGGATACGGACGCGCATCGGTTACATGTCGCAGAAGTTCTCCTTGTATCCCGATTTGAGCGTGGAAGAGAACCTGCAGCTGTACGGCGGATTATACGGCCTGCCGAAGCAGCAGCTTGAGATCCGCATCCGTGAGATGGGCGACTTCCTCGGCCTGCACGACCTATTGCCGAAAGTGACCGGTTCCCTGCCATGGGGCTGGCAGCAACGCCTGAGCCTGGCCTGCGCCAATCTGCACAAGCCCGAGATCCTGTTCCTGGACGAGCCAACCGGATCGGTCGATCCGGTCAGCCGCCGGAACTTCTGGGACCTGATCCACCGGCTCTCGTCGCAGGGAACCACCATCTTCATCACCTCGCACTACATGGACGAAGTGGAATATTGCCATCGCCTGTCAATCATGATCGACGGCCGCGTCGCGGCGATGGGGTCTCCCCGCGATTTGAAGCGCGAGCATGCCTGCGCCAGCATCCATGAACTGTTCCTCAAGCTGATGGAGCCTAAAAGTCGCAAAGAGCACGAAGATCATAGGGAGCAGAAGGAGCTGAATGAACAAAAGCAGGAGAAGCCGCCGATGCAACTGAATCCCGTCGTGCCGCAATCCCCCGAGCCAGGAGGACGCGCCGCATGATGTCGCGCGCACGCATGCTGACCATCGCCCGCAAAGAGGTCCGCCATATCTTTCGCGATTGGCAGACCCTGGTGGTTGTCCTGATCATGCCGGTGATGATGATGTTCCTGTACGGTTACGCCCTGAACGCGGACGCCAGGGAAATCCCGGTCATGATCGAGATGCCCTCCCCTGCCCCGGAAACCCGGGCCGTGGCCGACAAGATCGATGCCAGCAGCCTGTTCGCCGTGCAAGGCGTGGTGGCGGCCGCCGACGATCCCGCCGAACTGTTCCGGCTCCACGGCATCAAGGCCCTGTTCCGCTTTCCCCCGGGTTTCGCCCGCGACGTGCGCCGCCCCGGCGGCGCACGCGTGCAGGTGCTGGTCGACGGCTCCGACCCCAACTTAGGCACCATTATTCGCAACGCATCGGAACCCATGCTCCTGGGCGCCACTTTGCAGGTGCTGGGCGTGCAACAGCCCAAGGTGCTGGATTTGCGCACCCTAATCCTCTACAATCCGGATCAGCGCAGCGCCTTGTTCTTCGTGCCGGGCCTGATGGCGGTTATCCTGCTGATGATCTCGGCCCTGCTGACCTCGGTGGCCATCGCCCGGGAAAAAGAGCTTGGTACCATGGGGCAATTGCTCGTCTCCCCCCTGCGGCCGCTGGAAATTATCGTCGGCAAGATCATTCCCTATATCTTCCTGGCCGCCATCGACGGCTTCCTGATCCTGGCCGTGGGCCGCATCGCCTTCGGAGTACGTATCGCGGGGAATCCCTGGTTCTTGGCGGCGTGCAGCCTGGCCTACATCTTCACCGCCCTAGCGATAGGCCTTCTCATCAGCACCATCGCCAAACGCCAACAGCACGCCATGTTCATGGCCATCGGAGCCACCATGATGCCGACCGTGCTCCTCTCCGGGTTCATCTTCCCCGTGGCCAGCATGCCTCTGCCCCTGCAGATCCTTTCCCGCATCATCCCCGCGACCTATTTCCTGGAAATCGTCCGCGGCGTCATCCTCAAGGGCGTCGGCTTGCGTGAGCTGTGGACCCCGCTCGTGGTGCTGGTGGGCGAAGGCCTAGCATTGACGGGACTGGCCATCGCGAAATTCAAGGTGAAACTATGAGTTTTCCCAGTCTCTACCGCGTCGTCATCCGCAAGGAATTCGCCCAGCTCAAGCGCGACAAGACCAGCCTGCGCATGATGATCATGATCCCCATGGTGCAGATGCTGTTGCTCGGCTACGCCCTGACCACGGAGGTCAAACATACGCCGGTCGCCGTTCTCGACCACGACGGCGGGACCGACAGCCGCTCCCTGATCCAGGCCGTGTCCAACAACGCGTTGTTCCGCTTCCGAGGGCATGCGGAATCCGAGGCCGACCTCCGCGCCATGCTGGACCGGGGCAAGGTTAAACTGGGGATAATCATTCCGCAAGGGTTCTCGCGGCAATTGGAAGCGGCCACGCGCATCAATCCCGGCAGTGGCGGACCGGTGCTCGGCCTCGGTCCCGAAGGTACGGGAGCCCTGGTGCAGTTATGGGTGGACGGCCAGGACGCCAATTCCGCCGGCGTCGCCCGCGGCTACCTGTCCGCCGTGCTCAACCAGTGGGCCATGAGCCACCTGGGCGCGCGCCTGGAAGCCTCCGGCATCCGCTTGGACCAGATGATCCCCGTGGCCACGGACGCCAGCGTGCTCTTCAATCCCCTGTTGAAATCCACCTGGTACATGATCCCGGGCATCGCCGTCATCCTGGTCACCATGGTTACGGCGCTGTTGACGGGATTCTCCATCGTGCGGGAAAAGGAAGCGGGCACTCTGGAGCAACTGATGGTCACGCCCCTCAAGCCCATCCATGTCGTGGTCGGCAAGGCCGTGCCCTTCTTCATCATCGGCGTCGCGGAACTGATGGTGGCGCTGGCTTTCGGGCAGCTCAAATTCGGCGTCCCCTTCCGCGGCAACTATCTGACCCTACTGGTTTTCACCTCCTGCTACATGCTCTCTTCCTTGGGCATCGGCATCTTCACCTCGACGGTGGCGCGCACCCAGCAACAGGCCTTATTCATCATTTGGTTCTTCCTGCTCTTCTTCATGCTGCTTTCGGGTTTTTTCCTGCCGGTGGCGAACATGCCCCATTGGGTCCAGATCGTCACCTTGGCCAACCCGGTGCGGTGGTTCATGCATGTGCTTAGGGAGATATTCCTGAAGGGCTCAGGCTTCGCGGAACTGTGGCGCGAGGGCCTGGCCATGCTTGCCATCGGTTGCACGGTGTTCACGTTTGCGGTTTTGAAGTTCAATAGGAAAGCGGCTTGAGAATAAGAGCCGCCAAAGCTCATTCCCGGTTTGCCCCAAACTCCAGTCCCTAGACTTGGCTCCTTACGGCGAATCCCCCATCTCCACTCTCACTCCCATCGTCCTTTTCCACAAAGTCCACTGCCGCGCCTTTTCCGTCGCTTCAGTCAAAGTCAGCTTCGGACTGTTCTTGATCAGGCTGGACCAATTGTCCAGGTATCCGGTCACAACGGTATCCTGCCAGGGCTGCGCTCGCATGAAGCTTTCGTACTCCTGCTGCACGTAAACCATGTCTCCGAAAGCGGTTACAGCGCCGGCTGAGTCTTCGAAGGCGCGGTAGAATAAGGTGAGGAATTCCGAAGACTTGAGCTGGAACATGAACCCGAGCGACCGTTGTTCGTATCCGCCTGACAGCACTTTGGGACCGGCATAGGAATGCACTCGCAACTTGCGTCCCAGTTGGAATAGGCCTTTGGCCGCGTCCCTGCCCCGCACACGGATGTCATAGGGATGTTCGGCCAAGGGCGAGAGAAAGACGGCATAGAGGATGTTGATGAGTTTCTCGAAGGGTGGAAACGGCACCCGACGGTAGAGCTCCACCGCTTCGGCCAGGGTGTAGGGATTGAGATGGCCGGTGTCGCTGAACAGGCCGAGCACGGCTTCCTCAAGCCTGGGATAATAGAAATCACCGCCCGGCAGCCGACGCGGGTCCAGGAACAAGGCGCGGGCTTTGGGAAGGTTGCCCTCGCGCAACAGCACGTAGGCCTCGATGACGCGCAAAACTCCGTTTTCCGGATCGCGCGCCAGGGCCTTGTCCAGCCACGGCCGCGCCAGCCGCTCCTCTTCAGGCTTGTCCCGTTCCAGGTAGGCCAGGCAAAGATGGTACGCGACCAACGGGTCGCCCGGATTCAGACTGTCCGCCAACATCAGGCTGGCAACCTTGCCTTCCCAGGACGTATCGGTGAGGGCCAGGAAAAAGTGCAGGCGCCAATCATGGGGATACCAATCGCCGATTTGATCGAGCGGTTCCGGGGGGCGGAAGGCTTCCAAGGCGACCTTTTGCTGGGATGGTGGAAGCGGAGATTCTTTGAGGGAGCGCCTGCCGTCGCAGGCTGTCAAGGCCAGACCCACTGCCAGGTACCAGGTTAGACCGACCGCGGCCCGGGTTATCTGCTGCAAGCGCTGCCTAAGCTGCCTAAACTGCCTAAGGTGCTTAAGCTGCCTTAGGTGCATAAACTGCCTAACCCGCCTGAAATACCAGGGCAGCGATATCAGTATTCCCCCGATGCCGAGTCCTTGCCCGGTTCCTTGAAAACCGGCACGGTGGGGTCGCGTCATGGGCCAAAAGTACAAACTTGAACCTGCAAAGGTCCGATACGGCGCGGACCTCCGCGGATTTCGTATCATGGGACGCAAACCGAATTTCGCCGGCGCGGACGCGCGACCGCGCAAAGGCTCCTTGTTTGGAGCGCGGTCCGAGATCACCTAAATTCAGGAATACCTGATGGAACGTTATTCCCGAATCGCCGGATATGCGGTGGCCCTGGCCTTGTTGGCGGGGTTGTTATCGTTGGTGTCCATGCTCCGCGAAGGCCTGTTGTTTCCGCACAACCGGGTTCGGGTGGCCTTCCCCGCCATCGGTACCCTGATGGAGGATGATCCCGTCAAGCTCCAAGGCGTCCGGATCGGCCGCGTGGCCGACATCGGGAACGTGGACGGCCGGTCGATCGCCACCCTGGAATTTTTCCACCGGACGCCGGTTACCATGGGAACCCGTTTCATCAATTTCAACTACAGCCTGTTCGGCGCGCGCATGGTCATCGTAGTGCCCGGCGACTCCAAGGAAAGTATGGATAGCAAGCAGGTGCAGCAAGGCGACTTCAGCACCGGCGTGGCGGAGACGATCCACCGGGTTGAGGATCTGCTGATTACGGTCTCGGAATACAAACGGCTCAGCTCCCGCCTCGAGCATGGCAGCGACACATCGCTGTCCGTCCAGCAATTTTTGGTTACCAAGGTCTATCCCGTCCTGGAAGAATTCGGACGGATGACGCATGATTTGGAAACCCTGCAGAACGAAGCGGGCCGACATCTGGACCAGTTGTCCCAAGCCAGCGCCGGTTTCGATCGCCTGGGACGGGGCCTCGCCTCCCAAAGCGATACCCTGGTGGTGCGGGCGAACCGGACCCTGACCCAATTGGCACTGCTCACGGCCCAATCTACCGAGGTCCTTAAGGGTCTGGAAGCGGTCATCATCGCTTGTGAGGACACGACCAAAGGCGCCAGTCGATTCCTGGTCCGGAGGGAAATGTACGATCGCGCCTTGAGCCTAACCCATGCATTGCAGGATTTGCTCAAGGTGGCCAAGAAGGACGGACTTACCGACGCCATCCACTTCTGGCGTAATGTTCACTTGAAGTGGCGCAAGCCCAACCCCTGAAATCCCCAACACTTAGGGATCGGGCAAAGTCCGGTTCAAAGCCCTCAACTCGATCTGAAAAAAATGGGCAAAGCGCCAATGCAACCGGGTGCCCGAGGCGATAATTGGTTAAATTAATTTCGTGCCCACCTTGGGCCGGACGGAGAATCCCGACGCAACGCATCCCATCCGTCAAGCTGATGTTCTCAAGGGGAATTTCCAATGCATTCTGATTCCAATCGATTCCACCTACCTCGCGGTTTGTCGCTCGCCTGCGTAGTACTTGGCCTTTCTTGCGCCACCCGTGCCGAGGATCCGCTCCTCGGCCGCATCAAACTGATAAAGTGCGTCGGCTGCGATCCCGGCGCGGTGAACCTGGTCCTCCACGATCCCATCGACGTGGTCGATTTCGAAGTTCAGATCAAGGAAGGCGACTACCAGAAGGTCGTCACCCCTCTGGCTGGCAAGACCGTGTACGAAAAGAACGGCTGCTTCTATTGGATGGACAGGCCAAACCAGGCGAAGGCGCCCGGCAATGACCCGGTGAAAGCGGCGCCCGGCAAACAAGAGGACAAGTCCAGTTCGAATCCTACGGGCATGAAAAATGCCGACGATTCCACTAAAACCGAGGGAAGACTGATGGAAACCTCCGCGCCTCCCGTTCCCGAAATCGAGGGCAAACCATCGCGTTGTATCCCCTTTACCCGCATCGTCGTCAAGCCCACGCATCCGAACGGTAAGAAGGAAGAGGAGTAGCCCGGGCATGGCCGGTCCGGTGGAAACCCTGTCATATGTCGCAAGGCGTCTGATCCAATTCGAACAGCGGTTCGCCCAGGCCAGGGAGGAACGCAAACGCAACGCGTCTTACCTGTTCTCCCAGATTTCCCAGAGCATCCAGCTCCTGGTTTCGGACCTGGGCAGGGATCAATTGCCCCACGAGGCGTGCCGGGATCTCATCTTCTGTTCCACAAAACTGAAGGGTTGCGCTGAAGCGGAACTCGGGATCACCGAGACCGAACGCCTGGCGCTTGCGCTAAGCGAAGCGAGCGACAAGGAAAAGATCTTCCTCGAATTCCGGACTTCGGACCGCAAGGACTACCTTTCCGAAGAGCTCAAAAAAGCCGCCATCCTCATCCAGGCCCTTGCCAACGGAATCTTCGTCCCCGTTCCGGGACGGGGCTCCGGGCCGGCCGATCCCCATCCCCAAGGTCCCTAAAGCACCTGAAGGACCTGAAGAACGAAAAGCTCCCTTGGAATTCCGCCGGGGCGCATGATAAGATTAACGGGATAGGGAGAATAACATGAAGCACCCTTTCACCGGAGAATACATCAAGATGGCTTCCGGTGCCCAGGAAGTCCAAATCGTGCGATTGGCCCGCAAGGTTTTCCAATCCGGCGACTATGTCATCTTCGAATCCGCCTTCACGCCCCCCGGCATGGTCTCCCAGATCGACGAGCATTCACACAACATACCCCAGGATAACGCCCAGGTCTGGCTCCCGCAGCTGCGCGACCTGATGGACATGTTCGGCGATTTCACAGCCTCCCTCGATGCCTTTCGCACCGGCCTCGGCAACACCGCCGGTTCACCCCCCGGTTATTTCGAAAAGTTCAAAAGCTGGGAAGAAGTGACCATCGCGGTGCTGATGCTTAAAAGGGTGGGCAAGGTTTGGAACGGGAAGGAATGGGTGTCGATCACTGGGGCCTAGTGGAGATAAAGGCAAGTCGAGAGACTGATCGCAGACCCCCGACTCCCGACGTGATGCACCTGGCCCCCGGTTCACTTCACCTTCCGCGCTCTCCCGAACAAATCTTCCTCGGCCTACAATCTCGAAATCAACAACTCCCTCTGAAAAATCAACTCCTTCGGCAAATGATCATACAGGGAGATGAACAGCTCGTCCTGTGAGATGACTTCGCGCTTCCAGGCGTCGATGTCGATGGCCTGAAGGTCTTCGAACTCCTTTCCCGATACGCCATCCATCCCGGCGAGGTCGAACTCCTCCGTGAGGGGCATCCACCCCAAAGGTGACTCGTCCGCGGCGCGACGGCCCTTGCAACGCTCGACGATCCAGGCCAGCACGCGCATGTTCTCGCCGAAACCCGGCCACATGAAGCCGCCCGCGCCGTCGCGGCGGAACCAATTGACGTGGAAGACCAGGGGCGGGCGTTTGATCAGCTTGCGCATCTTGATCCAGTGGGCGAAATAGTCGCCCATATTATAGCCGCAGAAAGGGAGCATGGCCATGGGATCACGGCGCACCAGGCCGACCTTGCCTTCGGCCGCCGCGGTGGTTTCGGAACCCATGGTGGCCCCCAAAAACACTCCGTGGATCCAATTGAAAGCCTGCAGAAGCAGCGGCACGTTGGTGGCGCGCCGGCCGCCGAAGATGATGGCGCTCAAGGGCACGCCCGCCGGGTCTTCCCACGCGGGATCGATGGACGGGCAATTGCCCGCGGGAGCCGTGAAGCGGGAATTGGGATGGGCCGCCGGGGATTTGTTGTCCGGGGTCCAGGGCTGGCCGCGCCAATCGGTGACCCCGCACTTGGGGACCGGCCCCATGCCCTCCCACCAGACGTCGCCTTCCGCGGTCAAGGCCACGTTGGTGAAAATGGTATTCCGGGCCAGGCTGTGCATGGCATTGGGGTTCGACTCCCAGGACGTGCCCGGAGCCACTCCGAAGAATCCGGCTTCGGGATTGATGGCGCGCAGGCGACCATCGGGTCCCGGTTTGATCCAGGCGATATCGTCTCCGACCGTCGAGGTCTTCCATCCCTGCATCGACGGCGGAGGCACGATCATGGCGAAGTTGGTTTTGCCGCATTGGCTCGGGAACGCGGCCGCCACATAGGACTTTTCGCCCGCGGGAGAGGTCACCCCGAGAATGAGCATGTGCTCGGCGAGCCAGCCTTCGTCGCGCCCCATGGCTGAGGCGATGCGCAGCGCGAAGCATTTCTTGCCCAGCAGGGCGTTGCCGCCATAGCCGCTGCCGAACGACCAGATGGTCCTTTCCTCCGGAAAATGCGCGATGTATTTCTGCGCCGGATTGCATGGCCATGGCACGTCTTTCACGACCTGGCCGTCAGCCTCCAGGGGCATGCCTACGGAGTGCAGGCATTTAACGAAGTCGCCGTCGCCCAGCACCTTGAGGGCGCCTGCGCCCATGCGCGTCATGATGCGCATGCTCACGGCCACGTAAGCGGAATCGGTCAATTGGACGCCGATGCGGGCGATGTCCGATCCCAGCGGGCCCATGCTGAAGGGAATGACGTAAAGGGTGCGCCCTTTCATGCAGCCACGGAACAAAGGGGTGAGCTTGGCCTTCATTTCCGCCGGGGCCTTCCAATTGTTGGTGGGGCCGGCGTCCTCGCGGCGCAGGGAACTGATGAATGTGCGCTCTTCGGATCGGGCCACGTCCTCGGGATGGGATCGGCAATGGAAGCTTCCCGGACGCATTTCCGGGTTCAGGCGCGTGAACGTCCCCCCCCGTACCAGCAGGTCGCAAAGCCGGTCGTATTCCTGCTTGGAACCGTCGCACCATTCCACCGCTGTTGGAAGGCAAAGACCCGAGACCTCCTTGACCCACGACTCCAATTTCGCATTCACACCCATGAATCCTCCCATCCGGAACGCACGATCCACCTCATCTGCCTCAAGCAATTCTATCCCTTTTGGAGAAGGGGGGCATCCGGTCCGTTTAAAATAGGCTATTCGTGGTTTGCGGGGGCTTTTACGCCCCGCAGGATTGGTTATATTTCAGATAAGGCCGCAGCCGCCCGGACGGTGCGCGCCGTGCTGGGAGGACCGTTACATGCCGAATACCATTTCCAGGGACACGCTCCTGGCCGAAATCCGTTCCATCCTCGAAAAGGGCGGCAACGCCGACCCCGCCATGGACCTGGTTCTCGGCAAGCTGCTAGATGTCTTTCAGTGCCCGGTAGGCACCATCCATACTGTGGACTCCGCCACGGGTATGCTCAAGATCCGCGCCCGCCGCGGCATCCCCGACTCCATTCTCGACAAGGTCCGCATGATCCCGATCGGAAAGGGCATGGCGGGCATCGCGGCGGAACGCAAGCAAGCCGTGCAGGTCTGCAACCTTCAGACGGATTCCTCGGGAATCGCCAAACCGGCCGCGCGGGATACCAAGATGGAAGGCTCGATTTCGGCGCCCATGCTGTTGGGCCCCAAGGTTTACGGCACTCTCGGGGTAGCTAAGCCGGTGCCTTATGAGTTTTCCGATGAGGAAAGCCTAGCGCTGATGGAGGCGGGAGCCTTGATCGCGTCCTTCGTGAAATAGACCACTCGCGCACCGTCGGCCCGGGACTGCGCCAAGGAAAACTCCCGGTAGGAGCTTCCCGGTAGCGGCTATTTCGACCGCATGCCGGCGAACAGCCATGCCAGGCTGAAATAGCCAACCCACACCGACGCCACCGACATCAGCACGGGAGCCAGGTCGGCTCCTTGACCGCCATGAGTTCCCGACAATGACGACCAATATCCGTTCGCCAGGGAAGCGGCTATCGCGGCGGTCATGAGATACTTTTTCCGAATCTTGTGCATTTCCGTAAACCCCTTGCAATCCCGTCAGGATCCATGCTTGTTCGACTTTCTGATTGTAGGGGCGTGGCCGTGGCTACGGGGAAGTATAACCAAGGTAAAATCCCTTCGCGATACGCACAAAATGCACAAGAGACGCTACAAGCCTGAAACGCATCGCGAAAGCAATCCGGAAGGCCTGACTGAAAGCGGAGGTTAAAAGCTTCTCCTGCCCAGTACCAGGTTCTTCTTCTCCAAGATGCCTTGCTCGTTGATTTTGACGTTAAGGGGTAACGGGCGTGAGGGGTAATACCGGCGTGCTTCCGGTCCAGCCATGCCTACCATCCAGTTCATATTATGCTTTAGCGCGGCCTGTTGCACCTCGGCCAGATCGGTTTCCGTGGTCAGGCTGAGGATGAGCCAATTCTTTGCCCCGAAGCTCTTGTAGAATTCCCGCACGCCCGAAAGGTCCTCCAGACACGGCCCGCAGAGCGTAGACCAGAACTGGATCATGATCTTTTTGCCTTTGAAATCCGAAAGGCGCAACGTGTCCCCATCCAGGTTCACGAACCTGATATCCGGGGCCTTTTTTCCTTCCACGGCCCGCAAAGAAACCGCGGCCGGGTCGAAGGATGGCAGACGCCGCAACTCCAGGAAACCGCCCTTTTCATCCACGGATACAATCTCAAAGGTGTTCGAATCCGGGGAAAAGCGAAAGCGGGCGCCGCCGGCGGGTACGGCCACACCGTCTCCCTCCAAGGATTTGTCCAGGATTCCGTCGCCGTCCCAGTCTATCACCAGGCGATCCCCGGAGCCGAAACGGAACCGGCCATCGCCGTCAATGTCGCATAACGCGATGCGGCGTCCCATGCCCGGGCGGGTCGGCATTCCCGGTAGAGCCAGGGTTCCTGCGGAAAGGTCGAGCAACCTGACTCGATACGGTGGTTCTTTGCAGATGGCCGCGGTAACCGAGGATTTCATCCCCTCACATTGGTTCTCCCAGCCCTCGGCCTTGGAGCCCGCGTGGCGCGCATGGCCCGCAAGGCATAAAGACAATGGAACCGAGCCGCCGTCCATCCGCTCCATGGTGACGCAAGAGTCGCCCTTCGGCCAGAAACGGCCCGGACCGTCATTGGCCAAATCCTCGTCATTGTTAATATCCATGTAAACGGAGTCGCCCGATCCGGTGGCGAACAAGGCCAAGGTCAAGAGGGGATCCCCCCCCTGGACGCGGATGCCTTTGAGGGTCAGAAAGCGCAGGGACGCGAGGGGTTTGTTGCGAGGCAATACCACCTTCTCGTCGGCCGTAACCCGCTGCCAAACTACCGCCTGGCACGGACCCTTGACCTCGGGGCAATCCAGGAAATCGCCCTTGGCTGGATCCCGTTCGTCCCAAGTGCGGTGGTCCAGGATAACCCGGAAGACGCTGGAATTTCCGGCGGCTGCGGCGATCGGAGAAATGGCAAGACAAGATAAAACGGCCATTTGGACAAAGTGACTGAAGTAATACCTGAAGGAAAACATACCCGGTTCAATCCTTAACGGCATTGGGGGCGGATCCGGTCGCGCGGAATTCAGTCAGGATGCGAACCACTTCGGCAGCCACCGCTTCGGCGGCCTGATCCGTAGACGCTCCGAGATGAGGGGTGCCCACTACGAGTTGCGCGAGTTCGGTATCTTCGAAATCAGCCTCGGGTACCTTGGGTTCCCCGGCGAACACATCCAAACCCACCTTCAACCCTTTGGTACGGATGGCTTCGATCAAGGCCGTGCGATCCACCACCTCGCCGCGCGAGGTGTTCACGAACAGGCTGCCTGGTTTCATGGCCGTGAAGAATGCGCGGCCGATCAGATTCCGGGTCTCTGCGGTGGATGCGATATGCACGCTCACTGCGTCGGAGCGACGCGCCAGTTCTTCCAGCGAAGCGGCCAAATCCGCCCCGGCCTGCTTGGCTGCGTCGATGGTCAGGCGAGGCGACCATGCGATCACGCGCAAGTCCAGTCCCAGCGCCTTGCGCGCCAGGGCGCGGCCGACGGCTCCCAATCCGGCGATGCCGAGGGTGCGCCCTTTCAAACCCAACCCCTGCCCCAAAGCGCCTTTGGTCCATTTCCCCTGCCGTAACGCCCAGGTGGCCTCGGCAATCCTACGGTCCGTCGCCAGGAGCAGGCCTAATGCCATTTCCGCCACCGCGTCCGCATTCCGGCCCGGGGTATTGCTCACCTGAATGCCCCGCGCCGAAGCGGCGGCGACGTCGATGGTGTCGGTTCCCGCGCCGGCCCGCAGGATTAATTTGAGCGCGGGGAAACCCGGAAGGATTCCGGCGGACACCACAGTGGATCGGACAATCAGGATGTCGGTGGTTTCGGCAACGGCGGGTAAGGCATCCGCCGCGAGGCCTTTACATTGGGTGACGCGGAAACCGGCCGCTTCGAGACGCTTAAGGGCGGAAGCATCGAGATTATCGGCCGAAAGCACATTCATGGACCGCCCCATCTATGGTATCCGGAAAGTGGTATCCCGAAAGTATACATGGCGGCGGCTTCTGGGTTCAAAACCAGTTCAGAATCCGGTCTATTTCTCCAAACTCCTGACCCCGCCTTGGTTTACCATTAGAAGATAAAGGAAATTAAGATTGATGGGGAACTGGCGCGGCTACTGATCTTCCCCTCCTTCCGATCAAGGGCCGGCTCGGAAGTATAGGAAGTTGACTGAAGCCTGGACCACCCCGATGGCGACGCCAAGGACGAGACCGATGATGGCTATCTCGTTCATCTCCTTGTAGCCGATCTCCTCTATGATTTTGTTCAATCGCTGCACGTCGAAGGCTAGGATGTTGCGCCGAATCGTGTCCCGCAGATCGATTTTGCTCTCCAGGCTTTGCACCAGCAACTCGGTGTATTTCTCAGCTTCGGTGGAGAAGATTTCGGCGACCTTGTCGCGGATTTTCGTCAGCTTGTCGGCGGTGACGAACATGCTTAGAAAGGGCATGGTCCCCAGGAACTCACCCACCTTCTCCTCCCATTTGTCCAGAATGAGTTGGCGCATGGCCTTGGCAGGTTCGATCTTTTTTAGGAACACGATAATGTCCTCTTCCTTGAGGAACTCGCGGGAAATGGCCTCGGAGATCCGCTCGGCCAGATCGGCTTGGCGGCGCGGCAGCAGCCCCTGGATTTTGAATCCCAGGATGTTGATGGGATGCACCGGCTTCAACAGCAATTTGATGGCAAGCCAATTGGTGAACCAGCCGTGGAGGCCGGCCAGAAGGATGGGAAGTAGCAGAAGCGTGAAGACTTGGGCGAATGGCATGGGCTAAAGGTAATCAAACGTATTTTGAGGGTGCCGGGAAGGAAAAATCAGTTCACCCGGGATAGACGCCGATTTCATCTTTTGTTAGGTTTTCACCCGTATTGGTCAGTAGCTCAGTGGTAGAGCCCTCGGCTGTTAACCGAGTTGTCGTAGGTTCGACCCCTACCTGACCAGCCAATTTCCCCCGCCAGCAACTCCGTGTTTCTCGTGCCAGTGTTTCTCGTGCTTAACTAATACCCTAATACTTTAAGCAGCCGGATGAGGGTCGAAAAATGTTCCCCTTCATGGAAGACGATACCAATGGGCCAACTGCACATGGAGAAGGTGGCCGACATTCCAGTGGATGGAATTTCGAAAGCCGGGAGGAACCGTCATGGCCTCGGTCAGGCCCCCGATGCGGCCGAGCACCTCCTGGCTGACCCCTTGCAGCACGTCGATAGGTTGGACGGACGAAGGTTCCATCATGGGTTCGGTTCCTTTATCGGACATAGGCGTGGATGAAGAAATACAAGGTCATGCCGGAAGCCATGCAGGCTATCAGGGTCCGCACCTTGGCCGGGTTGACCCGCTGGACCAGGTTGCCCGCGCCGTAGCCGCCAATGATGCAACCCGCTGTCATCACCAGACAGCGCGGCCATTCCACTTTGCCCATGACTATGAAGATCGCCACCCCGACCCCGGTGATGACCCCTACCAGCAGGGTTTTGAGCGCGTTCATCTCATGGATATCCTCCATGCCGATCATGGTTAGCACGGCCAGGGTCATGATGCCCATCCCCCCGCCGAAATACCCCCCGTAGACGGCGATCAGAAACAACAGCGTCCTCACCACCGGCGCGGACAGGGCGGAGCCCTCCGGGCGGGAGGTGACCAGGCGCTCGGTCAACCGCTTTCCGAAGATAAACACCAGGGTGGCGAAAAGCAGCAGCCACGGCAACAGCGCCATGAAAAAGGCGTTGGTGGTGTAAAGCAAAAGCACGGCTCCCAAGGAGCTCCCGATCACGGCGAGTGCAAGGTAAAGCCGCAACGGATGCTTATGGCCCTGGAGATTGCGCCGATAGGCGAACAGGGCCGCCATCACCCCGGGCCAAACCGCCACCGAGCCGCCGATGTTTGCCGGAACCGGCGCGGATCCGCTCCAGATTAGGGCGGGCAAGGTGATGAATCCGCCGCCGCCCGCCAGAGCGTTGAGTCCGCCCGCGAGGATGCCGGAAACGAATAGGACCAGGATGTGGGACGGTGACATGGACGAAGCTTAGTCTTCCCCACTCCGCATTTAAAGCCCGGGTTCAGGCGGGTGGTTTGCTTTCCGCGAGGTAGGCGCGCCATCCGCCCAATTCCGTGATCTCGCGGGCAGAACCTACGCCGGCTTGTTCGCATAGGAAGCCCTTTATCTTTTCCCCGGTCTCCAGCTCCACGGTTCCGATGCACAGCGGCTCTTTTACGTTCTCCATGAAAGCGCCCAAGGCGGACCCGGAAATCTCCCACACTTCCAATTCCATAGCGCCGCCGCCCTCGCCCACCCGCACGAGACCGGGAAACACGCGGCCCGGGCGTTCCAGGGCGAAAGCGCGGTATACGGGAGCAGTCTTGCAAGTGGTAACCAGGCGCGCACCGAGATCGGTCAATTGGGAATTCAAGGGTTGGCCCGAGAGATGCAACCCGGCCACGGCCAACTTGACCGCCGTCGCCGTGCTCGGAGCCATTGCGGAATGCGAAACCGGTAGTTGCGCCGTTTGCGCCGTGGTTCCCAGGGTCAAACCGCTGGCCGCGTGGAAGCGTGCGCCGAGGGAGCTCAACCGGCCCTCATGGAAGGCCGGGGCGATCAAGGTTACGCCGAATGGGAGGCCGTTCGCCTTGCGGCCCGATGGCACGGCCAGGGCGCAAAGATCCATCAGGTTGACGAAGTTCGTATACAGGCCCAGGCGCGTGTTCAACTCCACCGGTTCGGCTTCGACCTCATCGCGCGTATAGTGGGTCGGCGCCGTCGGGACCAGCATCACGTCCATGCCGCGGAACAGGCTCTCGGCTTGGGCGCGCAATTCGCGCAACCGGTAATAGGACAGGAATCCGTCCGTGGCGGTCAGGGTCTTGGCCCGGGCCATCACCTCCCGGATGACGGGCAGAACCTCTCCAGGTCGCTGGTCGAGGAAATCACCGAAGGAAGCCTGACGCTCCGCGAGCCAAGGTCCCTGGTACAAAAGGCGCGCGGCTTCGGCGAAGGGCGCGAAGGGGATTTCCACGCCAATGCCGCCCAGTGCCGTGAGGCGATCCTGCGCCTCTTTGAAGAGCACGGCCGATTCTCTGTCGCCGAAAAACTCCAGGTGTGCGGGATCGGGGACGCCGAACCGGAAGCGCCCTGTGTCCGCCGGCAGGAAGGCATAACTCTCGCGCAGGCAATCCACCGGTACCCGGCGGGAAAAGGCATCCAGCGGATCCTCCCCGCGGCAATGCTGCATGACCTGGAAGGCGTCTTCGCAGGTGAGCGCGAAAACGGAGACGCAATCCAGGGAGCGGCAGGCGGGGAAAACCCCGTGCGCGCTGATCAGACCGCGGGTGGGCTTGAGGCCTACGAGGTTGTTGAAGCCGGCGGGAATGCGACCCGAACCAGCGGTATCGGTGCCTAGGGCGAAACTGACCAGACCGGCCGCAACCGCCGCGGCGGAACCCGAACTCGATCCCCCCGAGATAAAGCTGGGATGGAAAGGATTTCCGACCGTGCCGTAGGGCGAACGCGTGCCGACCAGTCCCGTGGCGAATTGATCCATGTTGGTTTTGCCGATGAGGATGGCTCCGGCGGCTTCGAGCCGGGCAACGGCCGAAGCCGAGGCATGGGGCCGGTAGGCGAACGCAGGACAGGCGGCCGTGGTGTCGAGCCCTTGGACGTCGATGTTGTCCTTTACCGCGAAGGGGATTCCGAACAGGGGATAACGAAGATCGACGTCCCCGGATTTCCCGGCCTGCGACAATCTTTCGGCTCTTTCGAGGACCTGATCCCAAGGCACGCGGGAAATCCAAATGGCCGGATCTGGATGATCGTCGATCCTTCTCCGGAGGTCATCCAGGAAACTCGATAGCCGCGAGTAGTCCTCCCCGAACCAGGATTTCAGTTTCCGGATTTCCATGCTGCCGGCTTTCGTTGCGCTCAATGTATCGCTCCCACGGTCTTCAGTTCCGTCGTGAAGTGTGAGCAACTTTGCGACCATTTGGGAGCCATGAACAAGTCCTCGCGACGGCTTTCCCCATTCCTGCCAATCCACTATTTAGGAGGGTACAAACAGCGACAAATCTCCTGTCCAACTTGATTTTCGTCGAAACCAGATCGACATTAACTGACACTTAAGGCCATACAGTGTCCA
>JBDSIO010000014.1:0-6688 GCA_039917895.1 Fibrobacteria bacterium | reverse complement strand
CGTGCATGCGCACGCTCTCCTCGGACGGCTTTGCGATCGAACCCTGCTCCGGCCGCCTCGCTCGAAACAACTCCCTGTTTTTCCGAACCCGCAGTCGACGTCTCCATCTTTTGCGGGTCTAACCTGTTTTCGATGACTCCCTGAGTCGACACCGCATTTTAAGCTGCGGAGCCTGGTTGAAGGTTCGGTCGACTGCCCTCATTTCGGGCGGTGGTCGATTTCGTGTTGTCTGCTCCTGATACCTTCGGGGGGGTTAGGCCCTTGGGTGATCAAGAGGTCGTCAATCCTTTTGCCTTCGGGGGTGGGTCCCGGAGGGTTTCGGTCGACAGTGTTGTTGTCGATCCCGGTACCTTCGGGGGTCGGTCTCGGAGGGTTAGCTGCGAGGTGCGACCACGGAGGTTGGGGATCGGGTGCTGACGCGGGTGCTTTTAGCGTTCCGCGGCGGCTTGGGTGATTTCGTCTCCGGAGCCGGAGGAGAAGACGCGGAATTCGGCGAAGTTGGAGGCCTCGTCTTCGACCAGTTGGATGCGGATGTTGTGCGAGCGCTCCCAGTACTTGACGATCACGCCGCGGTTCTCGACGACGTGGCCGATCATCTGGGGGTGCAGGGCCATGGTGATGTCCTTCTCGCCGCGCTTGGCGCGGAAGCGGCGGAGCCAGCGGTCGATGGAGCCGACGACGGTTTCCATGGAAGGGATGTAGCCGTCGCCTTTGCAGGTGGGGCAGACGTTGCTCTGCTCCTTGACCACGTTGGGGCGCACGCGCTTGCGCGTAATCTCCATCAGGCCGAACTGCGACAGGTTTGAGAAGGACACCGGGCTCTTATCGATGCGGATGGCCTTCTTGAACTCGCGGACGACGTTTTCCTTGTCCTCTTCCGAATCCATGTCGATGAAGTCGACGACGATGAGGCCGCCGAGATCGCGGAGGCGCATTTGTTTGGCGACTTCCCAGGCCGCGTCGATGTTGGTCTCGACGATGTTCTTGCCCTGGTCGCGGCCGCGGACCTTGCCGCCGGTGTTGACGTCGATGGAAACGAGGGCTTCGGTCTGGTCGATGATGAGGTAGCCGCCGCGCTTCAGCTGGACGCGCCGGGAGAAGGTTTTCTCCAATTCCTCTTCGATGCCGAAATGGTCGAACAGGGACAAGTCACCTTCGTACAGCTTGACCTTGTCCACCATATTGGCGGAAAGGACCTTGAGGAAGCTGACCACGGTCTTGTGCTCGGACTTATCGTCGATCCACACCGCGTCCACGTCTTCGGAGAAGTAGTCGCGCAAGGTGGTTTCGCTGGAATCGGACTCCTGGTGGACCAGGGACGGGGCTTGGACCAGCTCGGACTGGGCCTTGCAGGTCTCCCACTTGGATTCGAGCTGCTTCATCTGGATGCCGAATTCGTTTTCGGACTCGTTGAGGCCGATGGTGCGCACGATGTAGCCGCATTCCGGCGACTTCAGGTCGCGGATAAGTTTTTTCAGGGTGCGGCGCTGCTGGGGGTCGCGGCTCTTCTTGCTGACGCCGATGAAATCCGTGCCCGGCATGCAGACGAGGAAGCGCCCGGCGAAGGACAAGTGAGCGGTGAGACGCGGTCCCTTGGTGCTGATAGGTTCCTTGGTCACCTGGACCAGGATTTCCTGACCCGATTTGAGAAGCTGATCGATGGTCTTGCCTTCGTCCTGGCGTGGAGCGGGCTTGTCCCCGTCGTCATCGTCGTAATCTTCAAGGTTGGGGCGTCCGGCCACATCCTCGACATGGAGAAAACCGGCTTTTTCCAGGCCTATGTCGACGAAAGCGGCTTGCAGGCCGGGCAAAACGGCGTTCACGACGCCTTTGTAAATGTTGCCTACGAGACGATTGCTTTCGGGACGTTCGTAGACGATTTCGGCGAGACGGCCATCCTCGAGAATGGCGATGCGCTTCTCATAGGGGCGTACGTTGATCAGGATCTCGCGCTTCGACTTGAGCGGACGGTTCATCGAGTTCGAGGTAACCCGGCCGCCCCGTTTGGTGGCTTTCTCCATTGTCTCCACTGGTAGTTCAGGTGTGTTTTGGATGAGATTTTTCTTTCGGAAAAGGAATAAACCAAGCGGGGCATTTCAGTGGCCCGGCCCGGTGAAACTTGGCATGTGCCTTGTAAAGATAAATACAGTACCCGCTTAGCAACGCACCCCCTCCTAAAAACCAAACCCAACCCGCTCCAACGCCTCAAAATCGACTCATTACACCCGCTCGACCCACGCCTACACAAGGGCCTTCTCACAGCTGAACACAGCTGAACTCAAGGCATCAAACCTATACCCACCATTAGGTGCCTATGGAAACAGCTGCGGGCGGCTATACCCATACGTTTTCGCCCCGCCCCCACTCGTCTCCGCCCCGCCGCTAAAAACGCATGGTGAACTCACCGTGGACGGTGAGCTCGTGCGTCGACTCTTCCTTGGGAGTATGCCACAGCTTGTCGTACTTGTACTGGGTGAAGAACATCGCATCCACGTTGTTGGTGAAATTGTACGAGACCTCGGGCCGCGTCGTCAGCGTGAGGATGTTCTGATCCTTGCGCGGAGATTCTTTCGGCAGAGTCCGTTCGGCGAACATGTAGTTGGCGCTCCCGGTGATCTTGAGCCGTAGGTTGTTCTCCAGCTTCACGTAGTAGCGCCAGAACTGGATGCCCTTCTGGGTCTCGACGTCGTAGGAGATAGTGGCGTCGCTGCCCACGTTGAACGCGTCGCGCTTGGTGCGCTTTTCGGGATCCCGTTCATACGGCGCCATGGTCGTGTCGAGATAGTATCGATAGGGAAGGCGGTATTGCTGCAGGGTCTTGTCGTGATCGATCGCCTTTTCCAGCCCTGTCTTGAAGCTGAGTTCGCCGCGCACGTCCTTGTTCGTGGTCGCGGCCAGGCGGATGAGTGGGTCGAACTTGTAAGTGATCTTGTCCGTCTCGGGAGCGGGATTGAAGAGTGCGTGCTTCTCTTCCTGGCGCATGTTGAAGGTGGTGGTCGAGGTCATGGATCGGAAGGTCTTGCGCAGGAACGGAATCTTGCTGGCGAAGTCATTGAAAGTCCCGGTCACGGTGATATCGGGCCAGACCACGGAGGTGTCGCTCGCCGTCAGGGCGCGGAACAAGGTGTATTCGCGCGTGTACTTGAGGTTGAAGGACATCCCCAGGTCGAGCCACGGGACCGTCAGGCCCGTGCCGGCGTCCCAACTCCGGCTTACTCCATGGCTGAAACGGGAAGTGGTCGGCAGGTTAGGATCCGGCGGCATCAGGAAATCCATCCACTTGGGATTCGGTTCGCCGTCCCACAGCGTCTCCAGGAAATTCAAGGGATTATCGTACACCCAGCCGAGCTGGTATGCATAGTAGGTGGTCCAATCGTTCCTCTCGTTCAGGTACCCGTAAGTGTATTCCTCATTATTGTATTTGTGGCCCACGGAGTAGCTGAAATCGAAATTCCGCAGGCGCCAGTCTTCCATGCGTTTGCGGAACTTGCCCAGCAAACCCTTGCCGTCCCCGGCGGCCCCGATCAAGGTAGGCAGGCTGAGGGATGCGTTCAGTTTGATGTCGTGATCGGTGTTGGCCTCGAAGTGCTCTTTGCTCGTGGGCACGTTCGTGTACCTGTCCCTTACCTCATCGAAGCGATTCTGATGGAACCCGGAATTGAAATTCGCGCCCATGGTGAGCCAGGTGAAAATCGATGGGTTAAGGTCCGTATGGAAGCTTTGCGTGCGGTTGCGTTCCCGGTACAGGATTCCGAAATAGTCGCCGAGGTGTTCGGGATTCCTATCCTGGCCGTCGTAGTCGAAGATCAGATTGTTCGCGAAAATCCCCCCTTCGCCGCCATCGCCGCAGCTTCCGTCTTCCTGCCCGAAGAAGGTCTCATCGAAGCATTCGTGTTCATTGTCGAAGTCGCGATCCACGGCCAGCCGGAAACCGAAATTGAAAAAGGTGAGCAACCGCCATTCCAGATCCACGCCGTGGGTCAATTCGACCTGGTAGGTCGGCGGCAACACCAGAGGCTTGTCCTGATCGTTTCGGGGCTTGTTCACGGTTTCGGATCGCGAGAAGGAGAGATCCCCGACGGTCAGGTTCAGCTTCTCGGGATAGGGCGTGAATTCCATGGACGATAGGAACGACGGCATGAGCAGCCACTTTTCCGTCTTGCCCAGGGGCTTGTAGGATTTGTTTTCGAAGGGCGACAAGCTGTAATGGACCTTGCTGGCGTAGGTGCGGGAACGGTTGTCGACGTAGAATTCATTGTGCTTGGTGGATGCGTACTTGTATTCCAGATCCGGCCGTTCCAACAGGATCTGGATGATGCGGTTGGCGGAGCGGTGCTCCTTCTTATAACTGGTGGTGAAGGTCTCGTCGAAGATAGTGCTTTGGTAGACCCGGGAATACTGGTTGCGCACGTCCGCGGTGCTGTCCTCTTTTCCGAGGATGGTGAGATGATTGTCGAGCGCGTCGCGGACCAGGTCGCCGAAGTCCGTTCCACGCAGCGTGAGATCGGAGGAGGGTTTGGTGAACGGCCGGGAGATGGCCCCGTGGTATTGCAGGGACAACGGCAGGCTCACGCCCCATTGGTCGGGAAAGAATTTGTTCGCGTACAGGCTGGCGGTGGTGTTGTAGTCCACGGTCGATTGCGAATTGGCGGGCGTGGCTTTGGACTCGCTCATGGTGGTGAAGCCGCCGTTCCGGTAAACCAGGTTGCCCGAAACGCTGATGAAATCGGAGAAGTCCAATTGAAGCTGGGTGCGCATGCTGCTCCCGAGGGAATGGTCCACGCCCTCCAACCGCAGGTCATTTATCCAGATTTCGCCCTTCTGCGTGCCCACTCCGGCGCCCGAATCCACGTAGACCACCAGGCGCATCCAGTCAATCCGTGACAGGGTGGGGTTGCCGACCACGGTGAGAGTGAGCGAGGAATCCTGCCGCCCGGAATGCCAGGCCTTCCGCGTAACCTGCCTGCCTTGAAAGGCATCGAAGAGGCTGTCGTTCTTGAGCTGGGTCAGATCCGACATGCGGATGTCGAAGGAGTTCCGCTCCCATAAGGCCACGTGCTTTTCGTCATAAATCCCCGCGGTATCCATGTGGATGCGAATTTCGTAGAAGTCTTTGGAATCGCGGTTTCCTTGATCTTTTCCGAGGCGGAGGCCCAGGCTCACCCGGTTGGGATTGAGGCTTGACTGCGTCTGGCCCGGAAAAAGCACGGAGTTGGAATCCGGATGGACTTCCATGCGGATGCGATCGTACATGGTCAAGTCCTTGGGGTCGCTGCCCAATAAGCGGGTGGCGCCCACCACTTCGCCGGGATGCAGGTTTTCATAGCGGAGCACCAGGGAGCGTTCCGGCAGCGGTTCGTCGGTGCGGGTGTCGATTTCCCGTGGCGTGTGCGGGGACTGCTGGTAGAACCGTTCCTCCTGCTTGTTCAGGACCGCCACTTTCAACCGGTTGCTGTCCGAAACCGCCGGCGGCACGCGGATGGCGGCGCTGTCGCCCAGATCGCCCGTGGCGAATCGGTCGGCGTCCGTCTCGAAATCGCGGTTGCGGTCGCCTTCTTCCCAATTGTTCCCGACCAGGTTGAGGCGCGCCAGCAGCACCTGGCTGCGGGTCACCCGCGAGGGCAGCCGGCCCAACCAGGCACGCACGATCTTCACATTGGACAGGATCTGGGCCTCGCCTTCACCGCCGGTGGCGTTGATGCGGTATCCCGTCCCGTAAAGCGGGATTTGGTATTTGCGCCAGCCACTCTTCAGCTCCTCGCAATGGAAGCGCGAACTACAGGCGCTGTCCAGGGGCATGGTGAAACGCAGGTAGGCGTTCTTCACGTCCAGCACCCCGGAGCGATCGAGATCCTCGGTATCGTAGGTGTATCCGTTGGTCCCACCGTTGTTGCCCTCGGTGCCGTTGACCTGGTAGCTCTCCTCCGTGGCGCCCACGGGGTCATCCCAGTTATCGCCGCCGGCATCCTGGCCTCCGCGGGGGATAGCATAGCAGGAGGGCTTGCATTCCCAGACCACGCCCGTTTCCGTCGGGGCCTTGAGCCCGTCCAGCCCGGCGTCGTTCTTGTTGGTGACGTCGCGGCCCACGTCGATTTCCGACTGCAGCGTCCCGTTGGGGCGCGCGTTGTTCAGGCCCGAGATGCTGATGTCCTCGGAGATTTGGCCCATGTCCACGGTGAGCGTGCCTTCCCGGCCGTAGACCACCACCTCCAGCGTCCGCTTCTTGCTTTGGTTGAACAGGCCCGGGCTCAGGGCGCGCATCACGCCGCCCCAGGAATGGCCTTGCAGGTTGTCGTTGGGGGTGAGGGTCATTTTCAGCAGAGTTTGTTCGCGACTGTCGGTGTACGCGTTGCCGGTAGTCCCGTAGATGCGGGAATACGGCTCCTTTTGGCTGGAATGCCAGATGAAGGCGCCCTGATGGCGGTAATCCAGCAGCTCCTCCGGCTTGCCGTTGTCGTCGAAGTCCGGAGGCGCCGCCTTGAACCAGCTGTAGAGGGTCATGGGCATGGAGAGGACGTTTTCGCTGCCCTCGAAGTTGTCCAGGTAGGCGCTCTCCTTGGTGTTGGGATTGTACCGGCTCTGCGCCACCTCGAATTCGAAGTTCGCCTTGGACGGCGCTTCCGTCTGTACGAACGGGAACAGGTTGGCCGCGCTGGTCATCCATTTGGGCGCGCCGGCCAGGCGCGCA
>JBDSIO010000013.1:0-17035 GCA_039917895.1 Fibrobacteria bacterium | reverse complement strand
ACGATTTCGTTGGCCGGCACGCGGCTGTCCGAACAGCCGATCCACAGGTACTTGGGGGATTGCTGGGCGGAAAGCTTCTGGAAGAAATTGGGATGGATCTTCAGGATGTCCTTGGCCCATTGCCGGTTGCTGTCGAAGAGAGGGAGGAGCTTTTCCATGTTGCAAAGATTAACAAAATACCCGCCAAGTCTTTTTTAATTTTCCGCATATGCCGAACCCGACCCATCCTCCCGTCCCGGACCCGGGCCAGGCCGCCATCGTCTGTGAAAACCTGGAAAAGACCTATCGGAACGGGGTGAAGGCGCTTTCCGGCGTATCCTTCTCCGTGAAGCCCGGCGAGATCTTCGGCCTGCTCGGACCCAACGGTGCCGGCAAAAGCACCACCGTACGCATTCTCGCTACCCTGACGCGCCCGGACGGCGGAAAGGCTTCCGTGGCCGGGTGCGACGTGATGCGGGACCCGGCGGGAGTGCGGCTGCGCGTCGGTTACGTGGCCCAGGCCTCGGGCGTCGACAAATGGGCCACCGGGAAAGAAAACCTCGTCCTGCAGGCCCATCTTATGCGCGTGCCCGCCGCGGATATCGGCGCGCGCGTCGGAAAGTTACTGGAGTGGGTCAATCTTTCGGATGCGGCCGGCCGCATCGTCAAGACCTATTCCGGAGGCATGAAGCGGCGACTGGATCTGGCCATGGGATTGATCCACCAGCCCGCCGTGCTCTTCCTGGATGAACCCACCACCGGCCTGGATCCGGAAACGCGCGCGGCCCTGTGGCGCGACCTGAAGCGTCTGCGCCAGGAACGCAACCTGGCCGTCCTCCTGACCACCCATTACCTGGAAGAGGCCGATCATCTCTGCGATCGGCTTGCCATTGTCGACCACGGCAAGGTCGTGGTGGAAGGCACCCCGGCGGATCTGAAGGCCGGCATCAGCGGCGATACGGTGGCGCTGGAGGTGGCGGGAACGGGGGAGGACGCGGCGCGCATGGCCGCTTTCTTGCGGCCCTTGGAAGGCGTGCTGGAGGCCCTGGCCGAGGGAAACCGCGTGCTGGCGCGGGTGCGGCTGGGCGCCACCGCCATGCCCGCGCTCATCACCGCCGTGGAGCGGGCCGGCATCAACGTCATTTCATCCACCCTGAGCCGCCCTACCCTCGACGACGTGTACCTCCGCCACACCGGCAGGCGGTTCCAGGGCGTAGGCGCGGCGGGGGATGAAAGGAAGGCCGGATCATGAACACGTTCCTCAAGGACACCGGCCATCTGCTGATCCGTCATTTGCGCACGACTTTGAGGCTTCCCATCTGGATCGCCGTGACCCTGATCCAGCCCGTCATCTGGCTCACCATCTACGGCCAGCTCTTCCGCAGCGTGGTCGAAATACCCGGCTTCGGCGCGGCGTCCTACATCCAGTTCCTCACGCCCGGCGTGGTGATCATGACCGCGTTGTTCGGTTCCGCCTGGTCGGGCATGGGCCTTATCGAGGATCTCACCGACGGCGTCATGGATCGCATGCTGGCCACGCCGGTCAGCCGCGCCGCCCTTATCTCCGCCCGCGTGTTCCATGCCGCCCTAACCGTGGCGGTGCAGTCCGTCATCATCCTGCTGTTCGGCATGGCCCTGGGCGCGCGCATTACCGGCGGCCTTCCCGGTTTCCTCGCCATCCTGCTGCTGGGCTCCTTGCTTGGCGCTGGCATGTCCGCGCTTTCCAACGGCCTCGCGCTTGTGACACGCCGCGAAGAGACCCTGATCGCCGTCATAAATTTCTTCGGCCTGCCCCTGACCTTCCTGTCCACGGCCTTCATGGCTGCGGAGCTGATGCCCGGCTGGATCCGGGCGCTCGCCCGCGCCAACCCCGTCAACTGGGCCGTGATCGCCTCGCGCGACGCCATGCTGGGGCAGGCGTGGGGCGGCGTGGCCAAGGCGGCTTTGATGCTGGCCGGATTCATGCTGGTTTCGGTATGGATTGGGACCCAGGCTTTCCGGGCTTACCGTAAGTCAAGCTGAAGGCGCGGTCCGGCGGAACCCGGCTTTCCTATATTCAGGACCCATGCCCAAATTCATCCCCGCCGACCCCCGCGCCAAACAAAAATTCGATCGTGCGGAGGCATGCGAAAACTGCTTGCGTCCGCCGGGCCTGTGCATTTGCGCCCGGGTCGTAAAGAACCGCAACGCGCTTCGGGTCGTGGTACTGCAGCATCCCCAGGAACAGTTCAAGGTCCTGAACTCGGCCCGCCTCACGCATTTATCCCTCGCGAACAGCGCCATCCATGTCGGTCTCTCCTGGCCGAGTTTCAAAACCGTGGCGGGGCCGGACGAGAAGCCTTCGCTATGGGGAGTGCTGTACCTGAAGCCGGACACGAAAACGGATGCGAAAACCGGCGGCAAAAAGGTCGCCAGGCCGCTCATCTCGCACACTCCCAAAAGGCAACCGCTGGTCGACACCTCGATACTGAAAGGCCTCATCGCCCTGGACGGAACCTGGAAGCAGTCCAAAGCCCTCTGGTGGCGGAACTCGTGGTTGCTGAAGCTGAACCGCATCAGCCTTAATCCGGATCATCCGTCCCTTCGGCCGCAGGTCAAAACCGAAGGACTCTCCACCCTCGAAGCCGTCGCGTTCGCGCTCGAGCATCTGGGGGAGAAGCCGGAAATCTCCGCGTCCTTGCGGGAACAATACGCGGGACTGATCCTGGGCAATCCTGATACCGCTTATCCCACGAATCCAGCCAATCCCGGATAATGGCTAAATTATTGGCGCCTCTATAAATGGCGCCTCTATTAATGGATTCCGATTAGCGCCAGCTGGCGAGGATCAGGCCTTGCGCCAACAACGTCACGAAATTCCCGGCGGCGTTGATGGCGAACAGTTTCCAGGATTTGTTCTCAACGGTGGCCTTGATCATTACGACCAGTCAATTACGCATCCGAATGAGCAGGCCGGAATATCCCTTCAGGAACCCGGGTTGGGCGCCGGATCGAAATTTGCCGGCCAAATCGAAGCGTGGGGCGTCTAGGCGATTGCCACCCGGATTCTGGGATTTTACGCGGATGATTCCGGTCACCTGGTTATTGCCAAAACCGGCGTTATGCCTTACTTCCGCCTCCACGGTGGCGATGGGATCGACTGGGTAGGCATAGGGCAGGCTGGAGGCCGTCCAAAAATCGCAGCCGGTTCGGGAAATGACCTTGGCGCCGGTAGTACCGCTCAAGACATTTCCGGATTCGCAGATATGACCATTGGGCAAGCCGTCCACCGGGAATTTGTCGGTGGACATGGGAAGCTTCACGTTGTGGTAAACGTTGTTTTCCAGTTTCGCGTGGCCGCCGTCGCGAACGGCTATCCCATAGTCCGGGATATTGTCGAAATAATTATTGAACATGTGCACGGCCCCGAATCGCAGGCTGGGATTGCGTCCGTCGGTATGGCTGAACCAATTGTGATGGTAGGTGACGCGGATACCGGAATCCTCTTCCAGCTGACCGGTATTGTCGGAGTGTCCGATAAGGGAGCATTTCATGTGGTGGTGCAGGTAATTCCAGGAGACGGTGATAAAGGCCGAACCTTTTTTTATGTCGAGCAAGCCGTCATAGGTATCGACCGTGATACCCTCGCCGATTTTGCTGTAAAGTTCACAGCGGCTGATCCAGCCATGCTGCACATTGTCCAAGGTGACGGCGTCATTGGGGTAAAGCACTTCGTGTATTTTCAGGTTTTGCACGATTACGTTGCCGTAGTCCCGGATATTGAGCCCGACATTCTGCAATTCCCCGGCTTGGCCTTCTCCTTGGATGGTGATATTGGCGCCGTTCTTGATGGTGATGAGAACCGTGGCCGAAGAGGATATTTTTCCGCTGATCACGGCGACTTCGGGATTCGTGTTTTTTTCCCGATCGGCGGCCCAGGCCTCCAATTCGGCCAGGGTTTTGATCGTGACGGTCTTGCCCCCCGCACCGCCGGTAGTGGTATTGACTCCGCCGCCGCTGACGGCGCCGTACCCGATCAAATTGAAGTCAGGCGCGGCTTCGGTGAGCATAACGCATAAGCCGATAGGCGCCAGCAGGGACAGGAAATCGGGACGTTTCGGCATGGCAACTCCTTGTAGACCGGTAACCTACCGCCGGTATGCCGGCTTGGCCCCACGGGAAAAAGGATCTGGTGGCCACATAAGTGCCCACTCCCGCTCCAATTCGTCCTTCAATTCCCCGGGCAGGAGAATACCTTTGGTTCAACCTCGGACGGCCTCGCTCAATTCCGTCCCATTGCCGAAGGAAAACGTATGCGTCTGAACCCGTTTATTCGCCTGGTCAGCCTTGCATTGGCCGCTTCATTGCAGGCGGCATCGCCGACAGACACGCCCATGGGATGGGCCTCCTCCAATGGCGGCACCACCGGCGGAGTGGGAGGCACCGAGGTCACCGTCACCTCTATGGCCGACCTGCAGAAATACGCCAAGCTGCCGGGCAGATACATCATCTGGGTCAAGGGCGCCATGGGCAGTTACGGCACCCGCGGCAATGGCAACAGCGATCGCGTGACGCTCTCCAACGATAAGTCCATCCTGGGCCTTCCCGGCGCGCATGTCAAAGGCGGGTTCGATCTCGACAATGTCAAAAACGTCATCATCCGCAACCTGGTCGTCGAAGGGCCTGGCGCGGTCGACAATGACGGCGGCACAGCGGGAGAAGGGCGCCAGGACGCCATCTCCGTAGTGAACGAATCCAGGAATATCTGGTTCGACCATCTGAGCGTCATGGACGGAGAAGATGGAAATACCGACATCACAAAGGCTTCCGATTTCGTGACCATCAGCTGGACCAAGTTCACCTATACCGACAAGTCCCAGCAATCGGGGGTCTCCGGCTTGTCGCACCGCTTTTGCAATCTCCTGGGCGGCAGCGACACCGAGAAATCCTCGGGGGGCGAGGCCTCAGACGGAAAATTGAATGTGACCTTCTATAAGACCTGGTGGGGTACCGGCGTGGCGGAACGCATGCCACGCGTGCGCTTCGGCAAGGTGCATGTGGCCAATTGCCTGTTCAACAGCACCGATAAGGGACAAGGCCATTGCGTACGCGCCGCTTTCAAAGCCGACGTGCTGGTCGAAAGCAATGTGTTCGTCGGCCAAAAAAAGCCCATCGATCTGTTCGATAACGATTTCACGGCCATCACCGTGAAAAACAACACCTTCACCGATTGCAGCGGCAATACCTCGGGTTCCGGCACGGCTTTCACCCCGCCTTATACGTTGGCGTTAAGCGCCAATGCGTTGTTGGAAAAGGAAATCTCCGATGCCGCCACCGGGGCCGGTCCCACTCTCACCTGGACGACGACTACCTCCCTTGCGCCTATGTCGGCACAGCCGGCACAAGCGGCGCAGGCCCCGCAACTCCACCTTCAGATCGGTAAAAGGGGAGTGTGGATCATTATTCCGAAGACGGATGGGGAAACCCGGGCGCTCGATGCGGCCGGGAAACGGATTCAATGGTAGCGTAGTCTACGCCCAGCACCCGCACCAGGAACGCCCAACGGTCGGCGGTCTCCTCGATCACCTTGGCCATGGGCTTGCCGCCTCCATGGCCCGCCTTGGTCTCGATGCGGATCAGGGCCGGCGCGGGGCCGGCTTGCACAGCCTGCAGGGCCGCGGTGAACTTGAAGCTGTGGCCGGGAACCACCCGGTCATCATGGTCGGCTGTGGTGATGAGCGTGGCCGGATAGGCGGTCCCGGGTTTCAGGTTGTGCAACGGCGAATAGGCCAGCAAGGCCCGGAACTCTTCCGCGTTTTCGGGACTGCCGTAGTCCGATTCCCAGGCCCAGCCGATGGTGAACTTGTGGAAGCGCAGCATGTCGAGCACGCCTACCGAAGGCAGCGCCGCGCCGAACAGATCGGGACGCTGGATCATGCACGCCCCGACCAGCAAGCCTCCGTTGCTGCCGCCGCCGATGGCCAGCCGCGCCGGGCGCGTATAGCCTTCGCGGATCAGCCATTCGGCCCCGGCGATGAAATCGTCGAACACGGTCTGCTTGCGCAGCTTGATGCCGGCCTGATGCCAGTCTTCGCCGTATTCGCCGCCACCGCGGATGTTGGCCACCGCCAGCACGCCGCCCATTTCCAGCCAGGGCAGGTTGCCCACGGAAAAGGACGGGGTCAGGGAGATATTGAAGCCGCCGTAGCCGTACAGGTAGACCGGGGAGTTGCCGTCGCGGACCAGTCCGCGCTTGTGCACCAGGAACATGGGGATGCGCGTTCCGTCCTTGCCCGGATAGAAGACCTGGCTCGTCTCAAAGGCGTTGGCGTCGAAATCTAGGGCGGCCTTGCGGAACAGCGTGCGGTCGCCAGTGGCGAAGTCAAGCCGATAGATAGCCGAGGGGATGGTGAATCCCGTGAAACCGAAAAAAGTTTCCATGTCATCCGGTTCGCCGGAGAATCCGCTCACCGTGCCCAGACCCGGCAGCTCCAATTCGCCCATCGGCGCGCCTTCGATCGAAAACATACGCACCACGCCATGGGCGTCGCGCAGATAGGATGCCACGATCCGTCCTCCCACGGCATGGGCGCTTTCCAGGGTTTCCGGCGCCTGCGCCACCAACTCGCGCCAGGCCGCCTCTTCGGGCCGGTCCCGATCGATGGCGAGCAACCGGCCGCGGGGCGCATCAAGATCCGTCAGGAACCAGAAGGTCCCGTGCTTGTCCCCGACAAGCGAGAACTTGGCCCGGAATTCGGGAATCAGTTCGCGGACTTCCGCAGTCGCGTCGCGCAGATCCTTCCAGAGCACCAGGTTCTTGGGATCCGTGCCTTTCCACACCATCAGGAACAAGGTATCCCCATCCTCGCTCACGTCGGGAGAGAAACCCCATTCACTCTGGTCCGGGCGCTCGTAAATCAGCGCGTCGGATGATTGCGGCTCGCCGAGGCGGTGGAAATAGACCTTCTGGAAACGGTTGACCTCGTCGAGCTTGGAAGATCCGCCGTTGAAACTTCCGTCAGTGCGGGCGTCAGTAAGGGGGTCAGTACGGCCATCAAACCGGCCATAAAAGAATCCGGATCCGTCCTTGGCCCAGGCCGGCGAGGAGAATTTTATCCGGCCCAGGGTATCCGGCAGGTCTTCTCCCGTCGCCACCTTGCGTATGCGCCAGGTCTCCCAGTCAGAACCGGAGATGGAGGTGCCATAGACGAGAAACTCGCCGTCGCGGCTGACGCCCATGGTGGTGAGGGCCACGGTGCCGTCGGAGGAAAAGGCGTTGGGATCGATGAGCACGCGGGGGACGTCTTCCAGGCGCGCCAGTGTATAGAGCACGCTCTGGTTCTGCAGTCCGTCGTTCTTGAAGAAGAAATACCGTCCGCCCTTTCGGAAAGGTGCGCCGTAACGCTCATAGTTCCACAACCCGGTGAGCCGCTCCTTCAAGCGCGTCCGCGCGGGAATCGACTCCAGGAATTCGAAAGTCACTTTGTTCTGCGCCTCCACCCAGGCCGCGGTCTCGGCGGAATCCAGATCCTCCAGCCAGCGGTAGGGATCGGCGATCGGGATTCCGTGCAGGATATCGGACTGATCGGATTTCCGGGACGGTGGATAGGTCAGGGAAGGAAGCTTCTTAAAGCCTTGGGGGTTCTCATGCATTCGTCCAATATACCATAGCGAAGCCGCCCCTGCAGAATCCGCTTTCTCAGGCCTTGGATCCTTTTTCGCCGCCGAGCCTACAGTGCCGGGCGAAGGCATCGCGCAGGTCTCGCAGGCGGGGGGGCTTGCTCAGCACCTGGTCTACATGCAGCGGAACTTCGCCTTCCGCGATCAAGCGCTCGCCCCAACCCGTCAACATCATCACCGGCGTCGCCGGAGAGGTCTCTTTGACGGCGCTCGCGACCTTGCGCCCATCGACGTATGGCATCCCGAGGTCCGTGATCACGAGTTCGAAGCGCTCGGTTTCGCCTGCCGACCGGAACGCATCGATACCGGCCTGCCCGCCATTCATAGTGGTGATCTGATGGCCTTCCCGTTCCAACGTCTCCAAGAGCGAGTTCAGAATCAGGGGATCGTCGTCGATGACGAGGATCCTCATTCGGGACGGCGGAGCGCGCCCGGGGATCTGTTGCGCAGCCTCGAGGCGTCCGACCGCGGCGGGAAACGCCATCCGTATGGTCGTCCCCTTCCCGGGAGCGCTTTCGATCTCGATGTCCGCGTCATGGCGCTTGGCGATACCGTAGACCATAGCCAAACCGAGGCCGGTGCCTCGCTCGCCTTTGGTCGTGAAGAACGGCTCCAGGCACCGGCGCCTGGTGTCTTCGTCCATGCCGATTCCGCTGTCCGAGACCTCCAGCCAAACCGTGTTGGCCCGGCCCGCGGCGTCCTCCGGGGATCGCGGAACGCTGGTTCTGAGGATCAGCGTTCCCCCTTCGGGCATGGCGTCCACGCCGTTGAAAACGAGATTGGTCAGCGCCTCCCGGATTTCGCTCTCGATGCCCATCACGGGCGGGAGATGGTCATCGAGATCGGTCGCTATCTCGATCACGATCCCTTTCCGGAGCGCCATATCGCTCCATCGAACCCGGGTCAGGTCGATGATGTTATGCACGAGCCCGTTCAGGCTGGTGGGTGACAGCGTTATATCCGGCTTCCGCTGCCGGGAGAATTCCCGCATGCGGGAAACCGTGTGGGCGACATCTTCGATGGCGCGCTGGATCGTCTCGAGCGCTTTGCGTGCTTTTGCGCTGAGGTTGGGCTCCTGCTCGAGGAGCGAATCGGTGTAGAGGGCGATAGGCGACATGGCGTTGTTGATGTCATGGGCGATCCCGCTCGCCATCTGGCCGAGCGCGCGCAAACGTTCCTGCTGCATCACGAACTGCTGGGTCTTCCTGAGATCTTCGTAAGCATGCTGGAGGGCGGTGTAAAGCTGGGCATGGTGCGCCGCCAAGGCCACGTGCTCGCTGAGCTGGCGAAGGAATTCGCATTCGCCGCTGCTGAAGCTCCGGGCTTCGAGGCGCGCGGCGATCAGAACCCCGAACACGCGGTTCTCCGCCAAAAGCGGAGCCGCCACCAAAGAGCGCAGCGAAGCCCGCGCCAGCCGCTGCGGGAAAGGGAACGCGACCTCGCTGATGTCGGGTTCGTGCACGAGTTGCCCGCGCACGCAGCGCGACAGCCCGTTTTCGTCGATGGCGATGCGCGATTGCGCCGTCATCGCGAGCTCGATTGCCAGCGCCCCGCTTTTGACGCCCACGCTGGTCACGATCAGAGCGTTGCCGGGAACGTCGTACAGGCAGACGCACGTGAAGTCGACCGGCAGTTGGTCCTCCAGGCTGCGGATGACGACCTGGAAGATGCTGCGCAGATCCTGGCGGTCGCCGACGGCGCGGGTGATTTGTTGCAGCAGATTGAGACGCTCGAGGTGGGCCTGCACCTTCTGCTCGGCGGCCCGCCGGACGCCGACTTCGGCTTCCAGCGATCGATTCGCACCCGTCAAGCTTTCGTTCGCGCGAACGAGCTCGCGCTCCGCTCCCAAGCGTTTTCCCATGTCGGCCGCCGCCAATTGCATCAGCGAAAGGAGCAACATGAGATATCCGGCGACCTTGCCCAGGTGACCGACCATGCAGTTCGTATCGTCGGGCCGCGTTGAGTAAAGCATTGCCAAGCTTCCGATCAGCACGACAACGGAAGCAAACACCAACATTGGCGCCATCCGCTCGACCAGCCGGATCCGCCAGCACGCGATGCCGACTGCCGCCCATAAGAGCGGAACCAGGATCAGCGTCGGACGCGTAATAGCGATGAAGCCCGGCGTTGTGTACCGCGGCAGCGCAATGAACACCGGAAGCAGGGCTGCCCCGAAAACGATCATGCAGGTCGCCAGGATCCACGGATGCGACCAGCCACGCTGTCGCCCCCACAGAGATGCGCAGACTCCGATCGGCAGCACATAGGCCGCTGTCGGCCAGGTCGCGGGACGCAGCACTCTTTCCGCTTGGACGATGGGCAGGAAAAATCCGGACCATTCCAACGTGACCAGAACATGCACAATCTCGGAAAAAGAGGTAGCGGCGAAGCTGGCCGCAATCAGTTTCGGGAACGGCCGTTCGATCCGCTCACCTACATCGAGAAAGACCAGAGCCAGGACCCCCGAGAGCAGCGCGGCAGCGGTATCCAGGAGGACATGAAGGTCCGGGTAGTCCCGGTCTCCGAAGGCGAGCAACCAAATCCCAATTAGTATCAAAATGCCGAGGATCGTAACCGTCATCCAGGAAATGCCGTATCGACCTCTCGGCTTCATCATTGCCAGAGTCCCGAAGTCCGTGCCTCGAATGCCAATGTCAAGGATGCCATCAAAATGCCCCAAAGTTTTGGGCTCGGGTCAATCTGCCGAGTGGGCCAGATTTCAAGATTAATCGAATGGTAACAAATTGTAAAATAAATCGCAAAAAGTCACTTTTTAGCATCAATTGGCACATGTCGAATGGTCACGGTATTAACGATCGCATGGTGGCCCTGGCAAGTCTTCAAGCGCGTCCGCACGGGAATCGACTCCAGGAATTCGAAAGTCACTTTGTTTTGCGCTTCCACCCAGGCCGCGGTCTCGGCGGAATCAAGATCCTCCAGCCAGCGGTAGGGATCGGCGACCGGGGTCCCGTGCAGGAAATCGGACTGATCGGATTTCCGGGAGAGCGGGTAGGTTAGGGGGCTGCCCGATTTTCACTGGAATCGGGGCCATTTCAGCTTACAAATTGTAAACGCTTAATCTTCCCGGCATATTGGTTTCGGAACGTGGTTCCGGTATATTTGAGTCCGGAGCCAAAATGAAGAGCATATTCACATATAACGATTACCGCCAATACCTGAAGGACCATTTCGAGGACCAGAAGGCCCGGAAGCCCGCCTTTTCCCATCGCTTCCTGCTGCGCAAGCTGGGGGTGACTTCTTCCGGGTTCCTCGCCAACATCCTCTCGGGAAGGCGTCATTTGCCATCTTCCCATGTAAGCAGGCTGGTCGCGGCGCTGGGGCTCGGAAAGAAGGGCGGCCGCTACTTCGAAACCCTGGTCGCATTCAACCAGGCGAAGAAGGTGGGCGACAAGACCGCCCTATTCCAGGAGTTGGTGCAGCAGAAGCCCGCCGAGTTCAAGCTCATGGACGGCTTGCAGTTGAAACTATTCTCCACCTGGTACTACGTGGCCATCCGGGAATTGGTCTTCTTTTTCCCCATGCGGGAGGAATACGAGACCCTGGCCCGCAAGCTGGTCCCGCCCATCCGGCCCTCCGAAGCCCGCGCCGCGGTGCAGGACCTGTTGGAGATTGATCTCCTGGAGCGGGATGGACGCGGCTACCTGCGCCAAAAGCAGAGGGCCTTGTCCACCGGCGACGAGGTGCGCTCGGTGCATGCCGCCAAGTACCAGCGCGCCACCATGGACCTGGCTAAAGGGGCCCTCGACCGGATCCCTCACGAGGACCGCGACATCTCGACCTTGACCCTCACCCTTTCCAATCGGAGCTTCCAGGCCGCGGTGGATGAAGTCCGCGCCCTGCGCAAACGGCTCCTGAAGCTGGCCGTGGACGAGTCGGCGCCCGATCGGGTCTTCCAATGCAATCTCCAACTCTTCCCCTTGAGCAGAAAATAACCCCTCGCGGAGGCTATCCTATGATACGCATGAACGGAAATATCCCAGGATTCAGAGGCATGGCCCTGCTCTCCGGGCTTTTGCTTGCCTCCTGCATTCCCACCCGCAAGGAGGAAGACCGGGCCGGAAGCGGCACCGAGCTGGGCAACGTGGTGGGAACCATCTATACCGCCGACAATCGCCCAGCCGTGGGAATAACGGTGACTTTATATCCGGATAACCCGGAAAGCGCAAGCATCAAGACCGCCGTCACCGGTGCCGAAGGCGATTATGCCTTCCAAGGCGTTACCGGCGCCTATAGCCTTTACGCATCGGACGGGGCCGGAAACGGCCTGAAGGTGGACTCCATCAAAGCGAGCTCCGCGACTCCCATCGACCTCGAGCGGCTCAGCATGTCCCCCCTGGCTTCCGTGTCCGGGTACGTCAAGGTGATCGGTATCCGCCCTTGGGGCTCATTGGAGCCCAAAGTGAGCATGTACCTGTCCCGTTCGCCTTACAGGTTGGAGATCGCTCCCGATACCGACTTCCTCTGGACCGATCTGGCGGCCGGCAAATACTGGCTCACCATTACCTATTCCTTGGCCAAATCCTTCACCATACCCGTCACCCTCCTCCCCGGTAAGACCCTCGATTTGGATACGGTGACACTGGTCAACGAGTACTCCACCGGTCTAGGCGGGCGCGACACCCTCAAGGTCTCCTCCTCCCAACTGCCGCTCACCCTCAACGGCAAGCTGGGAGTCAATGTCGAGGCCGTGGATTCGGTCGTATGGGCGCTCAATGGGGAGAAAATCGCCGCCAGCCAAAACGACCGGTATTTGAATTTCACCTTGGAGGCGGGCCGTCTCCATGACACGGGCTTCAATGTGCTTGAGATGCGTCTCTACCTCAAAGACACCACGGCTTTCCGCACCTGGTACATCGACCTCGACGACAGTCCGGTGACCCTTTGGGCCCACCATGCCGTAAAGGCGGTCTTCCTGGCCAGCGAGGATAATCCGCGCCAAAACACCGCGGGCCTGAAACTCGGAACCTTCCAAATCCTGGCAAGCCGTGTCCTCACCCAAGCGGAGATGGCTTTTTGGAATTGGACCGCCGTGCCGGGGGGCGACACGGCCCTGCCCAATCTCATCAAGATTCCCATGTTCCGTTTCGAGTACGAAATCGCCTCCCGTTGCGGAGACCTGACCTATGAGATGGAGCCCCAACTTTTCCCAGGAGATACCGTGACTTTTCTCACGGATACGGATGAATTCTCCGGAGGAAGAACCATGCGGATCCGCAAGGATGAAGACTATGCCGACTTCGCCAACCTGGCTTGGTTCGGCGGAGTCTCATGGCCCCTGGCCGATCTCCATTACGGCAAGTTGAAGGGCGGCACCCGGGATATCCGAATAGGCGCCGAGGCCCTGAAGATCAAACTGGAACGGAATTACCTTGCGATGTCCGGCAACATAAATTGCATCCCCATGTCCCGGGGCTTCACCCTCGGCGCCGATGGAATCCCGAAGGAATACGTGGCCATGCCCGCCGGCATGTCCTCAGGTAACCTGCTGCTCCACTTCCGGGCCGGATTGCCCAAGGGTATGTTTACCGATTCCCTGGCCGCTTCGGGCGACTATGTCTTCCTCGACTCCGCCGGGAACGGTATGGCGGGAAGCGGCATCGTTCGCCGCGAAGTCCATCTCAGCGCTTCCGAGGTCGCCGAGTTGAAAGCCCTCCTTGCTTCCTTTCCGGCCGTATTGCCCATCGAATGGAACAAGGATTACCTTGAGGATCTCTCCGCGTTACCCCAGAACTTGAAATACCTTCTGAGCGGCGGCCGCGGATGCATCCTCGCCGGCGAGCCCCGGGCCAATCCCGTACCGGAGGCCAAGCTGAATCTCTTCCAATCCGTAGAGGCCTGGCTCCGTGGCCGCGAGTTACTTTAGATCATCCTTCCCTTAGGGCCCGTTAAGAAATAACCGCCCGCGGTCCCGGCTTCGGGAAAGCGGCTTTGATGGTAGATTTGCCAAGGGGCCCGGATTCCGGAATCCGGATTCCTCCCCTTCGCAAAGGAGGCCATTTTGAGTGCCAGGAAATTGAATTCAGTGCTGTTCGTAATGCTCGCCTTGGGCGCGCCCCGGGCGGAAAAAGTGGTTCCCGCGCCTACGGCGTTGTCGCAATACCAACAGTATTCCCTGACCACGGGCGGGACATCCCTGGTAGTGGGCACGGGCATCGGCGCGCGCATCACGTCCCTGAAATACCAAGGCGCGCAAATGCTGCATATCGGGTCAGGCGCGGATATGATTTGGGGGTCCACTTTCTGGCCCAGCCCGCAAACCTATTGGACCGCGGCTTGCAAAAGCGCCAACACCGCAGGTTGCTTTCCGCCCCCAACGGCCTTGGATCCCGGCGCCTATACGGGCGGCCCGGTCGATGCGGACACCACCCTCACCTTCACCGGAGCGGCGGACAGCTATACCCATCTGCGGTTCCGCAAAACCTTTTCCGCCGACAATGGGGACTCTTCGTTCACGAACCGGTATTACATGATCAACACCTCTGCTTCGCCCATCACCTGGGCGCCCTGGGAGGATACGCGCTTCCCTTCCGGCGGCGTGTCCTTTTTCCCTTCCGGCGCCGAGCCCATGGCGGGCAATGCGCCCATGCTGAAGCAAGTGAAGGATACCTTGGGAGTCACCTGGTTCACCTGGGACAGCTCCGCGGCCATTTCCGGCACGCCCAAGATCTTCGGGGACGGCGGGGCCAAGGGTTGGATGGCGCACGTGGACAAGAGCCGCGTGCTGTTCATCAAGAAATTCCAGGATACGCCACCGGCCAAGAAGGCCCCCACAGGCGAGAATGAATGCGAGATCTATATCTCCAGGGCCTATCTGGAGTTGGAACTGCAAGGCCCGTATGATCCCATTCCCGCCAACGATTCCGTGGCGTGGGAGGTGAAATGGTATGTACGCAAGCTTCCCGACAATATCGCCGTGGGCCGCAATAAGCCGCTGGTGGATTTCGTGAACCAAGTCGTGTCTTCCGCCACCTCGGGGTTGCCTGGCGGCGCGAAGACAGGCGAGGCAGGGAATGGAGTACGCCTGGAATACCGCTTGCATACGGTGGAGCTGGAACTAGGAAGGGAGAGGGACCTCTCCCTGGCGCTGGTTGATCTGCGGGGTGGAGAAGTCATCCACTTGCATTCCGGAGCCCTGGCTGCGGGCCGGCATGTATTTTCCGAGGTCGGCCTTTTGCATGGAACCTTTTGGCTGATCGCACGGGAACGGGGCGGAAGGGTACTGCAAAAGCGGCTGCTGACGAAACTTTAATTCACCCAATCCGGGCCAGGCGTCACTCGCTCGGGGGGTAGACGCGCGCATGGCGGACCATTCACCGGAAGCGCAGCAGCCGCAAATCCCCATTCGAGGATGCCGGCAAATCCAGCATGCCGTTCTCGACAGCGCCCTCCCACACCTTCGCGCCCGACAGGGAATACAGGATGCCCAATCCGGTTCCTGCCGGGGCCGCGATGCGGCGGATCAGGGCCAGGTTCACCAATCTGGATCCGGCCATCCGCACCCCGTCCGGTCCGGAAGCGGCCAGACTTGTAACTGCCCCCGGGAACACGTATTGGCTGCAGGTGGATGGGGCGTATTGCGTACCCGTATATTCCAGCTTGGACAATTTTCCGGACAGATCAGGTCCCGGATAAGACCCAGGGCCAGCGAATTCCAGCACGTACAATTCCCCTTTGGGGCCGATTTGCAGATCGATGGGCCTGGATACGGTAGTGTAGACCAACGTCACCTTCGAGAGGAGGTTCTGGCTGTTGAATTCCAGCGCCCAGATCTTGTTGCGGTTCCAATCGGTCACGATGAATTTGCCGTGGAAGAACGCGGGGAGTTTCACGTCCGAGACCAGGTTCGCATCGTAGCGGTAATAAGGACCGGAAATGGCGGTTTCCGAACCGCTGCCGAAGGCGGAGCTGATTCCCTTCTGCGTGCCCGAGCCGTTGTACCAGCCCGAAGCGGACCGGGCCGCGGGAAGCTCCTCGAGCCCGGTGTTTAACTTGGAAATATTCTTGAGGGCGTTCATATTGAACTTGGTGCCCACCGGATAGGCCTCGCCCGCCGTGGCCGTGTAGGCTTGGTTGTCCGCGATGCCGAAGGGCCAACCGTAATTGCCGGGACCGGTCACCAGATTGAATTCGTCATGCCCTTGCGAACCGCGGGAGGCGATGTCGCCATTCGCATCGGGCCCGACCTCGCCGATCAGGCCGATGCCGGACACCGTATCGACCTTGAATTTGTAAGGATTACGGTGACCCATGGTGTAGATTTCCGGCCGGGTCCGGTCGGTTCCCGGAGCGAAAAGATTTCCGGAGGGAATCGCATAGGTCGTCCCCGCGCCGGGTACCGGGGTTTGGGAGTCCGCGAAGGGAAGGGGCCGGATGCGCAGCAGCTTGCCGCGCAAATCGTTGGTGTTCGCCGATGTGCGGAGGGAATTGAGCCAGTAGCTGGTTTCGTTGCGTCCGCCATAAATGGTCTCATCGGCGGCGGGATAGGTGTCGTCCCCGGTGCCGATATACAGGTCGCCGGTGGCCGGATTGAAAGTCATGCCTCCTGCGGCATGCCGCGCCGTCTGCCGCGGAATCAGCAGGATGTCCTTGGGATTAGTCAGTTTGCCGCCGGCGAAGGTGTAGCGGACCAGGGCGTGGGCATGGGGAGCGATGCCGCCGTCCCCGGCGGAGGTGTTGGAGCCGCTCAACCGGCGGCTATAGAACACGTATACCCAGTTCGTGGTCGCGAAATCAGGAGGGATTGCGAGGCCCAAAAGGCCATTCTCGACATTGTCGTTGTAGGTGCCGCTAATGGCGAGCACCTCGGTCAACCCAGATCCAGGCGTGAACAGCTTGATCCGGCTGCTCCACATCTCGGTGATGAAAACGCGCCCGTCGGGAAGCACGAACATATTATCCGGCCAATCCAGGATGACGGAGGAAGAGTTGGCCACCAGTACGGTTTTCCGCCATTCGCCGGAGGCAGGCTCCGTGCATTGAGCTTGAGGCTGAACGCTCCCGGCTACCCCGGCGGCAATGACCAAGGCCAAGCCCAGAGAATTCCGACATTTAAGGTTTCGTATCATGGAAACAGTCCCTGTTCATGGGTTGGATAGCGGACAAAGATTAGCAATTCCATTTGCGGCAGACATCAATCTGCCAGAAAAGGGTATTGCATCCGTTTCCCTATGGAATTTGGGGATGGGAAGGACCAGGCAATCCAAACAGAGCTCCGCTGAATCCGGTGGGCTCGGCGATTCTTTCGCCCATGGCGTCGTAAAACCGGAGGGGATCCGTTTCCAGGGATCCGGCCATGCGTAATTTCCCATTCCGGAGAATCAACCTGGGATGGGCGGGCTGCCTGATCACGGAAGAGGAAACCAACTGCTTCCAGTTC
>JBDSIO010000012.1:0-26882 GCA_039917895.1 Fibrobacteria bacterium | reverse complement strand
GTATCGAAACGGGTTATGGTCGATACGCCGGAGCGTCCCGCCAGCAGATTGGCGAAAAAAATCTCAGGGGAATGCCCAAGCGGGCTGGCCAATCCCATGCCGGTGATGACGACTTCTCTTTGCTTGTCCATTGTGTCCCTTGGAGGCCTTGCTATGTTTACCGCCGGGTCCCGGGAGGACCCTGAGCGGCTTGAAAAGATAGGAAAAGGGGCGGAATGTGGAAAACAACCTGATCTGGGTGGATATGGAAATGACCGGTCTGGACTCTGGACGGGACCAAATCCTCGAAATCGCCACTCTGGTCACTGACACCGATTTGAACATCCTGGCGGAGGGGCCCAACCTCGCCGTTTTCCAGCAGGAAGAAGTCCTCAAAGCCATGGATGATTGGAATCAAACCCATCATACCCGATCCGGGCTTCTGGACCGAGTCCGCGCCTCGACCGAAACCATCGCCACCGCTGAACGGAAAACCCTCGAGTTCGTCGCGGAATTTTCCAAACCCAAGACCTCGCCGCTTTGCGGAAATTCCGTATGGCAGGATCGCCGATTCCTGGACAGGTTGATGCCGAACCTCAACTCCTTCTTCCACTATCGCATCATCGATGTCAGCTCAGTGAAGGAACTCGCGCTGCGTTGGTACCCTGCGCTTCCACCCATCAAAAAAAAGGAAACCCATCTCGCGCTGGCCGATATCCGCGAGTCCGTTGAGGAATTGCGTTACTACCGACGCTCGTTTTTCCTGCCCTCCATCGCCATCTGAGCCGGCTCATTGTCAGGAACCCACGCTTCGAAGCCTTCGGCCATTTATTCCTATTTTTCTTTAGGGAAATATCATAAACTGATGGGGTCAGGTAGGAGCCGGTGTCCGTAAAATCTGTAAAGTCCGAACGTCCGTAACGTCAGTAACGTCCATCAAATCCATCTAGTCCATAAAGTCCATAAAGTCCATAAAGGACGCGCCCTGACAGGTTTTCCGGAGGATTGCGCCATAAAACTTCAGCGATACGATTACGGCGGGCCATACCGGCGTGTCTCCTCCCGGCGCGGATGGAAATCCGCCAGCCTTCGCACCCTTATTCTGCGTGGCGGCGCCGTCCTTTCCATTCTGCTGGTACTGATTGGGTACAAGAAATTTTCCGGCTCCGAGCCGCATCCTCAGCCTTCCCACGGGCAGATTTCCCCGGCCCCCGATTTGGCCTCCCCTGGAGGGCCCGATTTGGTCGTGGAGCGCGTTCCTGAAGATCTCGGCAAACCGGCTTTGCCCAAGACTTCGGTCGGAGACCCGGCGGAATGGCAGACCTCCATGCGCAATTATCCCCAGCCCGATACTTTCAACTATCGCGGCGAAGCCCTGGTGGCCGACTACTCCCCTGATTCCCTCCTCAACAGCCGCGTGAATGTCTACTTGCAACGCTATCGCCCCGAAACGGGCGTCCTCCTGGTCGCGGACCTCAAATCCGGACACATCCTGGCCATCGGCGAACGCGAGGACTCTATCATCACTGCCACCCCCCGTCTCGCCTATGGCGGGGGTTTTCCGGCCGCGTCCCTGATCAAAATCCTGACTGCCACCGCGGCCTTGGAAAGCAACGCCCGGGAACTGGTCGACAGCATCCCGCAATTGGGCGGATACCACACTCTTTACAAGCGTCAGCTCAAGATCGAAGGACAGCGCAATCCGCCCAAAATCACGTTGGAAGAGGCGTTTTCGAAGTCCGTCAATCCCGCGTTCGGAATGCTGGGGTTGTCGATGGGATCCTCGCCCCTGCGCGCCACGGCCATCCGCATGGGCTTCAACCAGCCTACCTTGCCCTCATGCGTCGCGACCAGCCGCATCGAATTTCCCGACTCCGGCTTCTCCCTGGCCGAGACCTCGTGCGGATTCACGGCCAAGACCACCATATCCCCTTGGCATGCCCTGCAGATCGCCCGAGGAACCGGAGATGATGGCTGCCTGCGCGTCTGTTCCTTTGCCCAAGGGCTGACCAACCTGGCCACCGGAGTCCAGTCGGCCATCCGCCCCGATTCCGGCCGTATCTTCGTTTCCCGGGATAACCTTCCCAGGCTCCAGGGGTTCATGCAAGCCACGGTCCGCACCGGCACCGCCCGCAAGGGATTCCATTCCATCCTCAAGGCCAGCCATCTCGAAAAGCTCGTAGTGGGCGGCAAGACCGGCTCCTTGGACGGCGAAGAGACCCCCGGCCGCTTCGATTGGTTCATCGGCTACGTCAAGCTCAAGGACGATCCATCGCGCGGACTTGCGCTTTCGATCATGCTCGTGCACCGGGAATATGCCAGCATCCATGCTAGCCAGCTGGCCGCGCTGCTGATCCGGGATTGGCTTAACGGCATCGAAAAAGCGCGTAAAGCCGAAGAAAAGGCCCGCAAGTCCGAAACGGCATTCAAGGCGGCGTGAAGCTTTGCTGATCCTCCGGGCGGAAGGTTAAATGGCTAGGAAAAAGGTGGCATTGATCCTGAGCGGAGGAGGCGCCCGAGGAGCCTACCAAGCCGGGATTTTAAGCGCCTGGAAGGATATTTTCCGCAAGAACGGCCAGATCGAGATTATCGTCGGCGTTTCGGCGGGGGCCATCAACGCGGTTCGCCTGATGCAATCCGCCCCGAATTATGCCAGCGGCGTGGAAGCCATAACCCACCTGTGGAGCACCCTGACCCCGGACCAGATCTTCGAATCGGATCTCAAGGCCGTGGTCAAGAACCTGGTGCGCCTCCTGCGTTCTTCGCGTCACCAGCGCAATCATGGGGCAGATACTTCCCTCGTCAATGCCATGCTCAACACCGCGCCGCTTTACGAATACCTCAAACGCAACACCGACATGGGGCAGGTTCAGCAGCGGTTGCGAACCCTTCCCGATCACTCCCTGGCACTGAGCTGTTTCGATTACACGGATATGAAGAACGTGACGTTCTTCCAAACCCGCGAGTCCTGCCCTTCCTGGGAACGGCCCACGGTGCGCGGCGTCCGCACTTCGCTGACTACGGAACACATCATGGCATCCTGCGCCGTCCCCCTCATCTTCCCTCCCGTGGTCATGGACGGCCATTTCTACGGAGATGGCTCATTGCGCAACATGACGCCCTTGAACGCGGCCATCCGATTGGGCGCGGAGAGAATCATCAATATCAGTTTGCGCGGCGATTCCTACCAGCAGAAGAACAACGTGGCTCCGACCCTGGGCCGCATCGCGGCGACCATGCTCGACTCCATGTTCCTGGACGCAGTTGACCTCGATTCCCAATTCATGAACCGCATCAACCTCCTGGCCACCAAGGTCAAGGAAGAGGATCGGGACGTGCGCGTCATCGACCTTTGCCGCGTGGGGCCGATGCTGGACTTCAGTCTGATCGCTTCGAAGTACCGTAAGCGGTTTCCCAAAACCTTGCGCTACCTCTTCGGCGGCTGGATCTCGTCCGAGCTGTTGAGCTACCTGCTCTTCGACGGCGAATACGCTAAAGATCTGATTGAATGCGGAAAGCGGGACGGTGAACTCTTCCTCGACGTCGTCGAGGAGTGGCTCCTGAATAGCGGTTAAGGGCTTAAGCGGCCGTGTCTAAGGCCAAAGCGGTGGTGCTTAAAGCGCCCGTTGCGAAAAGGCCAAGCATCCAGGTAAAGGACAGTCCCCGGCTATTGGTCGATCATCCCCGGCTCATCCTCGCCGGCGTCGGGCTTACCCTTGCCCAAGGTCGCCATGGCTCCCAGCGAGACCGAAATCGACGCATTGCGCAAGCCCAGATCGTCATGCCACTCCATGGCCCCGGTGGGGCGGAAGGCTACGCTGATGAAGGGCCGGTTTTTCCCTTTGAAATAGTATTCCACCCCTACGATCCCGCGAAGATGGTCAACGATGCCTTCGGCTTCCGACATGCCGAACGGGGCCGTGGCCCCTCCCCGCGCCGACTCCTGGTCTCCGTAGACGGCATAATATTCACCGCCCAGCACGAAGTTGACGCGGTCACGGAGCATATACTGAATGGTGGCGCCGCCATTGTAGATGAGCCCGGTCTTTGAATTCCCTGAGGCATCCTGATTGTCCAGGTAGGCCACGGAACCGAAGGCCACTCCCCGCGTCGTCCCCGATGCGAAACGGGGCGTGGCCGCCTTGAGCGAACCGCCAGCCGAAAAGGAGTAGTCCGTATTGAAGGCGCGGGCAGAGGTATCGGCCGCACGGGACTCGGGCAGAGCCACATCGAATTCCGTCGCGCCTCCGAACAGTCCGAATTGCAGGAACGGCCAGGGACCGTAATCCAGGCTAAGACCGGTGGAATTGAGGAGCGAGGGAGCCGGGTCGATGAACATGTCCTGACCGCTATAATCGTAGAAGGCGGCCAACGAGACCTGGGCGGGTCCGAAATCGGACATCGGCGATCCCGGCGGAAAGCCGAAACCCAGGCCCGGAATTAAAAGCGCCGCGAATGCCAGGCGATTCTTCATGGGTGTGCTCACTTGTCGTCCTTGACGATGGGCAGGACCACGTCTACGAAGGACCGGATGCCGTTGGATTCCGCCGTTAGCCTGACTTCGACCTCCCGGGCCATGGATTGGACGTAGGTGATTTTAGTGGTGGATTTGCCCGCGGTCGTCGCGATCTGCCTCGGGATTCCCACGGATACCTCGCCCGGAAAAGGATGATTGGGCGTCGTCCCGAAATAGGATTCCTCGTACAAGGCGCCGCCCGCATCGCGTTGGCCCGCGCATTGGCAAATGCCGTCGCCGTTGTGATCCCATGTGGCAAAGGGCTCGACCAAATCGCGGATTCCGTTTTTATTGAAATCCACGAAGGGCTTGGTGCTGCTGGTATCGGTATAGGGTACGGGAACCAGCGGTTCCGCGTTGGTTGAATCCCATACTCCGTTATGGTTTATATCGTCGAAGGATTCGGGAGGGGTATTGACCACGCCGTTGCCGTCGCGATCTTCACCCCGTGCGGGCCGGGACCGTGTAATGTCGAAATCACTGACCTTTTCGTCGGCATCCAGCTTGCCGTTGTTATTGTAGTCGGTCCAAGGAAGCCTATACCAGACGGTATCGCCCAAGGTGTAGTAAGGCCATTGATCGGTGGGCTTCCAGGATTCGCCCGAATACCATGCCGCTATGGGAGTGGTGCTGAAATTCACCGGGGTGCCGTCGGCGACGAGGTTACCATTCACGTCCGTCACCACCGCCGCGGTGGGCAAGGCGAACGTTCCGTCGTTGGGATTCTCGCCCTTAAGGATATTCACGCCCACGCTGATGCGATGCGGCGGTCCGGAAACGGTCAGACCGACGGTATCGGAAGAGGCGATAATGAGGGTGTCACCGCCGAAAATGTCCAAGGCCACGGCGGCCAGCTTAACGCCCCGGTACAGGCTGATGACGCCGCCGGCCCTGAAATTGGCTTCGGCCCGGCCCGCCTTGGTGTAGTCGACCGGAGGGCTGATGGTTTCATCGCCGCCGCCCGCTCCTTTGATCATGCGGAAGCCTACGAGCACGCCCGCCATGTAATTGCCGGAACTGTCGAACGCTTCGGCCACCAGGCGCGTCTCGCCCGTCTTTACGGGTATGTTGTCCGGCGTGACTTTCAGATTAAGCCGCGCCACCTTGAGGGCCTTGACCGGGACCGGCAGGATCCCGCTGGCCAGGAGTGTCCGGCTCGAGCCATTCACGGTATACGCCTCGACGTTTATGATGGCCACGCCCGAACCACGGGGACTGCCGAGCACGATGCTGGTCTGGCCCGCTCCATTGGTGGTGGTGAACGGCGTGGTGGTGAAATTGCCGAAGGTCGTGGTCCAGCGTAATTCCGCGTTCTCAATCGGGGTATTGTTCCCGTTTCTGAGGTTGACGGTCAGCGTGACCTGATCCACGCCGTCGCCGCTGATGCTGGATTTGGACGCCGTCAGGGCCAGGACATTGTTGGTGTAGGCCACCGTGTCCTGGCTTTTGGCGCCCAAGGCCCGGGCAAAGATGATGATGGTCGCGGCTTCTTGGCTGGTGATGGAAGTGCGATACTGCCCCTTGGTGTCCGTGACCACGACGATGGAATCCTTGCCGTTGCGGCCGAAGCCCTTGTAGGCGCCCTTGGCCACGATTTCCATGGAGTCGCCCGACATGGGCACATTTCCCCCGTCCTTGAGTTCGAAAAGCACCTCGTTGATGCTGTCCTTCATCAGCACGCGCTTCGCGGGGCTGATGGAGATGGTCACGCCGTCGAAGGCGACGGACTGTTGCGCGGTCGCGCCCGTCTTCTCCAAGGTCGCGGTGACGACGACCGTCTTGTTCACGCGTTCGGAAATGAGGGTGGTATAAGCGATGCCCCACGCATCCGTAACCGCTTCGGCCTTGACCACCCCTCCAGTGGAGGTGAAGCGCAGCTTTTCATTGGGCAGTGGATTGTTGTTGTCATCCTTGATGAGCACGCGCAGGCTCGTGGAGTCGGTCCCGTCGGCCCGTAGGCTGGAACGCAGCGCCGTGAAAACCATTCGGCGGGGACGCTCCTGGGCGGTATCCTCGGATACCGTCAAAGTGTAAGTGACGGTCCTGGCGATGCCGGCCGCGGTGCGGACCTTGACCTGGAGGGTACCCGCGCCGCCGGCGGTGGCGGAATAGATGCGGAAGCGGACCTTACCGTCGTTTCCGGTGGTGTCCGTCGACAGGGTGTCCTTGGAAACGGGGCTGAAGATGGAATACAGCGCGCTGGAGAGCGTCACCACGGCATTGGCCAAGGGCTTTTCCTGGGCCGAATCGACAATTGAGAAGGAAACGAGGGTGGTGTCCTTGGCGGAAATGTTTTTAGGCAGGGTCTCGATGATCTTGGGGGCCACGGGCTTTTCCGTGATGATGACTGCGATTGACTTGGAGCGGATTTTCTTGGCCGAGGTCACGCGGATGTTCACCGTGCCGTTTCCGGTCGTTGAGGAGAAGATCCTGAAGCCCACCTTGCCGTCATCGGGAACGGAATCCAGGTCGAAAGCTTTGGCCGAGGAGGCGTAGATCAACGAGAAGGAAGTGCTCGTCACCGAGAGCTTGGCGCCCTTGATGGGCAGGCCCGTGTTGGTATCCGAAATGGCCACCTGCACGAAGGTGGTTTCCCCGGGCAGCACCGTGACGGGAGCCGAAAGAACCTCGATATCGGCGACCCTGCCCGTGTCCGTTTTCGCGGTATCCACAGGCGTGATGACCACAGGAGGCTGAGGAGGCTGGGGATCGAGGGATTTGCCGGGTTCGCAAAACATGAGCGCCAAAGCCATCATCATTACGGCTGGCAAAACAAATGGATTCGGGCGGCGGGCGAATGGAAGCATCACGCTCTCTCCTTTAATAACCTGCGCCGGAAAACCGGCGGACTTCGACCATTATAGCCCAATCGACTTGGCCGTTTCCGCAATAAAATTTGGGAGATTTGTGGCGGCATTGCGCGCGTCGGACGCATATGTTAACTTTGCACCGGATTTGGCCGCCGGGAGGGTTAGGCTAACTGGTAAGTCAGCGGTCTTGAAAACCGCCGCCCAAAAGGCTTGGGGGTTCGAGTCCCTCACCCTCCGCGCCGGGTCCCCGACTCCGGGACCCTTCGCTCAACCCGCGTAACCGGATATCGCTTCCAATTCGAGGGCGAAATCGTCCGCCGTTGATCCTGCCTCGACTTTGGCCAGCGCCAGCACCCCGACGGAAACCGCACCGGCCTGCAACAATAATTCCGCGCAACGGCCCACCGTGGCGCCGGTGGTATGGACATCGTCCACCAACAGCAGGCGCTTACCGCGCGCCGCCTCCGGGTCAGGAAGGGAGAATGCCTGCGCCAGATTCATGGCGCGGTCTTCTCGATTCAACTTGGTCTGGGAGACCGTAGCCCGGGTCCTTCGTAAAACCCCGTCCAGAACGCACAGTCGCAGATGGCGCCCGGCCTCCAACGCGATTTCTCCGGCCTGGTTGTAACCGCGCTCGCGTTTGCGGATCGCGTGGATGGGTACCGGAATCAGGGCATCGAAACCTTCCGCCCAGGCGGCGAGATCCGGCCGGTAGCGCAGGTACTCGCAAAGAAAGCGGATGTGCCTGCGTTGGTGCCGGTATTTGAAGCCGTGTACCAAGGTCGAGATTTCCGGTCCCATGCGGAACAGAAAACGTGACGGGAGGCCCCCCTCTGCCGCGTTTTCCGGTTCCGGGAAAGGACCGGTTCCCGATCGGGCCGATCGCATTTTTCTCAGGCAGGCGAGGCAAAGTGGGGTTCCCTGCCACCGGTCTCCCCGGCAATGGACGCAGAGCGCGGGCATGAACAGGCTGGACAGTCCCGAAAGGCCGGAGAGTAATACGCGCCGGGCCCAAAGGGCCCGCGGTGCGTCAGAGATTGTGGCCATGGGCGCGCAGATTCACGATCAACCCCACCATGATCATGCAGGAGATGATGAAGGAGCCGCCATAGGACATGAACGGCAGCGGAAGTCCGGTCACAGGCATCAGGCCGATGGTCATGGAAATGTTGACGATGATATGGAAGCCCAGGATGGCGGCCACCCCTACCGCCACCAGGCTCACGAAGCGGTTGCGGATATCCGCCCCCACCCTCAGGATCCGGTGCAGCAGGAACATGTAAAGGCCGAGCACGGCCACGCAGCCCAGGAATCCGAACTGCTCGGAGAACACGGAGAAGATGAAATCCGTATGTTCCTCCGGCAGGAAGCTGAGATTGGTCTGCGTTCCGTTCAGGAAGCCTTTTCCCAAAAGTCCTCCCGATCCGATGGCCACCTTTGATTGCAGCACCTGGTACCCGGCGCCTAAAGGATCCCTTTGTGGATCCACGAAGGTCAGGATGCGGCCGCGTTGATGCTCGTAAAGGACCTTGTTCCAGACGAAGATGGCGCCGTATCCGGCAATGATGTTCACCAGCAGCAGCAGGGCCGCGATCTTGAGGTTGATCCGGCTCATGATGATGATCGCGATCAAGACGATGAACATCAAGGCCCAGGCCAGTTGGTGGAACGTGAGCGCCACGGAAATAACAGGCGAGGCGAGCAGGAAGATTTCGCGGAAGGTCAGACCCGACCAATAGGCCATCACCATGGTCATGGCGACGAAGGAAAGGGCCGTGCTCAGGTTCGGCTGGTTCAGCACCAGGAGGAAGGGGAAGATGAACAAGAGAAAAGGCGCGATCACGGTTTTCGGCCGGGACAAGGTAATGGGCTGGAAAGACAGGAGCCGCGCCATCGCCAGCAGCAACGCCACCTTGGTGAGTTCGGAGGGTTGCAGGTTGAAACCGCCCGGAAGCGTGATCCAGCGTTCCACGGACTTGGCCTTGAGAATGATGATGTAGAGCAGCGGGAACAAAGACAGCACCCAGGCGGGATACGCCACGGCATAGAAGATCTTGGGAGGGATCAGGTAGATCGCGCCCATTCCGATCACGCCCATCACCACGTAGGCGGCCTGTTTCAGCCAATGCTTTCCCGGCTCGTCCCAGGTGGCCGAATACACCGTGGCCAGCCCGATCAGGATGATCAGGCCGAGCGTGATGAGCATCGGCAGGTCAAAGGACCTGCTTCGCTCCGGCCATTTTCCGCTTGAAATATTCGCGGAAAATCGATCCTGCAATAGGTGCCGCAAGGGAACCTCCATGGCCAACGTTCTCCAACACCACCGCAATGGCCAATTCCGGTTGGTACAGGGGCGCCACCCCTATGAAAAGGGCGTGGGTCTTGCCTCCGTGGGGGTTCTCGGCCGAACCGGTCTTGCCCCCCACGATGACATCGGTCTGGCGCGCCCGTCCCCCTGTGCCCCGGGGCGAGTTGACAACCGCGTCCATTGCCTTCAACAGCACTTGGTGCTGCTCCTCCGTCATGTCGAGTTCATGCAGTACTTCGGGCTGATATGTCCGGACGGTATGGCCCGCGCGGTCCCGGACCTCCTTGACGAAGTGCGGCCTGAACACGTACTTGCCGTTGCCTAAGCCCGCCGCAAAGTTCGCCAATTGCAAGGGGGTGACGATCTGCCCTTGTCCGATGGAAAGGTTCAGCACCAGGCCTCGCGTCCAGGTCCACCCGCGCCGTTTGAATTTCTTGGTATAGCTGGCGGAGTCCATCAGCATGCCGGAACGCTCTTCGTCCAAATCGATGCCCGTGGTGTCGCCGAAACCGAAATCACGGGCCACCTTGTTCACGATGTCCATGCCGATAATCAGGCCCACCTGGTAGTAATAGACATCGCAGGATTCGGTGAACGCGTCGATCATGCCCATGGATCCGTGGCCCTTGGGATCCCAGCAGCGCCAGGTGCGGTTGCCGAAACGGTAGCCGCCCGTGCAATTCCTGGCCATACGTTCGCCCACCGTGATCTTGCCCGATTGCAAGGCCGCTATGTTCATTACGCCCTTCCAGGTCGAGCCCGGCTCGTATCCGCCCACCGTGGCGCGGTTGTTGAGGGGCATGGCCGGATCCAGCGCCAGCTTGGCCCATTCCTTCGAACGGCGTTCGCGGGAGAGGGAAAATATGTTCGCATCCATGCGCGGGCTGGAGGCCATCACGATGACGTCGCCGTTGCGCGGATCGATGGCCACCACCGCGCCTTTAACGGTATCACCCAGCAGGGAGTCGGCCAAGCATTGCAGATCCATGTCCAGGGTGGTGATGAGGTTGCTGCCCGGCACGGGCCTGATCTGGGGCATCTCCTTGATCACCTCCATCTCCTTGCCGAAGGCGTTGACCTTGATGTAGCGGACGCCGTCCTTGCCGCGGAAGATGGACTCATAGGTTTTTTCCAGCCCTTTGCGCCCGATACGGTCGCCCTTCATGTAGGGAAGGCTGTCGCCGGTCTCCATTTTGTGCTGGGTAGAGTCCTCCAGCTCATCTTCCTTGATCTCGTCCATGTAACCGAGGACGTGGGCGGCGTTATAGCCGAAGGGATAGGAACGCCGGGAATCCATTACCGTGACCACGCCCGGGAGATCCAGCTGATGCTCCTCCACCATGGCTACGATTTCCGGGGACGCATCCTCGAGGATGACTAGCGGTTGGAACTTCTTCCACTTCCCCCGCAATAGGCTCCAGGCCACCAGGTTGGAATCGAATAGGCGCACGCCTGCGCTGTCCTGGAAGCGCATCAGGTTGGCCATGACGCGCTGGGGATCCTTCAACTGGGTCGGCAAAATGGCGACCTGGTACGAGGGCCGGTTGCGCGCGATGAGCGCGCCGTTCCGATCGTAGATGAGGCCGCGGGGCGCATGCACGATCTGTAGGCGCATGCTGTTCTGTTCCGAAAGCTTCTGGTGGTACGAGCCCTTGATGATCTGCAGATAGAACAACCGCGAGGAAAGACCCAGGACCAGGCATCCGAAAATGATGAGGATGTTCCGTCCGATGGCTCCGCGGTAGAAGGGATCATCAAGACGTGAGGATGGACTTGGTTGCATGGTCAGGCTTCGTGCCGGGAGGGAGCCACCAGGAAGTAGAACACGAGCGAACCAACCAACAAGGTGTAGATGCCGGAGGGGGCCGTGCGCTTCAGGAGGGCCTCCCAGAAGGCGGTGCCATGGAAGCCAGCGGCCAGGGAATAGACGACATCGTGGAACAGGAATGCCACGGCCAAAAACAGCACCTTGGTGGCCGGCATGACTTTGATGACCTTCTCATCCAAAAGGCCGGTGCAATAGCCGACCAGGCATTTGGCCATGGCATTGGCGCCGAGGGCCTCGATGGCGTAGACGTCCTGGATGAGCCCGATGGTCAGGCCGCTGAACAGGCCCACAACGGAGCCATAGCGCATGGACACGGCTACCAGCACCACCATCACCAGATCCGGCTTGATCGATCCGATGGAAATGATCTGGATGAGGGTCTGCTGCAGGATCAGCGAGAGGACAAGGAAGCTCATGCTTTTGAGGAAGCTCATGGTTCCTTCCCAACGATCCAGGAATCCGGCCGGATAAGCACGAACACCTCTTCCACGCGATGTGGATTCTGGAACGGTTTTATTTCCATGCCTTTCAGGATATCCCCGCCCTCGGAAGCATCTTGATGGTCCCCGAAAACTACGCCCAGGAGCAGGCCTTTGGGAAATACGCCGCCCATCCCCGAAGTCACCAGGGTGTCTCCTACGGCGATATCGGCATCCACTGGAAAGCGGACCACCATCCTGCCCCCTGGCCAGGCTTCCAACATTCCGTTGACCCGGGTGCGGTTGCATAGCACGGAAACCTTACAGCTGGGATCCCCCAATCCCTGTACCAGGCAATGGCTGCGGTAGCATTTCGCGGTCTTACCCACCACGCCCAGCGCCGTCATTACCGGCATATTGACGTCCACGGAATCCTCGCGGCCCAGGTTGATGACCCAATTGGTCGAATAGCGTCCTGGATCCTCAGCGCTGATTTGGGCCATTTTCAGGCGCAAACCGCTGCGTTCACCGAAAGATTCCATTTCCTGGACGCGCGGGAGCTCCTTGATAGCCTGCCCGAGATAGTCATTCTCAAGGCGAAGGGCGGTATTCTGGCGTTTCAAATCCTCGTTCTCCTTGAACACGAAGATAGTCCTGTTCAACCGGGAAAGTATAGCTTGCGCTGGATACAGGAACGTGCTCGTCATCACTTCGTGGAAGGTGACGCGCTCGGATGGCTTAAGGGAGATCAGGACCGCGCAGAAAACCACGGAAAGGGTCAATGAGACGATGCCCTTTCCCAGGGTAAAGAGCCTCAAGAACCAATCGAAGATGCTCACGGTGGGGATCCGGCGTTCAGATAAATGGGACGGATGTCAAGGTTTGTCCGACGTCGAAAACCGGGTAGAACTCAAAAGGCAAAATGAAAAATGAAAAGTGCAAAATTGAGGAGAAGAACCGGAGTCCACCGCGCTTGACCGGCCCGGGACTTTATCCCGCGCATTGATCTTACACTTTGAATTTTGCACTTTTCATTTTGCCTTTTGACGTCTCTCTTCCAAAGGCCTAGCGGCTGGCCTCCATGAGCACCTTGTAATACTTGTCCATGTCCTCGAGGATCCGCGCCGTGCCCTTGCACACGCAGACCAAGGGGTCGTCGATCACGTTGACGGGAAGGTTGGTCTCTTGGCGCAACAGCTCGTCCAGGCCGCGGAGCTGGGAGCCACCGCCGGTCATGACAATGCCTTTTTCCAGGATGTCGGCGGAAAGTTCGGGAGGCGTCTGCTCGAGGGCGCGCTTCACGGCTTCGACGATGGCATTGACCGGCTCAGCCAAGGCTTCGCGTATTTCGGCGGAGGTGATTTTCAGGGTATGGGGAATGCCCGCCATCAGGTCGCGGCCGCGCACTTCCATTTCCAGCTCATGGTCCAACGGATATGCGGAGCCGATCTGCATCTTGATTTTTTCCGCCGTGCCTTCGCCGACCAGCAGATTGTAATTCTTCTTGAGGTAATTGATGATGGCCTCATCCATCTCGTCCCCGCCCACGCGCACAGATGCGTCGCAAACGATGCCATAGAGTGCGATCACGGCGATTTCCGATGTACCGCCTCCGATGTCGATAATCATGTTTCCGCTCGGATCCTCGACGGGAATCCCCATCCCTATGGCTGCGGCCATGGGCTCGGCAACCAGGTAAACCTCCCGGGCGCCGGCCTTTTGCGCCGACTCCAGAACCGCCCGCTTTTCGACCTCGGTAATGCCCGATGGAACGCCGACGACGATCCGGGGACGGAGGAAGAAAAGCGGATATTTTTGGGCAATCTGGATAAGCCGCGTGAGCAGGCTTTCCACCATCTGGAAATCCGCGATAACGCCGTCCTTCATGGGACGGACCGCGATGATTTCTCCTGGAGTTCGGCCAAGCATGCGCTTCGCCTCGGAGCCAATGGCTAAAACCTTGTTGGTTCGCCGTTCTACCGCCACGACGGAAGGTTCATTGATGACAATTCCGCGTCCGCTGACATGCACCAAAGTATTTGCGGTGCCCAAATCGATGCCGATATCGCTGGAAAGAAAGCCGAACAAAGGGGAGATCCCTCCTTAACCGTAGGGGATTCAAAAAAATCTAGAAACTAATGTTTCCCAGATCCATCCTATTTTAAAAACTATTGAGGGCCGATGCCATGATATTTTTTGGGGAAATGCATGAGTTTCACGTCATAACGGTCCCAGATCCCTGAGCTTGTCTTGTACCGATACTGCCGAACCTGGCACAGATCCAGGGAGGGATCGAGGTAGAAGAAGACCACGGTGGCCTTGGCCTGATACACGATGGCCGTATCTCCGTGGAACTCCTGGTACTCGTCAACCTTGTAGTATGGCTTTGCGAGCGCCACGCTCCTCGCCTTTTCGGGGATCTCCTTGGTGATGTCTTGGAGATCCTCATTGGAGATTTTGTCGAGCTTTCGCTGCATCGTATCCGTGGACGAGCCACAGCCGGAAAGCAGGCAGCAAACGGAAATAAGCAGGTTCCCAATGCTCCAGAAGGTCAAGGCCGTCATGCGTCTGGGAGGGGGCGAGGCGACGGGCCTTTCCGCCGGTCTGACGGCACCCACCCCCGCCATGGAGGAGCCAATTGCTGCGGACATTGCGCCGATACCAGTCTTCGTAATTTCAGCACTACCCGTCAAAAATTCGGCTTGAGGGGAGGAGCGAACTCGGGGCATCGCCCGAAAGATACTAAAAGGAATAGGTGGCGGAAATGCGGGAGACCAGGTGATGGATTGGACCCGAGAATAGGTTGCCGAATGTGTACGGCAGGTCCTCGGCCAGGGTCGCATCGACCTTCAGTTTCTCCTCGATATTGATGCCAATACCGAAACCCACGGCATCGTTGATCGAACCGTCGTTGGTCGGATTGGTGTACATGAAGTTGAAACTGTTCCCGGGCACGGTGCTGGTCTGATCGCGATAGGTGATTTCCTTCTGTCCGCCTACGCGCAGAACCAGCCAATCCCACCAGACGTTGCGCTCGATGCCGAAGGAAACGAGGCCGCCCCGGATCGCTTCGCTGGTGTTGGTGTTGGTCGTGGCGGGATTGAAGGCGACAAGCCCAGACGAGGGGCTGGTTCTGGTATCCATTTTGTTGTCTTCATCGAACAATCCTTGCGCGCCTAACCAGAAGAATCCTCGGTCCAGGGATACGTTCACACCTATTCCAAAGTGGAGCTTGGTGTAGTCCCTGCCTGGCGCCTTCAAAACGCTGTAGTTGAAGATAGGCACCAATTCGCCGTTGATGATTTCCAGGGTCGAAAAGGCCCGGCCCTTTACAAAATACGATACTTCCGGTTCGATGGATTTGGGCCCGTAACTGATAGTGGCCATCCCGAAGGAAATCTCCCCATCGACATTTCGCGCAATTGGCCAGTTCAGGCCAAGGTCGCCCCGAAGGACGTACACATTCACGTCCGGATCCGGCGCGCCGGTAAGCACTCCGTTTTTAAGATTGGCGCCTTCCTGCATTGCGATGTAAACGTGCGAACCCAACATTCCCCCATTCGACAGCGTCATGCCCAGGAAACCGTCGAAGTTGGTTGCGGGATCCGGAACCACATTTCCCTCAACGCTGTCGGGAAGAAGCACGAAAAGCTCCTCATCCCTGCGATTGAAAGCGCCGCCAAGGCTGATCTGTGGATACAGATTTCCAGATTCCTTGTTATTTGACAGGGAATAGGAGAAGATGCCGCCGAACCAGCTGTTCGAAGGATCGATATTGCGTCGAATGCCTGCTGAGGTATCGCCGGGACCTTGCCGATAGACACCCAATTCCCCGATCAGGAAGTTGGGGAAAATATTCATGTTGGCCGGATTGTCGAAAATGCTGATGTCATCCATGAAGAAATCGGCCCGTTTTCCCATCGATTCCACGCGGGAATAGGTCGCCCATGTGGTCTGGACCGTTCCAACTATAAGGAATCCCAGTACCGAGAGCTTTAGCCGATTATGAACCATGGGTTTGTCTCCTGTTTCCGCAAAATTTAACATTAAAATGGCTTCGGTTTCAATTGGCAACCGGGAAAATAAAAAACCGGCGCTCTTTGAAGAGCGCCGGTTTCCAGTAACAAGACCGTTTCCTTTATGTTATTCCGAGAACGTGAACGGAACCGTCACGACGTCATTGGATTTGCCCTTGACAGGCTCAAATCTCCAAGTCCTGACCTTGTCCCGGACTTCGGAATCAAACTCCCCTACCCCGGTCGTCGTGCCCATGATGGTGAGCTCGACAATCGAACCGCTCGGAGCAATCGCGAACTTCAGGGTAATCTTACCCTTGAAGCCAGGATTGGTCTTCAGGTACTTGTTGTAGGTGTGACGCAGACCTGGAGTATGCTGCCGGATCACGCGGAGAATGGACTCCGTGGACCGCTGACCGCTTTCCTGCCCCATGTCGATGTCCGAAGCCGAAGGAGCCTTCAGCCCGAGTCCGCCCTTGGCCTTGACCCCGAGAGGACCGGCGTCGCCGCCCCAAAGACCGCCCAACAGATCATCCACGCCGCCGGATCCGCCGACCGCGAAGCCGTCGTTCCAACCGCCGTCGACCTTGCCGCGACGTCCGCCGAGGCGGGTCTGGCCGGTCTTGGTCAAGCCGGAAACGTTGTTGATGACCTTATCGAGATCCTTGGCGAACTTTTGGTTCATCAAATCATAGCTGGACAAGGAGGAGGAAGTGGTCCGTGAGGTGATCAGCTTCAAAGCCGCCTGGGTTACCGGAGCATTGGGGTTACCCTTGCCGCGCGGCTTGCCGCCCCCGCCCGACTTTTTGCGGGGTTTCGGCGGAGCGTTCTTGAGCTTCTTCTTTTCTTCGTCCTTCTTCTCCACGTCCGCGAGCTTCATCACCACCTGGGAAGTATCATCCTTGGTGGTCGCATACAGCGCGACCGGGATCATCACTTCGATGGTCAATGCGTAGCCCACAACCGCGCCGCCGATAATCCCGAAAACGCCAAGGAACTTTCCGAGACGCTTATCGGATTCCACTTCCATCTTGGAGACGATGGAATTGCCTGCTGCGCCTTGGGGCGCCGAAAAATCCTGCGCCATTTAGCCCTCCTCGTTCTTTTTGGACACGGCGAACTTGATGTTGTTGTAACCCGCGTAACCGCAGGTCGCCATGATTTTAGTGACGATGTCATACGGAGTATTCTTGTCGAACTGCACGACGACCTTGCCGGTGGCTTCCTTGATGAGACCCAGCACCTCGGCCTTGCGTTCCTCTTCGCGCTTCTTGGTGAGTACGTCGAGAACCGGTTTGACCAGGAGACTGTCCTGTTTGCGCACCAACTCCGTGTTCATCAGCACTACGTCATCGACGGTGATGTGCTCCTGATCGCCGATAATTGTCAGCGAGATTTCCGTCGGCGACTTAGAACGCTGGGACATAGGGAGTACCAGGTTGTCCGCCGAGGTCATCAAGCTACCTTCGGAAGAGACCGACCGGATCAGGTACACCAAGACTATGACGAACACATCGACAAGCGACGTGATAATCAGTCCGGCTTCCGGCTGTCTTTTGATCTTTCGCTTGGCCATTAAACTTCTCCTCCAATCAAGGACAAGGCCACGCGGTCGAAACCGGCGGACTTGCAGGCATCCATCATCTGGATGACCTTGTCGTAAATGACGCTTTCATCGGCCAGAATCACGACATCATCCACATCCGCGGGGAGAGGATCCCTTTGACTGTAGAGCATGTGAATCTTTTCGAGGGTTTTGGCGACTTCCTGGTAGGCGGAGAGCTTCTCGACCTTGCAGAAGGAGGCATTGCGGGCATCCATATGCTTCAGAGTCTCATCGCCGACAACTCGATAAAGACCGCCGAGAGGGGGAACCGCAGTAAGCCAGTTGCCCGCAGTGTCCATCATCGCATTTCCTTCGGGGTCGATGGCGGCATATTGATACGTTCCCGGATCGAGCGAGTCCTTCTTGTTGACTGAGTTCAACATGATGGTTTCACGTTCGTAAGGGGACATGACCTTGCCGTCAGTCGGAGACTTGACCTCTTCGCCCGTCACGTATACCTTGCGGAACACGTGCTGGTCGGAGCGGCTACGGTACTCGACTTCTTCCTGGTAGAAAATCGTGGGCTGGAAACCGCCGCCTGCGCCGATGGTGACGCCTTTGTCGGTAATGATGACGGTGAGATTCAGCAAGCCTTCATCGATATCCGGCTTGTCCATGGCGGGATTAGGCTGTCCGCGCTCGGGCAACCACAGCTCCAGAACGCCCAACTTTTCAAACTGAGCCATCGAGATAACCGTGACCACCAGAATCGAAAACAGATTCATGACCGGGATCAGATCCAGTTCTTTGGCGTGTTGTTTTTTTGATCTTGCTTTTTTCATTCCCTTGCCTTTTAAAAAAGAGTAAAGGACCCGCGCAACGCGGATCCAACGCTTCTTCTTAGAGGAGGTTCATCACCTTTACGGCCTTTTCTTCCATCTCTTCCTGGAGACGTTCGGACTGCATCGAGAGCAAGCCGTGGAGCAGCAAGATTGGGATCGCGGTGGCCAAGCCGGTCCAGGTGTTCACCATAACGATGGAGATACCTGAGGCGAGTGCCTGGGGACGCTGGGCGGCCGGAAGGTTGGCGACGGCGTCGAACGCGAGAATCAGGCCGAAGATGGTGCCCAGAAGGCCGCAAAGCATCGCGATGTTGGCGAAGGCGGGCAACAGGTTCAAGTAGCGGTTGATGCGGGGGGCTTCGGTCAGGTAGACCTCATCCACGGCCTTCTCAATAGCAGCCTGTCCCTTGGCTTTGTTCTGCAACACGGCGGAGATGATCTTGGCGAGGGGGAAGTTTTGACTGGCGGCGAGATGACCGGCTTCGGCGACGCGGCCGGTCTGGAGCAGTTGGGCGATGTTGCGCATGAAATTGGCGCGGCCCGCGGAGGACTTCACGTAGATGTAATAGAAACGCTCGGCAATGATGGCCAGGGAGATGATCCCAAGACACAAGATAACCGACATGTAGAATTTACCTTCGCCTTGAAAGCCCTTTAAAATCAGTTCCATTTCAATGTCCTCTCTGTAACAATTGGTTCGGGTTTTTAAGCCTGTTCTGGTGTATCCGCCGGTTCAGGGTCGACTGACTCTGCAGGATTTTATTTCAAAAGACCGGAGGGGTCTTTTGTCGTCCGTGATAAAGATATATTCGACTTTTGCTTTGCGCTGGTCATTTTTATGGTTTATTTCCAGGTTTTTTACACAAAAAAGCCAATTAGGTGCCAAAAAAAAGGACGTCGGAGCGCAGGAAACCTGGCTCCGATTACGGGCATCATCGCCCAATTTATTGGAAGTTGAGGAGGGAGTCCGCCCACCTTCAGCTAGCAAAAATACCTTCTTAAAATACGCGGGTGTCCGGCCCGCATCCCATCTTTACTTTTCGCTGCTCGAGGGGCTGGACATCTCGGCATTCATCTCGCCGATCTCGCGCTTCGCTTCCGTCTCCATCTGCAACAGCAATTCGACCTTTTGTTCCTCGCTCAAGGAAGTGTTCTCATAAATCTTGGCGATACGCTTCATGTTGGCATCGTACTTGGCATCCTTGAATTCCGCCGCTGAAGCGGAGCTGTCGGGCGTGCCGGGAACCGGGGCCGATTCATTGGAGGTAACCGTCTTGGGACGGGGGGTAACCGCAGCGTTAAGCTCCGCCGCATCGGCGGACAGCTCGCGCAAACGGGCGACGACCTTCGAGCGGGAATCATTGTCGATGTGATAGGTCTGGGCTGCGAGCAGGCCCTCTTTGTAATTGGCTATGGCTTTTTCCTTGGTCTCTTCGGAAGCCTGCTTGAGCTGGTTCTTCTCTTCCTCACCCGCCTTTTTAGGCAGCGGGACCTGGAGAAACAGCTTGCTCAGATCTTCCAGGGCTTCGCCTTTGAACGCATAGGCCTGCATCAGGCGGAGGCCCGAGCTGTCGACCCAAGGGCTTTCAATGCCCTGATTGTTGGCGATTTCCAGGTTCTTCTTGTACAGTTCCTGGGCCTTCTCCAGGTATCCCGGAATACCGGCTTTGCTTTCAATCTTGGCGCGGATGCGGTCGTCGCCGGAAAGGCCGGCGGCGCGCTCGTTGTCCGAAATCGATGCGATAGCGTAGAACAGATCGCCCATGCGCATGGTAGAGCGCAAGGTCCACTCTTCTTCGCCCATTTCCACGGCCTTTGCGTAGTACTGGATCGAGGGAACCAGGCTTTTCTGCATATCGCCGACGCGCTGGGCGTTCTGGCCCTTGGTGCCGTCGAGGCGGATCTTCTTGATCTTCTTGAAATAGATTTCGCCCGCGCGGTAGCCCGCTTCGGCGGCGATGGCGGGTGGGATCATGGCCTTCTCTCCGTCCTTCTTCTGGATGGCGATGGCCTTGCCGAAATGATCCAGGGCTTTGGTTTCGTTACCGAGCGACTCGTAGTTCTTGCCAGCGCCGAGATGGGCGCGGATCAGCTTGTTCTTGTCATTCTCGAAGTCTTTCACGAAGTCTTCATACGCAACGGCCGCCTTGGCGTAATCGCCGCGCTTCTCGAGCAGCAGGGGCACGGAGAAAATGGCTTCGATGGCATACTGGCTTTTCGGGAACTTGTCGCCGATGAGTTTGTAAACCGCGATAGCATCACCGAACTCCTTATTGTTCTCATAAAGCTGGCCGGCATTGTACAGGTAGGCCGGAGTCTTTACATTGGTCGGGTACAGGCGGAAAGCCGATTCGTAAGTCTGGCCGGCTTTGTGCGGATCCGGGACCTTTTCATACGCATCCGCGGCCCAGGCGATGGACTGGAAGCCGAGGGAGTCTCCCGGGTAGTTCTTCTGGATAAGCAGGAAGGTCTCCGCGGCGTCGCGGAACTTCTTCTTCGCCATATACATTGACGCGCCCTTGAGGATGGATTTGATTCGCAATTCGGACTTGGGATATTCAGCATGGATGCGAAGCAAGGTACGCACCCCGTCTTCGGTGCGGCCGGCAGAGTCGAAATTTGTGCCGGCTTCGAAAAGGGCCTTGTCCGCGATGTCGACGTCCTTGAAGTCGCGGGCCAACTGAAGATACTTCTGGGCGGCGGTGGCATGATCTCCCGACTTCGCGCGCGTATCAGCTTGTTTGAAGATGGTGGATGCCAAGGCTTTCTTGATTTCCGTGCATTGCTTGTCCGCAGGGCAAAGCTTGTTCTTCAGCACCGTGAACTGCTTTTCGGCCAGGTCGTACTGGCCATCTTCCAGAAGGCTCTGGGCCAAGGCGCGGCGGATCAGAACGTTGTGCTCGTGGTTTGGAAAGGCCTCGGCCAGACGTGACAAGCTCGTGATGGCTTCTTTGTACTGTTTGGCTTCGTAGTCTACGAAAGCGGCATTATAGGCCAATTCCGGGGCGCTGTTGGACTTGCCGAACTGGGACATGTATTTTTCCACGGCCTTGAAGTAGTCCTTGGTTTCCTGGGAGTTGTAAGCCGCGGTCTTGTCGTCCTTCAGACGTTTGAGGGCTTCTTTGCGGTTTTCATCCATCATGAGGACGGAATTGTACGAGGCATCGCCCTTGGTCACGATGTCCTTTTTCTCAGGGGGCAGCTTGCCGAAGCGGTCGGTGTTGGCGGAGGCGCACCACTGCCACTCCTCGGAGGAACGCTTGTAGTCCTTCAGCTTGTTGTAGAGCACGGCCAGGTTCTGGTGAACCTGGTAAACGTCCCAGGAAGCCTCGCTGTTGTAACGGTCGAGGTACTTCCGGTAGTTCTCTTCGGCTTTGCGCAGCATGTCGGGATCGCCCTTGCCTTCATCGCCCTTCTGATGATAATAGACCGGGATATGGTACATGGCGACCTTGATCGCCTTAGCGGCTTCCGCCATGGCAGCGGAGTTACCGGAGTTTTTCCGGGTCCATTCCGAGTTGCCGTCATAACGCTTGACCATTTCGAAGCGGGCTTCCTGGGCCTCTTCGGCCTTTTTCTGGAGCACAAGGATTTCCACGATGTTCAGGTCGGCAATGGGGGCCTTGGGATAGGCTGGATCCTTTTCAAGCAGAAACTTGAAGGACTTGACGGCTTCATCGAGGCGATCATGACCCTTGTTCTTGGTTCCGATTTCGTAATAAACATCCTTTTCCCACTTAGGGTTGCCATGGGCGCGCAGGAACTTTTCGGCTACATCGAAACCATTGTCCATATCGGCCCAGCTGGCGGCCATAAAGGACATGGCTTCATCGCGGAGATCGGCCTTGAGTTTGCCGGCGTCGGCGCGGACCACGTATTCATAGTACCAACGGGCCGCGTTCTCGAAATCGGCCATGTTGTAGTAGGATTCAGCGCGGTGATACAGGGCCAGACCGGATTCATTGCCCGGGTAATCGACGGGGACCTTTTCGTATTGTTCGATCGCCTTGGCGTATTTGCGCTTCAGCAGCCAGTATTCGCCCAGGCGGAGATGGGCCTGGATGTTGAGGGGGTGATCGGGAAATCGGGTTACCAGGAGATTCAGGTACTCATAGGCGCGATCTTCGTTGCCGAGCATGTCGGAGATGAAAGCGGCACGCACCAGGGCTTCGGGAACCTGCTTGTGGTTCGGGTATTCCTTGAGGAAACGTTCGAAATACCGGATGGAATTCTTGTGGTCGCGGCGGGGTTGCGTGGGTTCCGCTCCCTTCTTGTCACGGTCTTCCCACTTGATGAAATCCTGCTCATACTTGTTCTGCTTGATGAGGAAGCCGTCCTCCTCGTTCTGGTAGGTTAGATTGGCGACCTGAAACAGGGCGGATGCGCAACGATCAGTCTTCTCCGTGCAGCTGTTGACGTAGTCCTGGAATTCCTTGATGCTCTCTTCACGGTTTTGGATTTTGCTGCTGAAATCGGCGGGGTTTTCCTTCGATTCCCGCTGGGAAGCCTGGGACTGCTCTTTGGCGAGATCCACCTTGTAACTTTCCAGTTCTTCCTTGTACTTATCGACTTTCTTTTGGCGCTTGGCCATGCAGTCCGACTTATCCGGCTCGTCCATGGCGTCGCACTTGGCGGCGGCCTGGTCGAGTTCCATCTTACGCTTCTTCAGATCCTGAAGCTTTGCGTCGGCATGCGAACTGGTGGCGGACAAAAGCCCGAAGGCCCCGATAAGGGCCAAGCGGAGGATAAGGTTCGATTTCACAACTGTCTCCATGGTTAACCTTTTGAAGAGGGGCCAGCGCCCTTACTTCACATCCAGATTGTCAAGCTCTTGCTTGGAAGGTCCGCTCTTCTCACCCGCGCCGCCACGGATGTTGATCACGGTGGCCTTGGTGAACTTCGCGTCCTTAATGATGCGATCCTTATTCTGCAGGAACTTCTCGATCTGCTCCACTTCGCGGAGGAACTCAAGGTAGTTTTCGATTTTCTTATGGATATCGTCGAACTTGGGACGGAGCTGGTCGCGCTTCTCCATCACGCGGGGCGTGGGAAGCTGGTTGGACAACAGCAGAGCTTCCTTCTGGACGGCCTGGAACTCGCTGCTGTTCATGCTGTTCTCTTCCTTCTTTTTCTGGATGTCTGCGACCGCGACGGCTTTCTTCTCAGCCAGGTCGATGGCGTTGTCGAATTCCTTGATCGACTTGTCATAATCCTTGTCGAAGAAAGCGCAGTAGCCCAGGAGCAGGTGCGCCTCCGGAACCAGCAGGCTGTTAGGGGTTTTTGACACGATATCATTGGCATAGCCGGCGGCTTCCTTAGGACGCGACACCTTGATAAAGGACCATGCCAAGCCCAGCAGAGCTTCGTCGTACTTGGAACTGGAGGAAGAAACTGATCCGTAGAACTCCGCGGCCTTGACCAACTGGGGCGGTTCCTTGCCGAAGTTGATATGGCCGAGCTTCACGGCGGTGACTTCCTTCATTTCCTGTTCCGAGGCATTGGAAGGCTTGCTTTCCATGATATCCTGGAAGGACGCTTCAGCTTCCTTATACTTCTTCAGGTTCACATGGGACATGCCCAGGGTGAAACGGGCGTAAATATAGTTGGCGTTGCCGGGAAGGATGGGCGACAGCAGCGAAATCGCCCCGTGGTAGTCCTTCTGTATGTAGCGCATCTGCCCCATGACATAGTCGGCGTCGGACTTGACGTCCGATTCCGGATACAAGTTGACGATCTGCTGGTAGCGCTTGGTGGATTCGTCGAACTTGCCTTCCTTATAGTCGATGTTCATCAGCTGGAACATGTACTTGGGACGCTGATCCGAATCCGTGTAGCGCTTGAGCGCGTCGTTATATACATCGCGGGCTGCCTGATGCATGCGCAGGTTCTCAAAGGACTTGCCCTTATAGAACGCCGCTTGATCCACGAGATGGAAGGAAGGGTACTTGGTGATGACCTTGCCGAAGGCATAGGATGCCAATAGGAACTTGCGCGCCAGATAAAGGCGCATGGCTTCACGATAGGCGTCTTCAGGCTCGATCTTCAGGCGGCGGTAACGGGCTTCGCCGATGCGCTCTTCGCGGGTGGGACCAACCCTGGTGATAGCCTTGAAGTTCCACACGAATCCGCGTCCCTCGTCTTTGCCGCCGGTGATTTCGGTCAGGCGATCGTGGGACATGTCGAGGTCCAGCTGAAGGTAGCGGAACAGGTTAACGCGCTTGACGTTGACGGTGGCGCCGATCACGGGATAGCCCAGCTTGGTGATCTTGGCCTTGATGCCGAGGAGCGGGCTCAGATAGTAAGTGGTGCGGAGCGATGGAACGATTTCGTTACCGCCGGGGCCTTCTGCGCCGTCATGGGTGATGTCGATGACACTGACCGAACCAGCCAACTCCAGGTGGTGGTTGAGCCCGCGCCAGAAGAAGGAGGTGTTCAGGTTACGGGGGATTTTGTACTCGCCTTTGATAAGTTGGGGGTTGTCTTCGGGCAGCTCCACCTTGGGTTGCAAAGCGTTCTGCAGGGCGATTCCCAACTGGAGATGGCCCCAACGTGAGGTGCTGAAGGGGTTGAAACCGATACCAACGTCGGCGCCGTATCCGAGGCTTTTCACGGCTCCGAAGGCATTAAATTGGATCAACGTGAAGTTGAGGCCCAAGGCCAGCTTGTTGGAAATCCAATTCGGCATGAAAAACGGCCCGCGCACGGCATATCCCAAGGTGTAGGCGTTTTCCAGATAGACGGCATTGCTGCCGTCGATGGCGGAACCGTTTTCGAAAACGGAAAGCCCGACCGAATGGTTATAGGAGAACGGATGCACGGCGCTGATGAATTCCTGGCCGGCTTTTCCTGAAATGGTCTGGAAAAGCCCGACCGCCACCTCGACCTGATCGTTTTCCGCGATCGAGGCCGGGTTAACGTAAAGAGCCGTGTTTTCGCCGTATTCGGAGAACCAGTCGTTTTGCTGGTAGGCGTGCGGCTTATACGGACTCTCTGAGAATGCGAGGGACGCGCCTGCGAGGGTCGTGAGGAATATGGATCTGTAGTTCAAAGCTGCCACTCCCTTTTTCATTTCTTGATCCGGTAGAATTCAATGCGGCGATTGATGGAACGGCCGGCCGCGGTCTTGTTGTCCGCTTTCGGTCTGGAAGAGCCGTAGCCCTTGCCCACCAGGCGGCTGGCTTCGATACCGCGGTTAATCAGATATTCCCTGACCGCATTCGCGCGATCCAGAGAAAGCTTGATGTTGATTTTGTCCGAGGCGGTGTTGTCCGTATGTCCAGCGATTTCGAATTTGCGATCGCTATACTTGGCCAACTGCTCATAGACCTGGTCGAGGTTCTCGTAGGAATCTTCGGTGATTTCGGCGCTGCCGGTGCGGAAGGTCACGCCTTCCAGGATGAAGTTGTCTTCGATCTTCGGGGGTGCCTTGAAGGGGCAGCCGTTCTTGGCCGGGTCGCCGGCCACGTCAGGACAATTGTCGCTGGCGTCGAGAACGCCGTCCTTGTCGTTATCGGTTTCCGGGCATCCGTCCTGATCTTCCCAGCCGTCCTTGTCTTCGGGTTCGCTCGGGCACTTGTCCTTCGCGTCCTGGATCCCGTCGTTGTCATTGTCGAAGTCCGGGCAACCGTCGTCGTCCTGGAAGCCATCCTGATCCTCGGCGAGGTCTGGGCAAACATCCTTGGAGTCCACGATGCCGTCATTGTCCCGGTCGCCGTCCACGGAAACGACCTGATCCTTGGCCAGCAATCCGATGTCGACTTGGCCGTAGCCGCGGCGAACCATCGGGGACTTGGCCGCGACGAAGTAATTCGGGTCGCCCAGGCTCGGGCTGAGGAAGAGCGGGTCGTGGGAGATGTTCGTTTTGTTAATCTTGGTATAGCGATTGAATGGGATGACGTTCTTGTAAATATTGTTGTACACAATCTGGGATTGGCCTGATGCGGGATCCGAATAGATGCCGTACTCGCGGTTTTCTTGTACGATGTTATTGCGTACCACGATGCGGCATGGTCCTTTGAGGGTCAAGCCGCTGTAGCCGTTGCGGAGGACCACGTTGTTCTCAATGCGGGTGTCGAGGGACTTGGCGCCCCACGCGAGAATGCCCGACCAGCGGTTCCCATAGATCACGTTATTATAAATCTGGGGCAACGAGATGAAGGCGCCGATGCCGGCTCCTTGGTTGTCGAGAATCCAATTATGATGGATGTAGGGAGAAGAGTTTTCGCAGAGAATGCCATCGATGCCGTTCGTGATGGTGAAGTGGCTGATCTCGGAACCGGTGACGGCGTAAATGGTTGGACCTTTGCGCATGCCGTCGATGATGGTCGTCAACTGGTTGACGCCCTTTAGTATCACGCCTTGGACGAGAGTGACGTTTTCATTGTAGTGGCCAGGAGAGACAAGAACGGTGTCGCCATAGTCCGCGCTGGTGAGACCACCATTTATGGAGGGGAAATCGCCGGGGATTCTGATAGTCTTGGCATCGACGGAACCAAGCCCGAGCAAACTGCCGCACACCAGTGCCGCGTACAAATATCTTTGCATATGAATTTGTCCCTATTTGTTTCCTAAAGTGGCACACGCACCGCAGGAACCTGCCGGTGGTCTTCTTCGTCCTG
>JBDSIO010000011.1:0-1518 GCA_039917895.1 Fibrobacteria bacterium | reverse complement strand
TTCGGCAGAGGCGGCCAATTGCTGGAGTCGCGCACGGTGAACCGCACTGCCACCTTCGTGTTCTTCCTGGGGGATCGCTTCTTCGGAACCTTGACCGCGCACGTGCACGGGCAGGAGGCGGAGAAATACGGCTTCACCAGCTCACTCCCGGTGGCCCTGCTCAAACTGATGGGCCCCAGCCTGATGCCGATGCTTCGGAACCGGGAAGCTCACGGCCGCCCGGAAGATTTCCCCATCGCGACGCAACCGCCTGAGAGAAGCGGTCCAACGGCGCCTTTGGCCCTGCGGGTTCCCCGCAATCCCGCCATGACGGCGGAAACGCTTTCCAAAATGCTCCAGGGGCCGGCGGTGCCTGACACCAACGCCGGAGCGCGCGGAATCGGGGATTGAAATGACTGCTTTTGGCCTTTTGGTGCCATCCGAATTACGCGCCGCTATAATCACGCTGGTTCTACTGCTCCAGGTCACCGTCCTCTCCGCCAAGTCGCCCGAGGATTTCGTCGGTCCCGCGGCGCCCGCTCCCGCTCCTGCCAAATCCGCTGCGTCCATCAAGCCTGCCGCCGCGCCCAAGGGATCCTCCAATTCGGCTATGGATACCGCGGCCCTGCATGCGATCTATCTTGAAGGCGATTTCGATAAGGCCATCCGCGTCATGGAAGGCGCGCTCAAGAACGAGAAGAACGCCATTTCCCATTCGGACAGTGTTTTCATCTTCAAGCATCTGGGCGTCATGTACGCCGCCACTCCGGCGACCCGGGAGAAGGGCCGGTACTACATGGGCCAGCTCATTTACATCGAACCCACCGCCAAGATCTTGGACATGTACGCGAGCGACATGATATACCTCATCTTCCGCAACGTGCAGGAGGAGTTTGCCGCCAAATATCCCAACGTGGCCACCCCGGCGCCCGTCGCTGTGGATACCTTGCCGAAAACCGCCGGGCCGCCCCCGGACATCAAACCCACCCCGGTGGCGCACGGTCGGGGCCGCAGTGGCAAGACCGTCTATTGGGTCGCCGGCGGAGCCGTGGCAGTAGGCGCGGTGGTTCTGCTGTTCGTGCTGTTGGACAGTCCCGAACCCAAGACGCGCACCATCGTCCTCACCGAATAGCTTTCGCCTTAGCTAGTCGGGAAGGCGCGCGAAAGTCAAGCCCCATCCGGGTTCCGCGAATTTCGGGATTCTTGGACCGGTCACCATTTCCCGTTTGAATTCCGCCATTTTTTTCAGCTCAGACTGGGGATTTCGCCGATTGTCGGATCGGGGAGTTCGGGGTATGATAAGGATTCGGAGGCTGCATGAAACGGTTTTTCCTGGAAGTGCTCACCGGATTGGCCGAGGTCGGAAAGATCGAGGTCTTCTCCTCGGTCACGCTCGGCCGCAGCCACGGGAACGACCTGGCCTTCACCGGCGAAGAGGCTGGCATCGTCTCCGGCCGACACGCTCTGGTGGCTTTGAAAGCGCAAACCCTTTGGCTCCGGGATCTCGACAGCACCAATGGCACCTTCGTGGGCAAAATC
>JBDSIO010000010.1:0-4868 GCA_039917895.1 Fibrobacteria bacterium | reverse complement strand
CCGTAGTCAACATCATCGGCGGGTTCGTCGTCGGCATGACCATGTTGGACTTGTCTTTCCAGGACTCGCTCAAGCGCTTCACCATTCTGACCATCGGCGATGGCCTGGTGACGCAGATGCCGGCTTTGATGATTTCCACCGCGTCCGGTATCATCGTGGCACGCGCCGCCTCCAAGCAGAACCTGGGTGACGAAGTAATGGCGCAATTGAGCCAGAGCACCAAGGCCCTCTATACGGGCGGCGCCTTCATGGGCTGCGCAGGACTGATCCCGGGCATGCCCACCGTCCCCTTTCTGCTGCTCGCCGCCGCCATCATCGGCCTCGCCGTTTCCGTCGGCCGCAGAAAAGTCGCCAAGAAGGCCCAGGCCGAGGTCGACAAGGTGCAGAAAGCCGAGAAAGAAGAGACGGCCGCCAACCCCGACAAGATCGAATCCTACCTGCAGGTCGACCAGATGGAACTGGAAATCGGCTACGGGCTGATTTCCCTGGTGGATGTCAACCAGGGCGGCGACCTGCTCGAACGCATCACCATGCTGCGCCGCCAATGCGCCACCGAGATAGGCGTCATCGTGCCGCCCATCCGCATCCGGGACAACATCCAGCTCAAGGCCAACCAGTACGTTGTGAAGATCAAGGGCATCGAAGTGGGCCAGGGAGAACTCATGACCGGCTGCTTCCTGGCCATGGACCCGGGCGGCACCAGCCAGAAGATCCAGGGCATCCCCACCGTGGAACCGGCCTTCGGCCTGCCCGCCATTTGGATTACGCATTCCCAGAAGGAAGCGGCCGACATCTCCGGCTACACCGTGGTGGAACTGCCCGCTGTCATCGCCACCCATCTTACGGAACTCATCCGCAACCATGCCGGCGAAATCCTCACCCGCCAGGACGTGAAGTCCCTGATCGACAACATGAAGGCGACCAACGCCACCGTGGTGGAAGAACTCATCCCCGGCCTGCTCGGCGTGGGCGAAGTCCAGCGCGTACTCATCAACCTGCTCAACGAAAAGGTTTCCATCCGCGACCTGGGCACGGTCCTGGAAGCCCTGGCCAACGCGGCCAAGGTCTCCAAATCCGAAGCCTACCTCACGGAACAATGCCGCCAGGCCCTGTCGCGCCAGATCTGCAAGGCCTACAAGGACGCCAACGATTGCATCCACGTCATCAGCCTGGAGCCCAAGCTGGAGCAGATGCTGGAGGCTTCGGTTCAAAACACTGATCGGGGACCCCGCCTCGTGATCCGCCCCGAACTGGTGGGGCGTATGGTCGGTCGCCTTTCCGCCCTGGTTGAGCGCATGGTGGCCCAGAACATGCAGCCGGTCCTGCTATGCTCCCCTGGCATCCGCTTCCAGATGCGCAAGATCATGGAAGGCTCCTTCCCCAATCTCGCCCTCATCTCCTATAGCGAGATCGCCAACGGTGTGAACGTGAAAGCCACGGGCACCGTCGTCATCAGCGAGGGCGAAAATGCGAACTGACAAGGTTGCTGCTCCTGAGCCTGCCCCCGCGGGCGCAAAGGAGCGAAGAGAAACATTCGCGAGCGATTCGCGAAGGAATTTATCAGATTTCAGAGGTGCTTTGTGAAGATGAAATCCTATCAAGCCGATACCATGCAGGAAGCCCTTGCCCTCGTGAAGGACGAGATGGGCCCAGATGCCGTGATCCTCAAGTCGCGCCGCACCACCCGTAAGGTCGGCCTCAAGATGCAGAACTGCTTCGAGGTCACGGCCGCGCTCGAAGAAAGCCTGTTCGCCCGGCCCTCGGCCGCGGCTCCGGATCGCCCACCTAAGGAGGCTCCCGCCGCCCGCGGCTTCGTCCCTGCCGGCCGGGTTCCGGATTCCTCCCGGGCGCCATTGCCGCCGCGCCGCGTCCCCGTCCCGCCCGCTTCCACCGCCGGTCCCGCCCAGTACGACTGGCGCGGAACCCTGCGCCGCGTCGATGAGGATGGCAACTCCCTCTCGGAATCGGCCTCGGTCGCCACCCCCGCCAAGGGCTCGCCGGAAGCGGCCGCAGCCGCCATCCAGAACGCCCGCCGCCAGCCGGCGGGAAACGATCGCCGCGCTTTCCAGCAGGATCCCAAAGGACCGGACCGCCGCGCCCCCCAGAACACTCCGGATCCCCGCGAGGACGCCGCCGATATCAGCCTCGTCGAAATGCTCCGCAGCGAATTGAAGGAGATGAAAGCCAACGCCGGCCAGCCTGCGCAGGCCATCAAGGATCTGAAGGAAGAGATCAAAGCCATGATGGAGTCCGCCGCCGCCCGCACCGCCGCAACAGCCGCCTCGCATGCCGCCTCCCACCCTTCGTCGCATAGCGGCTCGCGCCAGATGGAAGCCAGGTCCTTCCCCCGCTCCGCGATGTCCCCGACCACGGCCTGGATCCCGCATCCCGAATTCCAGGCCCTGCAGGAAGCCCTGACGGAGATGGAAGTGGACCCGGCCTTGGCCGCCGAAGCCGTGGCCGCGGCTTATGCCGAATTCCGCATGGCTTTTAAACAGGAAGTCCCCGCGGAAACCGCCGGCATGGAGCCCGGCGAACGCGAAACCGCCTTGCTCACCCGCAATCTCGCCGAGCGCATCCGCGTGACCGGCGGCATCCGCCTCCGCCCCGGCCGACCCACCACGGTGGCCCTGGTCGGCCCCACGGGCGTGGGCAAGACCACCAGCCTGGCCAAACTCGCCGCGCTCGCCAAAATGCAGCAAGGCAAGAAGGTCGGCATCATCTCGGCCGACAGCTTCCGCATGGGCGCCAACGAGCAGTTGGAATTGTTCGGCCGCACCGCCGGCATCGCCGTCAAACCGGTCTTCTCTCCCGCCGACGTGGCCCAGGCTCAGCGGGAATTCTCCGACTGCGACCTGATCCTGGTAGACACCGCAGGCCGCAGCCATACCCACAAGGAGATGTGGCGCGAACTGCAAGGACTGCTGCATTGCCTCGCACCGGACGAAATCCACCTGGTGTTGTCCGGCCCCACGCGCATGCGCGAGCTGTGGCATCAATACGGCCTCTACCGCGACCTGGGCGCGGGCAGCATCATCTTCACCAAGCTCGACGAGTGCTTGTCCCTGGGCTGTCTGTACAACCTGGCCCGCCGCGCCGAAGCCCCCCTGTCCTACCTGTGTAACGGCCAGGTGATTCCGGATCATATCATGCTGGCCCGCACCGATACTGTGGCTTCCGCCATCGCGAATGCGGCCAGAAGCTCGCTCGCCTCATCCCGGGTGTCCCGCTAGCCGCCGCCCCAACCTTGAAAAACCCAAACTTGCACATCCGGATACGCTACAGGCGGCCCGGCACATTGTCCCCTTGTCATTTCGGGCCGGCGAACCGGCCCGGCACATTGTCCCCTTGTCATTTCGGGCCGGCGGGATCCATAATTAACCTTAACGCGGAATTGGAGGAACTTGGATGGACACCATGTCCATAGCAAAAACGATAACCCGGGCCATCCTGGCGACATTGGTGTTCGCCGTGATTGGATTTTCCCTTTTGCTCGCGCCGGAAATCAATTCCACGCAGATTCTCATAGCCTTGGGCAAGGGCGTTTTGACTTTCGCCTTCGGCTTGATCTTTATCCTTATCTTATCGGACACGCTGGTGAAATCCATAGCCTCTTCGGCGATGGAGGCCCATGTCAGCCGCAAGGATGGGGGCATGCTTTACCATTTCCTCAAACCGGAACCGGGCGAATTGGTGGACGGCAAGTCTCCGAAGTCCGCCGTTGAGAGTTCAAAGTGAAAAGTTCAAATTGCAAAATGCAAAATGAAAAACACCCCAACGGGATGATGGACAACGGCTCCGGAATTTTGAACTTTGAACTTTTCACCTTTAACTTTGCCTTCTCCCCGAAGGGGATCCCGGTCCAATGCCCGACTTGAATGAACTGTGGACCGAATTCCGGGCCACGGGCAGCAAAGCCTGCAAAGACAAGCTCTTGGTCGAATACGCCGGACTGGTGAAGTACATCGCCCAGCGCGTTGCCATGAACCTACCGGCCTCGGTGGAATTCGACGATCTGGTCGGCGCGGGCATCATGGGCCTGGTCAAGGCCGTAGAGATGTTCGAGCCCGAACGCGGCCTCAAGTTCGAAACCTTCGCGACCCACAAGATCCGCGGCGCCATCCTCGACGAACTCCGCTCACTGGACTGGGTACCCCGCTCGGTCCGGCAGAAGAACAAATTGCTCCAAAAGGCCTACAGCAAACTGGAGAACGAACTCGGCCGCATGCCCTATGACGACGAGGTCGCGGCCCACATGAACCTTTCCCCCACCGAATTCGAAGAGATGCTCAGCGACGTGGCTCCGGCCACCATTCTGTCGCTTGAGGAAGCCCTCCCCGATCGCGGAGACGAGAACAAATCGCTCAGCCTGATCGACACCATCGAGGATCCGCAGGGCACCAATCCCCTCAAGGAGCTGGGCTACCAGGAGGTCAAAAAAATCCTCAAGGAGACCATAGCGCAGCTTCCCGAGAAGGAGAAACTGGTGGTGGCGTTGTACCACTACGAGGAATTGACCTTGAAGGAAATAGGGGAGGTTCTGAACCTCACCGAGTCCCGGGTCTCGCAGATCCATTCCAAAGCCATGCTCAAGCTGAAGGCCAAGCTCCTCCAGAAGATCAACGCCTGAGCGGTACGCAGTATGTCTCTTGATCAAGCCAAACGCGTCAAGCGGATCACAGACTCCCTAATTTCCCTCCCCACCCTGCCCACCGTTATCGCCAAGATGCTGGAGCTGGTTGACAATCCCAAGACTTCGGCCAGTTCCCTGTCCAATCTGATTATGCGCGACCAGGTGTTGACAGCCAAGATCCTGAAGATGGCCAACTCGTCCTTCTACGCCTTCCCGCGCCAGATTTCCACCGTTA
>JBDSIO010000009.1:0-2701 GCA_039917895.1 Fibrobacteria bacterium | reverse complement strand
TGGTGGTCGCCTCCACCGATTCCACCGGTTGGCGTGCGAAGAGGGGGCTTACGGGATTCATTGCGAGCATGGCTTGCATGGCTTCGGTTTCCAGGTTTTCCCGGATACAACCAAAGTTATGCTTGGCCAAAAGGCGGTCCAGCTTCCACTCGGTGGTATCAAGATTCACGTAATGCTGGAAAGACTCCAATCTTCCCGTGACCACCCGTTCCTGCTTCGTATCCACTTCCCAAGGATGCAGATAAAGCATGGCGGGACGGCCTTGGGCGTTCTGGCGGCCGATGTACAAGTCCGTTACGAGGTGGGGATACAGACGGAGATACCCGCCGCCCGAAATCGGCACGGCCTTGCCGCCAAGGTCTGCCACGGAGAGGGGAATCTCGCGAATGGTGGCTCCTGCTCCCAGTTGGATGACGTGGGGAAGGCGGTTGGGATAGGAAGGGATGCCGTAGCGCTTGCGCTTCACCGGGAAGATGCTGGAGTCGTACTGGATCCCGTATCGGGCCAGGGTATCCAGCGCCCACATGGTGGACTCCACGATGCTGAAATTGGAAGCGCGGTGCCCGATGATTTTCTGGCTGGTATATCGGGACAGCGCGTTCAGGGACATGTCCAGATCCTTCTCGAACTGGTACTGGGTCATGTCCGTGATCTTCTCATGGTAATAGCCATGGGTGCCGATCTCATGGCCGGCCATGTCGATCATGCGGACCACTTCCGGGAACTTGTCCGCCACCCATCCGAGCACGAAGAAGGTGCCCTTGGCGTTGTGGGCGGACAGCAGGTCCAGGATGCGATGGACGTTCTCGACCACGCGTGTCTTCGACCCGTTCCAGGCGGCTCGAGGGATGTGCAGATTGTGGGCGTGGAACCAGCATTCCACGTCGACGGTGAAGAAGTTCGACACTGCGGGGGCGCGCCGCGCCTTGTGATCGTCGTGGCGGCTGGACTTGGCCAAGACCATGGTGGGCTTCATGGCTCCGCGATGGCGGACCATGGCCAAGCGGGGACGGCCGAAGTTCTCGGCCGTGAAATCGCGAAGGACGGGCAGCTTCGCCGACTCGGTGAGAGGGCCGCGCTGGAGCAGGTACTTTACGGTGTTGAGCATGATCCAGAGTTCCATCCTCATCCAGGCCGAGACGCTGCACGTGGAAGCGCGGTACGCCAGATCATAATGGGTCTTGCGGGCCACGCTTTCCAGCGAGTCGTCGTAACCGAGCAGGATTTGCGACAGGCCGGTGATGCCGGGCTTGACGAAGCGGGTGCGTTCCCGGTACATGGGGATTTCCCGGAAGTAACCGACGGTGAAGTGCGGTCGTTCAGGGCGGGGCCCGATAAAGCTCATCTCCCCTTTGAGCACGTTCCAGAACTGGGGGAGTTCGTCCAGATGGGTGGAGCGCAGGAAGCGGCCCACGCAGGTCACCCGGGGATCTCCGCCTTTGCTGCACAACTGGGGTCCATTTTTTTCGGCGTCGTTCCGCATGGTGCGGAACTTGGCGATGCTGAACGGGCGGCCGCCGAAGTCGGTATCGCGGCGGGAGTCCGCGAGGCTGCCCAGGAGCGAGCGCTTGTCGAGGCCCACTCGGGTCTGGCGGTAGATGACCGGGCCCGGCGACTCCAGTTTGATCAGCAAGGCCAGGATTGGATAGACAATCAGGAAGGATGCCGTTCCGACGAGGCCGATGACGATGTCCAGGGTTCTCTTCAGCGCTGATACTGCCATACTTGGTCTCATAGTCTCGTTCCCTTCCGTGCCGGGGGCCCGCGTTACCGCAGTGTCCTTCCCCATCGGCGTCGTGAGATTAAAATCACTTTTTCTGAAGCGGGTGGTAGTGATTTCGCTCACGTGTTTCGATGAATATAGTTTCGAAAATCGAAACTCTGGATATCCTCCGTTACCGAATCGTACCAGTTTCATGTCCATCCGCTTTCCACGGCGCACGCGATTACGGAAGCATCCCGAAAACATATGGTGGCCGCATTTGCTTGGGTCTTAGACGATGACAGTGGCGCTGGGGGTAACCTCAATCACACCCCTGCTAGTCAATCGGCGCGCCAAAGTGTGCGCACGCTCACCTAAGAAGCATCTTGTACATCGGTGATGCAAGCAAAACAACCCGGATTTCTCCGCCGAGGCGGAGTTTAACAGGCAGGGCTTGAAGATCCGGATTCAGGTGTAACAATTCATCTCGGAAAATCCGGATTCAGGTGTAACAATTCATTTCGGAAAGCTTGCGATCGGATGGCCGACAGTTGATTACGGTGAAGGCCCGGGATGGTTTCGAAAAGGTGCGGGACCTGTATCAGCAGAATGGCCAAAGCGGACAGATTTCCTTCGACTTTACGAAAGCGGCTTCGCGGAGAAGCACGGGGCCGGGAAGGGTGGGGCGCATATTAGGAAATGCCCGGTTCTCTTCTACCATTTTCCGGACCAGCTTGGAAAGGTTTCGGTCCGCTTCCTCGAAATCATGTTCCGACATGCGCTTTTCGCGCGCCATGTTGCGCGCCCCGGCTCTGACAAAGTCCCGAACCACGGTAGCACAGGGGACGGAATACTCCATGCCGGATTCGCCGGCGACATACTTTGCCGTCAGCCAGAGCCGCTCTTCCATTTTCAAGACCATAGATGATTTCTAGCTTTCGAATCGACGTTTACGAGCCAAAAGTAATAAAGCGAGGGCATACTGGTAAAAGGGTTATG
>JBDSIO010000008.1:0-8908 GCA_039917895.1 Fibrobacteria bacterium | reverse complement strand
GAAGTCTTGCCGCCCGCCTTCACCTGGTAGTGGATGCGCGTCACATAGGCGCCCGTGGCCACGCGTTGAGCCGTGAGGGTATTGAAATTCCAGCCCACAAAGATGAATCCGCGATTGGTCCGGCAATCGCCCGCAAAGATCTCCTTATCGAGGCAGGAAATGGTGCGTTTCTCCGATGCGACGGGTAGGCCATGGTTGGTGAAGTAGCCCACTTGGTACTCAAGCACCACTTTGTCCGGGTCCACCTTGGTGAAGTCATCGGCCTGGGCATAGTCGCCAAGGTCCACTTTGATGAGGTGGCCGAGGCGGCCGGTGGCGGCCACGACGTCTTCGACCTTGCTATTGGAAGCCACCCGCGAGGCCACAAGCGGGAGGGGATTCGAGAACGCCAAGACCGGATCCACCTTGATGTAGGTCACCGTGGCGATTTCGGCCCGCTTGGTGCCGGTGATGAGACGGAAGCGCGAGTTCGGTCCGACCCCGTTGCCGAAGGCATCGGCGATACGGCCCGTGCCGTCCATGATACGGACGAGGTTCCCTGAGCGCGGCGCCTCTAAGGATCCCGCAGTGAAGATCAGATCCGCCCCATTTTTGCCGGCGTTCCAACGCAGTTCGATGGGCGTATAACGCAGGTCGGCCCCGGTTTGGTTGATCCGATAGACGAAAAGATCCGCCGGGAGCGCCAAGCCCGCGGTATTGACGGGCTCGCTGAAGACGAGGCGCAGGGTGTCACCGGCCTTGCCGGACAGCATCTCGGCCTTGAGCAGGACCGGCGCAATGCGGTCTTCGAGGCGAACGATTTGGGTCGAGTCCCGGCCCCGGGCCTGGTAGGCGGAGTGGAAATAGCCTTCCCCCTCGGTCCGAACTTCCGTCCCCAGGGGCTTTCCGGAAAGGGTTAGGGTGGTCCCCACGACCATTCCCGCTAGCGCGGACCCCGGCGTCATCACCGGAGCCTCGGAGGACGGCCATCGGTAAGCCACATGCTTGGGAAGCAGGGCGGAAATATCCCGATCATATACGGCCACGATGCGATCCGCGATGCCGTCGGCGTCTTCGTCGTGGATGGTGGCCGATTTCACCACCGGCAGGTCGAGCGGCAAAGGATTGAAGGTGATAACCACCTGGCGCGTTGATCCCGTGGTGGCCAAGGTGAAAGTCAGCGGCGCCGGAAGTTCGGAGTCGACGCTTACCCACAAGGTGTCGAGGCCGTTCACGCCGGTGGAGCCGGAATTCGCCACCGGGGAGGTCCCATCGGAATTGCCGAAAATTTTGAGGCCCGTGGGCGGCACCACGGTGAAGGTATAGGCCATCTCGCCGGTGGGCGCGGCTTCACCGAGCCGGTTGGCCGCCACCACGGGTACCAAGGTGCCCGCGACCACGGTCGCCACCTTCGGTTCGAACTGCACCCAGCTGCGGTTCCTGATGTTGAAGGGTACCTCGATGCGGATGCTTTGGCTGGCGGGTTCATAGGCTACGATTCGGTAATTGCCGGGTGGCAGGTCCACAATCTTGGATGTATCCACCGTGATTTGGGGCGTAGGGATGCTGATGATGATGCCATCGCCATGGGTCTTGGACGGGCTGGTCAGGGTTTCCAATTTCGTGCCGGTGGCGCTCCAAAGCTCATAGATGAGGTTGGTGGCATCTGTGACAGTCACCTGGCCGCCCAAGGACGCGCAGGAGCCCGTCCCGCCGGTGCGCTTGATGACCTTGACCATGGTTACCCCGGTCGCTGCGTCCCGGGTAAGCACAGTGTCCAGGGCGCGCTGCTGCTTGAAGAATATCGAGGTCTTGATACGGAGCGAGGAGCCGCAGGGCTGGCGCTCGCAATAGAACAGGTCCCAATTGTAGGACTTGCCGGCGGTGAGCCTGAGCTTGTCCAAATCGATGCTGTCGGACTTGGGGATATGCACCCCGCCCAGGTCGATAACCCTCTGATCGTTGATGTACACCCAGACGTCGTCATCGCCGCGGAAGACGAACTTCTGTCCTCGCTGGTATACGAAGGTGGCATGGGACTCCATGCAATAGTTCATGTTGGTTGAGGGCTGCGCGTTGGTGGTCCATTGATCCGGCAGGGCCGGGTTATTGTAGCAGGAGGCTTTGGTCTTGGTATTGTTGGCGTTGGTGAAGTTCTCGATGGGCCAAAAGCCATGCGCCGCCGTCTTATAACTGTCGTATTCCCATAGGCCGTCGTCGGACTTGGACATGGGGATGTCCACGCAGGTCTCGAAACTCCGCAGGGCCGGGCTGGCATTGGTATTGTCGGTCTTCCACCAGGAATCGAAATTGTTGAAAAGGTTGAGCCCCTTGACCGTTCCGGATACCGCGGAGCGCACTGGGAGCCGGGTGGTGGGGTTGATGGCGCTCTCCACAATCCCCTGAACCGAATAATCTCCCGTAATTCCGCCAAAGTCGAAGTCGGGATGGTCCATATTGAAATCCCGGACCGTGGCCGCCATCATGTACTGGCAACTGCCGTCCTTGTTGGGAAAGGCCGTGGACCATGAGTTGAGGTCGGTGTCGAGCCAAAGGGTGGATGCTCCCTTGGCGGTGAACTCGGCGGCCATGTCGTAGGGGGTGGTACTTCCCAGGCCGCCCTTGCCGTAGCTATCCGTGCCGTTGATTTCCTGGAGATAGACGTTGAGGTCGGTGGGCTTGAGCAGGAAGGAAGTGAACCAGCCGCAATGGTCGGCCATGGCGCGCATTCCCCGTTTGCCCGGCACCATGATGACCGGCGCCGTGGTTTGCCAGGGATTGAGGACGTTGATGATCTTCGGGGCTTGGGTGAGGATATTGGGAGGCGCAGTGCGGGGGCCGGCAGGATCGACGATGATCCAAAGGCTATCGCCACCCCCGAAATCCGGAACATTGAAGGAGGCGGCGGCGCCGCCGCCCTGGGCCACAATCCCGGTACGCATCATCCACCAGGTACTCCCTGTGTAGGCGCTGCGGACCCTAAAGGTTACTTGCTGAGGTTGCACGTTTGCGGGAAAGGTGAAGATCATCCAGTTGTCGGCGCCAGCAGTGGTTGCGCGTTCCGTGCCGTCGGTGTCTATAAACAACGGTTCCCCCGGGTTGGGGTTATAGACGCGCACGGTTTTCCCGATCAGGGGACTAGGCACCTGTTGGGCCGAAATTAGCCCCACCAGGAGAGCAAGCAGAAAGTCAATTCGCAGTAGACGCATGGAACCCCCAGAATGGAATGTAGGAACTCCCGGACATTTTGCTTGACACTGATGGTGCTCTGTATAGGGTGCCAGTAGGGAAAATGTGCCGAATAAAGCATTTTGAGCTGGCTGGATTCCGCTTTCAAAGTCAGGAAATCGGTTCCCAGAAAGCACAAAACCATGTCGGCGATGGGAGAATGCTGTTTTTCCGTATATTGGCGGTAATGCCCGCCAAGATGGCGGGCGTAGCGATGAACACGAGCCGAATTTAGGCTTGGATATCCAATCCCTAAGAAGACATTAGTGGGAAAACTTACTCAAAAATGTGCGCAGTGAAAAGCGCTTATCTTCCAGTCTTTCCTGCTCGAAATATTCGCGCAGGAAATCGCAATAATCCAATAATTTGTAAGTATTGACCCTTTTTTCCACCATCCACTTATAGTCTTCGGACCCATAGTCCTCGGACCCCATTTCTCCGTTTTTACTTCAATTCAAACGAAATAGTGCGCACAAAACTGGCGCATTATCGCGCACAAAACCTCCCCGAAAATTTACGCACAATCTGTAATTTTATCCTATCCACTGAAAGGCGCATCATGAACAACCCAGCTTTACTCCCAGCAACGGAACTGACCCTGGAACACCTCTACCGCTCATACCGCATGGCGGTTTTCGGCGTGTGCTATGCCTATACCAAGAGCCGGGAAGAGGCGAATGACCTGGTGCAGGAAACTTTCGTGAAAGCACATCTGGGATTGGGGGGATTCGAAGGCCGCAGTCATCCGAAAACCTGGTTGATCCGCATCGCCATCAACCAAAGTCTGACCCGGGTGTTGTCGAATAAGCGCGAACAGGGAAGGCTGAATGCTTACCTGCAAAACGCCGTTCTCGAGCAAGGCCAGCATCGCGAAGACGCCTGCACCACTAAGCTCGGCATGGAAGAAGTCTTGAAGCGGGCCGACGTCACCACGAGGAAAGTGCTACTGCTGTCTTTCCAGCATGGCCTGACCCATTCGGCAATCGCCAAAACCCTGGGTGTTTCCCGCGTGGCCGTGACGCGCCGTATTACGCGCTTCAAGGAACAGACCTGCCTGGTCACGGGAAAAAAACCGCCCGCAGCCAAGCCTTTTTTCATCCGCAAGGAGGCGAAAAGCTAAAACTGGACGCGGGAATCATCCCCCTATCAGGAATCCCTGGTCCCGCGAAGTGAGGAATTGGTTGAAGCCTGATCGCACACTACTTGGTCGTCTTAAAGCCCCAATTACGGCGCCGCCTTCTTATCCATAACCACCAAATCCACCCGCCGGTTCTTCTGACGGCCTTCCTTGGTGGCATTATCCGCGATGGGCTTGGTGAAGCCATAGCCAATGGAAGTGAGGCGCGCGGCTGCGATGCCGCCGGGGTTGGTCAGGAATTCCCTCACGTTGCTGGCGCGCTTTTCCGACAGCTTCTGGTTGTATTCCTCGCCGCCCACGTTGTCGGTATGGCCTTCCACCAGCACGTTGGCGTCCTTGTAGATGGTCAGGATGCCCGCGATTTTGGCCAGGTTGGTCTTGAGGTCCTGCGTCAGCGTGGCCTTGCCCACGTCGAAGAGGATGTCGGACATGGAGATGATGGTGCCCCGGGCGTCTTTGGAGACCTGGATGAGCGCGCTGTTCAGTTCGCTGAAGCGCTTTTCAGCGTCGTCTCTCATGGCCGCGGCCTTGCGCTTCTGTTCCTCGAGATCGGCCTTGAGGCTCGACACGGTGCCGCGTTCGAGTTTGAAGATCTCGTCCTGCGTGGCCACCAGTTCGGATTGCGCCGAAATGCGATCCTGCTGCAGGCGCGTGCGTTCCTGCGCCGCGCTTTTGGCGCGCGACTGGGTCACTGCGGCTTCGGTGAGCAGGGAGCAGGCGGCGATCCAGCCCGGCGCTTCTTTGGCTTTGGGATCTTGCTTGAGAAGGCCGGCCACTTCGCGGATGCGCGCCTGGGCGGCTGGAACGAGGTCGGGCGGAGTGAGGGTACCGAGATCCGTCAGGGCGGCATCGAGCCGGGCCTGCATGGACTGGATGGGATCGGCTGGTGCGAGGGAAGCGGCTTTGGCGGCGGGGTTCTCAGCCGACGGCTTGGATGCGGGTGACGCTGGGTCGGAGGAAGCGGCGCGCGCGGGCGCGACCAGGAACGCGGATACGCAGAGCGTGACACCGCAAAGCGTGGCATAACGGGCGACGGCCGAATGGAAAGACGGTATGGCGCGGGCGTTCATGGCTTCCTCGTGGTTTTCATTTCGCTCAGGATTTCCTGATAAGTTTGCAATTGATCCTTGTCCTTGGCGAGGCCCTGCTTGAGCAGGGCCACCTCGGCCTGCACGTCGGCGAGGTCTTTTCGTGCTAATGCCAAGCGGAACAAGGTGGATGCGAGATCGGACTCGGCCACCGCTTCCGCCTCGTCGCCGTCCTTCAGGTGCTTGGCGGAGGAGGCCAAGGTGGCGTTGGCGCGCTGGGTCTCGGCGTTGTTCAGGCCGGCCCGTTTACAATACTCTTGGAGATGTTCGGCTTCGCTTTGGCCGCGTTGCGCGAGTTGCGCCTGATTGGAACCGCAAGCGGCGAGGCACGCGGCCACGGCCAAGGTCCCTAGAATCGATCGGATCATGTGAACCTTCTTTCGGATTCGCTAAAATCTAATGATCCGGCATGGGAAGTGTCTCGGGTTTTGGAAAAAAGCGGGAAAAGGGGAGAACCGGCTGCCGACTTGGAGTTGACATAAACCGGAATTTCGTAACCCTCTAGTGACGATGGTTTTTACCCGACACATAAAAAGGCAAGTAACCAAAAAAGTATAGGTCAGGAGTCAACTGACAGGGTTTTCATTGCCGCGAGGGCAGAAGGTGAAGAAAGCGGTGAGAAAAAAGTGGTGCCCGAGGGGAGAGTCGAACTCCCACGACCTTGCGATCACAAGAACCTGAATCTTGCGTGTCTGCCAATTCCACCACCCGGGCACGAGTGAGTTTCAAAGCCAAAATCCGGGGATTTCCGCTTTGGACAGGGTGATAAAGATGGGAAAGTATCGAGGTTGTGTCAAGGTTCCAGGGCCTTCGGGCCGGGGGCCTAGGAAATCAGCTCCATGCAGCATTTCTTGAATTTCTTGCCGCTGCCGCAGGGGCAGGGATCGTTCCGACCCACGTCCGTGTATTGCTTCTTGAAGGTGGTGCCCTTGACCGATCCGTCATCGCGGAGACTGTCCAGGTAGCGCTTGCGCACGGCTTCGACGCACATGCGCCAGGCCCCGGCGGGAGGAAACCGGCCCGTGTCCTTGAGGAAGGCGAAAAATGCTTCGAGTTGATCCGGGACGGAACGCTTTAAGTCGGAGGGAAGATCCAGGCGGGGCATGCCTTCGAGCAGCACCTTCTCTACGTCCTTGGCCTTCAGGGAGTCCAAGGTAGCGCTCCCGGATTCCGCGGCCTTGCGGAAAAAGGCGGTCAGCACCGCTTCCACGTTCTCCTTGGCCTTGGGATCGAGGAACATGTAATGTTCCGAGACCGCATAATCGGAGATGAGGCTTTCCGCTTGATCCATGAACATGGGGAGGAAAATAGAATTTTCGCTTTGCTATTTTACCCGGGGAGCGGACGGGTTCCGGGACCGCAACGGGTTCCTGAAAGGAGCCTGGAAACCGGATGAAGGAGAAGACGTGGCCGATTCGGGCGGGGGGAAAGCCGATGGGAAAGGCGGTGGACAGGATGACCGTCCGGGTTCCGGCCATGGCGATCCCACGAGCGGTAAAGGTGACTCCGCGCGTCGTCGGCGTACCTGGCTGCCGGTTACCCTGTTTTTCCTCACCCTGCTGCTGGCCCTGATCCTGCACCGCTGCCAGGAGGAACCGCTGCCTCCCGGCTCCATCCTACCGTCCCATCCCACCGGTATCGGCGAACCCAAACCACCCGACCCCGTGGCCGCTCCCGAAACCACGGCCACATCCGCGCCCGTTCCCAAGCCGGTGGTTCCGAAACCGCCGAAACGGGATTCCGTCGCGGCGCCGCGCGCGATCGCGCCGATCGATTCGGGGCCATACCTGTGGGCCGATCCTTGGGGCGGACGGCACTTCGACTCGGTGCGGGTTACCTTGCATTGTCGCGAAGGTTGCGTTCTGCTCTACTCCCTGCACGATAGCATCCAGTTCAAATCCTACGAGGACACGCTGGTATTCAAGCGCAACACCACCTTGTGGATCTCGGGTATCGACTCTTTGAATCGCCAGGCCCCGCCCGTTCGCGTCGAGTATGTCATCGAACGGAATCCGGGAGCCTGCGTGGGCAACTCCATGCCGATCTCAGGTGGAGGTGGCGGCGGCGGTGGTGGCGATGGGTCAGGGGGCGGAGGTGGTGGAAGTGGCGGAAGTAGCGGAGCAGACGGCGCTGCGGTCGGCTCGCCGAGAGGCGGAGCGGGGAGTTCCCGCCCAGGAACCGTGTGCATGGACCTGTACGAATGGCCGGATAGCGACAACGCGGTGGCGCGTACCTTCGTGAGCCAAAAGGACGCAGCGGACTCCTGCAAGTCGGCCGGAAAACGTTTGTGCTCGGCGGCGGAGTGGAAGCACGCCTGCCAGGGTCCGGACAAGGATCTGTATCCCTATGGGTCCAAATACAACGAGAACCACTGCCCCTCCAAGGAAGCGGCGGCTTCGCGGTCCGGCCGCTTTCCCGTATGCCGATCGTATTACGGCGTATACGACATGACCGGCAACCTGTGGGAATGGACCTCGACGCCGGCGCCGGATCCGGATTTTTTCATGGTGGCGGGCGGCAATTGGACGGCGGGCAACGAGGCCACCTGCGGCTACGCCAAGTTCAGCTTCTATCCCAACGTCCGGTACCCATTCGTGGGTTTCCGATGCTGCCAGGATACGCCCGCTGGACATTGAAGCTTTCCAGGGCCACCTGGGGACAGGCCAGACCTGACCGTATCCGGTCTGAAGTCGTAATACCCCGTCCGCCATGGGGTTGTGCGCGCGGGTCCGGGTATACTATACTGGTCGGATGAAGGAAAATCGCGCCGAAGCTGAGACCAAGGATCTCACCTGGATCGGCATCCTATCAATTGTGCTGTTGTTGGGATCCGCCGCCTGGTTTCTTGAAAAGGCCGACGCCAGCAAGCCCCGGGATTGGAACCAGGATCGCCTGACGTACCTGCCCTCCGGCAAATTCCTGAAGCCGATTGTCATGGACCTGGATGAGGCCGTGGGCGATCTTCTGTGGATTAAAGCCATGATCTATTTCGCCGACGCTTATATGCAGGGCAAAGGCTACGGCTGGCTGGGCCACATGCTGGACATCGTCACCACCCTCAATCCCCATATGCATCAAGCCTATGAGTTCGGGGGAGTGGTGCTGACGAAAGAGAAGTCGCAGCTGCCCAAGACCATGCGCCTGCTCAACCGGGGCATCGAGGTCTACCCCAAGGACTGGCGTCTGCGGGTCTATGCCGCGATGGCGCAGCTGGCGCTGGATTCCAATTATACCAGGGCGGCGGAATACCTGGAACCGGTGACGTTGGACAAGGAAGTGCCCGATCATATCCGTACCATGTGCGCGACGCTGCTGAGCAAAGGCGGAGGTAGGCGCGTCGCCTTGGCATTTCTCGTCAACAGCTACCTGCGCTCCGACAACACCATCAACCGCGAGATTTTCATCGAAAAAATCCTGAAACTCTATCCCGGTAGGCCCGAAGAGGTGGCGAAGCGCAAGGATGCCACCATGCGCG
>JBDSIO010000007.1:0-11483 GCA_039917895.1 Fibrobacteria bacterium | reverse complement strand
TACCCCAGACCGGTATCATCACCCCCGGCCGCATGGACGTGAAGAGCTCCCTGGAGATGATCGTGTGGGTCGCCGTCGGCGGTCGCGGCACCTTGGGGGGCCCCATCCTGGGCGCGATCGGCGTCAGTCTCGCCTACAGCTTTCTCACCAGCCAATTTCCCGGTTCCTGGCTTTATTTCCTCGGGGTGCTGTTTATCACCGTGGTATTGTTCTTTCCGCAAGGCGCCGTGGGCGTCTTCGCGAACCTGAAACGAGGGAAGCCCACCACACCTAAGCCGGTGAACGGGGACGGGCAAGCGGGCACCAACTTGAGCGGGGACGCCCTTCACTTGACTCCCTCGACCGCCACGGCCGCTGCTACGGCGGCATCACTCCTTGCCGTGAAACGCGTGGAGGAGCCCGCATGAGCAAGCGCATCCTGCAGGTCGAGGAACTGATGGTATCCTTCGACGGTTTCAAGGCCCTGGACATCGCCTATTTCGAGCTAGAGGAAAAGGAACTGCGGGTCGTCATTGGACCCAACGGCGCCGGCAAGACCACCTTCATGGACGTCCTCTGCGGCAAAACCAAGCCCCACTCCGGCAGCGCCATGATGGAAGGACGCGATCTGGTGAAACTGAACGAGCAGGAAATCGTCGAGCTCGGCGTGGGGCGCAAGTTCCAGACCCCCTCCGTATTCGGCAGCCTGTCGGTGTTCGACAACCTGATGCTGGCGTTCAAGACCGACCGCAAGGTCTGGAAATCCCTGTTCTACCGGCTCACCCCGCAGGCGAAAGCCCGGATTGAAGAGGTCGCCGAAAGCGTGGGCCTCAAGAATACGCTGGGAATGCAGGCCGCCTTCCTGTCCCATGGTCAGAAGCAATGGCTGGAGATCGGGATGCTGATCCTGCAGGATCCCAAGCTGCTGCTGATCGACGAACCCGCGGCGGGCATGACCGACGAGGAGACCGCCAAGACCGGGCGCTTGCTCCTGGATCTGGCCGAACGCCATTCCATCATCGTCATCGAGCACGACATGGAATTCGTCAGGCAATTGGACCGCAAAGTCACGGTGCTCTGCGAGGGCAAGATCCTCACCGAAGGCCCCATCGAAAAGGTGCAAGAGGATCCGCAGGTAATCGAACGCTACCTCGGTCGCTCCCACGGCACGCGCGCCGAAAAGGCGGTGGCGCTTGGCACCATGGCCAACACATCATCGGCAACCCCAGGCGCCTGAGGAACACATGTCCGATACCGCTCTGAAATCCGATTCGAAAATATCCGATTCGAACCCATCCGCGGCCTTACCGTCCACTGCGCCTGGCAGCGTTGACAAAGGATCCGCCGCCGTTCCCATGCTGCGCGTGAAAGCCCTCGGCATCAATTACGGCGAGAGCCAAGTATTGCGCGATGTGAACCTGGAACTGCGGCCTGGAACCATAACCGCGCTGATGGGACGCAACGGCGTGGGCAAGACCACGTTGCTGAAAGCCATCATGGGGCTGCTCCCCGCGCGCAAAGGCGAAGTCGCCTTCCAGGGTAAAAGCCTGAACGGATTGCCGCCCGAGAAGCGGGCCCGCGCCGGTATCGCCTACGTGCCGCAGGGGCGCGAAATCTTCCCCAAGCTGACCATCGAGGAGAATTTGATCCTGGGCCTCGAAGCGCGGCCGGAAAGACTAAAAAAATTCCCTGAGGATGAGGTGTTCGGGTTGTTCCCCTTCCTCGCCGGCATGCGCAAGCGTCTGGGCGGAAACCTCTCCGGTGGACAACAACAGCAATTGGCCATCGCGCGCGCGCTCCTGGGTAAGCCCAAGGTCCTGCTCCTCGACGAACCCACCGAAGGCATCCAGCCCTCCATCATCGACGACATTGAGAAGGTGCTGTACGGGCTCAAGGAAAAGGGCGACATCGCGGTGCTGCTGGTGGAGCAATATCTCGATTTCGCCCGGCGCCTCGGCGACCGGTACTACATCATGGAGCGCGGCACCATGGTGCAAGACGGCAGGACTTCAGATCTGACTGATGAAAGCGTGAAGAAGCACCTGGCTTTTTGACTAAGAGAGCCAGCTTTCGAATCGCTTCACCGAGCTCCAATTTTCCGTTTCAAATGAAAAAAGACCTGATATTGTCATACTTTGGCCAAATTATATTGACAATTACTGCTTTAAATTGACAATAGTTAACTCACATACCTTTGCAGCCCCCAAAAATGACCATTTATCCCTTTCTCTTAACAACAACCGATTGGCATGACCAATGCTTATGCCTATGCTCATATCCAGGGATCGGGCCACTGGAAAATGAATTGATTTTGGCCGCAAGGATGGATGACTAATCCCTAATTCGAGGAACCCAAGATGATGAAAACCAAGAACCTAAGAACCAAGCTCATCGCATGCTGGGCCCTCGCATTGGGCCTGATTGGCGCAACGGCCGGCTTTGCTGAAACGGCCGCGGTTGATACGACCAAGGCCGTCGCCGTCGCAGCTGCTCCTGCGGTGGACTCCGCCACCCTGGCTCGCATCGCGGATCTCGAAGCCTACATGAACAACGTCGCCCCCGCCCACTCCTTGGTCGGAGTTCCAGGCCCGGGCCATAACGGCTTCATGATGGTTTGCGCCGCCCTGGTTCTGTTCATGACCCTTCCCGGCCTGTTCCTGTTCTACGGCGGCCTGGTCCGCACCAAGAACGTCCTCTCCGTAATCGCGCAGTGCTTCGGCTGCGCCGGCCTCATCACCATCTTGTGGTGGGCCTTCGGCTACAGCTTCGCATTCGACGCGGGCTCGCCGTTCCTGGGCGGTCTGCACTTCGCCTTCCTGAAGGGCGTGACTTCCGCTCCCAATACCGCCTATGCTGGCTGGGTTTCGGCCAACGTGTTCGCCATGTACCAGTTGATGTTCGCCATCATCACCCCCGCCCTGATCATCGGCGCCATCGCCGAGCGCATGAAGTTCAGCGCCATCATGCTGTTCATCCTCGGCTGGATGCTCGTGGTCTACTTCCCCCTGGCCCATATGGTTTGGGGCGTCGACGGCTTCATGAACGGCGTGTGGAACGCCAGCGCCGGCATCAAGGCCATCGACTTTGCCGGTGGAACCGTCGTGCACATGTCCTCGGGCTGGTCCGCCCTCATCCTCTGCCTCATCCTCGGCAAGCGCGTGGGTTTCGGCCAGAAGAACTTCGCCCCGCATAGCCTGGTCCTTACCGCAATCGGCACGGGCATGCTGTGGGTCGGCTGGTACGGCTTCAACGCCGGTTCCGCAGTCGCTGCCGACGGCGTCGCTTCGAACGCATTCATGACCACCACCCTCGCCACCGCCATCGCCGCCTTCGTTTGGCCCATGCTGGAATGGATCTTCCGCGGCAAGCCCACCGTCCTCGGCATGTGCTCCGGAGCCGTCGCCGGCCTGGTCGTCATCACTCCCGCCACCGGTTTCGTGAACGCCACCGGCGCTGTCATCATCGGCGTCATGGCCGGACTGGTGCCTTTCCTGGCAGTGACCCAGCTCAAGAACTGGTTCAAGTACGACGACGCGCTCGACACCTTCGGCGTGCACGGCGTGGGCGGAACCATGGGCGCATTGCTCACAGGTTTCCTGGCCGACCCCGCGGTCAACGCCAACCTGAACCTGAACCTCAAGGACATCGTGGGCAAGACCCTTTGGCTCGAACAGCTCAAGGCCATCGGCTTGACCATGGCTCTGGCCATCATCGGCACCCTGGTGCTGGTCTTCATCGTCAAGGTCATCGTGGGCCTCCGCCCAAGCCACGACGAAGAGCTGCAGGGACTCGATTTCACCGACCACGGCGAAGCCGGCTATCACTACGACGAAAACTAATCCCGTCACGGGAGCAGGCCTCCCGTCCAAATAAAAAAATCAGAGGCGGACCTTACGGGGTCCGCCTTTCCTGTGGCAGGACATTCACGGAAGGGAATTTGCCCCGGATTCGCCGGGAATGCGGACAGTTCCGTGCATGGAAGACCACGAAGGGCCCGTTCGGTTGGCAGTTCAAGCCCGGGAAACTAAATTGTTTGGCCCTTGGTCGACGGGATGTGGCTCAGTCTGGTAGAGCACTTGCTTCGGGAGCAAGGGGTCGTGGGTTCGAATCCCGCCATCCCGACCAATTAAAGAGGCCCGGTTTTCTGAATGGAAAGCCGGGTCTTCTTGTTTTTGCCCCCTAAGTCCAATTAAATCTTTGAATTACACGTTTGATACCGAAGGTAGAAGTCTGATAGGCCGGGAGGACGTCAGATGCCAAAACGCGGCATTTCTGGAAAAAATTTACTCACCTATTTACTCACATTGCCCACCTAAGGCGGATATGTCGAGGGAATTGGTAGGCTGGGAGCATCGACATCCTGGAGCACACAATGACCCCATCTGAAAAGACACAAGTAAATGATGGGTAATGGGACTGATAAGGCGGGGGTCGGCAGTTCAAGTCTGCCCAGGCCTACCATTAAGACCCCTCGGATTGCCGAATTTCACGGGAAACAGGTAATTGCGAAGGGGTCTTAATGGTCCCCTATTTTGGTTCATCCTCTCAATAACCCTCTTCTAACCTATAAAAGTGGACACCCCGTTTATGTTTAACCGGGTATCTGCAAAATCCGGTCCATGGTGACCGGCAAATCCGGTTCATGCTGACCGGGCGATCCGGTCCAAGCTGACCGGATCGGTCGATTGACCGCAGGGTGGAAATCCGGTCCATGGTGACCGGTTTCCGTCCTTCACAATCCAGCCTCCCTTTTGCAACTCCTCTCCTGTTCAACCCAGGGGAACTTATTGCAGAAGAGGCTCAAAATGCTCAAGATTCGGGAGATGCTCAGGCTGTCACTCGACGCCGGTTTATCGCAAAATCAAATCGCCCTGGCCTTACAAAGCGCCAAGGGTTCAGTCAACCAAACCCTCAAGAGATTCAAGGTTTCCGGAGTAACGTGGCCGTTACCAGAGGGCATGAAGGATTCCGAGCTTCTCGCGCTTCTTTACGGTGCCCGCGCGACCGTTCCCGGTGAAGTCGCCCTGCCGGATTTGGAGGCCCTTGAGCGCTCCATGAGCGAACCCGGCGCCTGCATCCAGCGACTCTATGAAGAGTACTCCACAGCACATCCCAACGGTCTTAAGCGGAGCCAGTTCTTCGAGGTAGTGGGTGCGCATCTCAAACGCAAAAGCATCCATCTGCGCATGGATAGAAAGCCTGGGGAAAAGCTTTACATCGATTTCGCGGGAACGATGTTGCGCATCCATCCGTCTCCAAATATAACCTGCAAGATACCCATTTTCGTTTGTTCGCTCGGCGCCTCCGGCAAAAGCTTCGCGCTACCGCTCAAAGATCAGTCCACGCAAAGCGTCCTTGACGCCTTGACTCTGGCCTTGGCCTATTTCGGCGGCTGCCCGCTGGTCCTGGTCCCCGACAACATGAAATCCATGGTCATCATCGCCTCCTTTTTCAATCCCAAACTCAACGACCTCGCCGCCCGTTTTTGCCAACACCACGGCATGGTGCTCTTACCTGCGCGCCCGTACCAGCCGCGCGACAAGGCCTTGGTGGAGAATTCCGTGCGCCACCTGGGGAATCTTCTCCTTTGGCGGTTGCGGAAGATGCCTATCGACTCCGTGGAACGGGCCCAGGAACTGAGCCTGCCGGTTATCCAGGAGTTCAATGACAGGCTGATGCCCATCTATAAACAATCGCGCAATGAACGTTTCACCGTCAAGGACAAGCCGGTCTTGCGGCCTTTGCCGCAGATTCCATTCGAACTGTTGCGCATCGATAGGGAGCTTCGTGTCGGCGCCGATTATCATGTGCGATTCGCTGGCAATTTCTACAGCGTCCCGTATACCTATGCGAACCTGCACGTTGATGCGTTCTCGAAGAAGAAAGTGGTCGAGTTCTTCATCGACGGCGCCCGCATAGCCAGCCACATATTACGCGAAGCCGGACTGGGAGAGACGGTAACTAACGTGTTACATCTGACGCACGCTCACCGCGCCGTGCGCTTTTCCGGAAAGGAACACCGCTTGGAAGCCGCCGGCATGGTGGGACCGCATTGCCGAAGGATCGCCGAGAACATATTCGCAAGCGCCCAGCACGAGGAGCTGGCTGTCCGCCGTTGCCGCCACCTGTCGGCATTGGGCAGGCAGTATGGAAACGGCCCGCTGGAAATCATCTGCGAAATGGCTTTGCGCCTTAAGGTGGACTCACCTGAGGATATTGAAGCCATGTTGAAGCTTGGGCTTGCCGTCGGAAAAGACGTGGCCCCCAAGGCCGCCTTGCCACCCCATGAGTATCTCAGGGGCAAAGCGGCGTTTTTACTGAATGACAAAATCAAAGGAGACGAAAATGATTGAACAAACGACTCACAAGATGCGCCTGATGCGACTTTCGCAAATGGCCCAGTCGCTGGAGGAACGGTTCGCACGCGGCGAACTGCGTAGCCTTCCATGCGAGGAAATGTTGAGCCTTCTGGTCGATGACGAATGGGCCGCCCGTCAGAACAGGAAGCTTGCCAGAGCCATTACCAAGGCGGATTTCCGGCCCGAAGGCGCTTGCCTCGAGAACGTGATCTACAATGCCAAACGAGGGTTCACCAAGCAAGATGTACATGTGTTTCGGACGGCGGAGTGGATCCGCGCCGGGCATAATGTCCTTCTTTTTGGAGCCACCGGTGCGGGTAAATCCTACCTTGCCGAGGCCATCTGCGTAGAGGCGTGTAAACTCGGGTACTCCGTTACCAAGATCACGTTCAAGCGACTGTTGGAGGAAATTCGGCGGGCGCGGGCGACGGGCCAATACCTGAAATTTGCGGAAAAGATCAAGAAAACCGGCGTCCTCCTTTTAGACGATTTCGCGATGGCGACCTTGGGCGAAAATGAGTTGTCGGATTTGGCTGAAATGCTCGACGAACGCACCCAGAGGCGCCCGGTTGTGGTCACAAGCCAGTACCCGATGGAGACTTGGCTGGAGAGGCTCCCGGAGCCGACGATGGCCGAGGCGATCTGCGACAGGCTAAAGCACAATGCCTACACCTTCAAGCTCAAAGGAGAGAGCATGAGAACTCCGAAAACGGCCCCCAAAGTGACCGGTGATGAGTAACTTCTAATCGGTTGAAATCCGGTCCATGCTGACCGGCTATGACGAGGGAGGTTGTCGGTCAGCATGGACCGGATCGCCCGGTCACCATCACCGGATTTTGCAGGTATCCCTGGCAGGGTCCAAGTTAGGCTCGCAAACACAAGGGGAAAGGCTTCCATCCTCTTTCATGACACGCCCTGAAAGCTTTCAAGAAGAGGCAGATGGATTTCACCCTCCCCGAACCTGAATCTTCGCGCGAGTTTTCATCCGGTATTCCTAGGTTACCGTAAATCTCGAATCTATTTTCGGTACGATATCTATTTGAGTCGTCTATCGGATGGTTACGGTAGGTTTAGCCGCTTATCCTTAATGAATCTTCCCTAAGGTCAAATTGTGACCGTCGGATTTCAGGAAAATTCAGATCGGCATCTTTGAATTGGCGGCTGGGAAATTAAATCGGACGATGGAGTCGAAAATGCAGGTTCAAGTCAATACGGACAACAACATTACAGGAAGCGAAACGCTTGCGGACCAGGTAAATGGCGCCGTCGAGAATGCCCTGGGCCACCTCAGCGATCATATTACGCGCATCGAAGTCCACCTTAGCGATGAAAACGGCAGAAAAGCCGGCATCGACGACAAACGCTGCGTCATGGAGGCCCGCCTTGAAGGGCTTCAACCCGTTTCAGTCTCACACCAAGACTCCACCGTGGGACAAGCCATAGACGGAGCTGCTGGAAAATTGGGACGGATGATCGCAAGCACAATAGATCGTCAACGAGACGAAAAACGTCGTCGGACGGATCCGCCTATCCCATAAACCAAGCTGGGTGAAGAGTGAAGGTCCTTCTTGTCGAATTTCCTTCCGTGTTTGCCTTTTGGTGGCGATGGGTTTTTGGATCGCGGAATGGACTACTTTCGCACAATCTCCACGGTGCAAGTCGCATAAGAGGCAATCGCTGAAGATACACTACCCAGCACAAATCCTTTTATCCTGCTTATTCCGCGGGAACCGACGAATATACAGTCGCATCCCCACATTTTTATCTCCCTCAATATGACGATGCGGGGATCGCCCATGAGGGCGACAAAATCCGCCTTTACCCCGTTGGAAGCAAACAATTTGACGGCTTTCATGCTTTTCGACTCCACCAACCTTGAATGTGATGTTTTTCGTTCAACTCCGGGGGTGATCCTGTCCTTTCCCGATTTGGAAAACCCGTTCTCGTTGGAAACCGTTAGGATGCGGATATGGGTACCTACTGGCCAACTACGTGAGGCTGCGATGGATACGGCAGAGTCCGATCCCGGGTTGCCGTCCACTTCAATAAATATTCGCGGAGCTGCGGATGTCCGTTTCCGCATCCGTGCCATACGGATATTGGAATTTCCGTCGTAAATAACTTTTGTGGTGACGCTGCCCATTAGGAACTTTCCAATGGCCGAGCGGTTGCGGCTGCCAAGTGCTACCAGATCCGGTTTCCAACTATTGGCACGGTTGAGCAACCCTTGGGCCGGAGAATCAAGTATTGCTTCGGAGGTGATTTCCCAGGTTGGGAACATCGTTTTTAAATGCGCCGCGGCTTTCGCCGCGCTTGTTTCAGCGTTGCTTTTGGCGGCGGACATCATTCGGGTTTGATCCTTACCCAATCCTACCAATGGCAGTGTATACTGATCCGGTTTGATTAGCGGTGCGACGAAGAGAATAATCGCCCGTACTTTGTCCGGCAGCCCTGCAATCCCCAGCTCATTTAGCGCGACCTCGGATTCCGGCGAACCGTCGTATCCGATCAAAATTTTCATATTGACTCGATGCTTGGGATTTGCTTCGATGTCCAACTCGTTTCAAAGGGCTCACCAACAAGCCGAATCCCAGGAAAAATCCTTTTCAAAAGCTTTATCGGCCAATATAACATCGGTCACTACATGCATGACCAGGGCGTCGTCTTCAAAGCCGCCAGGTGTGGTAAAGCCGTTGATCTCGTCCGCACGCATCAAAAAATATTTGACGGCGGCGGCCCCCCATTTTTTGGAATCAGGATCCAGATCAGGATAGCTTTTCAGGATATTCAAGGTCTTTAGGCAAACTACACGCGCCAAAGGCACGTCCATAAAGGGGGAGGAGATTGACGCCTTTGCGATTGATTCGCCATACTCCTGAACAGCGACACTTAGAGAAGGGAGTTGCGAATCAAGAAAAGGCGAGGCCAGACGTGTAAGTGCCGATTTAAGATTGGGAGGCAGGTAGATTCTATTTTCCATTGCTTTCTTAATACATATAAAAGCACCTGCGGCCCACTTATATTCGCCGGCTTAGAAATCCGATAAGCGAACCTTGAAAAAGCGAATTATACGAACCTCGTCATGGTGGAACATATATTCACCATTGTAGAGTCCAGTGTCTTCTCGGCCGGGAAGGCAACGTTAAGGATCGGACTCCGATGAGGCCCAGCGAATTGAACTGGAGCGGGATGAGGTGCACCTAAGAGCATGTCCGCTGAAACTCAATGGTCGGCCCGATTTGATACGTAATCGAACAATGCGCATATAAGGAGACTGTATGCTGAATAAAGCGAATAGTTTGAAGGGTTACAAAATGAACGGCCGGGACGGTGAAATCGGATCCGTAAGGGAATTCTACTTCGATGACAATCATTGGACGATTCGTTATCTGGTTGCGGAGACTGCCGGTTGGCTGACGGGAAGGCTGGTATTGATATCTCCGCATGCTTTGGGCATCGTGGACGCGACGAAACGGCAAATTGAAATCGCACTGACAAAAAAGCAAATCGAAGAGAGCCCGTCTTTGGAAAGTGACAAACCCGTTTCCCGTCAATTCGAGAAAGACTATTACAGCTACTATGGCTGGCCAACGTATTGGGCGGGTCCATATATGTGGGGTGCATACCCCTATATCCCTTACGAACCGGAACAATGGAAAAATGACAAGCGGGAAGAGGAATCCTGGGATCCTCATTTACGCAGCACCCGTGAAGTAGGCGGCGATCATATTCAAGCCGAGGATGGCGAAATTGGCCATGTGGTGGATTTCATCATCGATGACGCGACCTGGGCGATCCGCTATCTCGTAGTGGACACGCGGAATTGGTGGCCTGGGAAAAAGGTATTGATCTCACCCCAGTGGATCAAAAGGATAAGTTGGCCGGAGTCTAAAGTTTTTGTCCAACTTACCAGGGAAGCTGTCAAGCAATCTCAGGAGTACACCGACGAATCGATTTTGACTCGGGAGTATGAGGCCGGACTCCATGTTCATTACGGTCGCGAAGGTTATTGGGCCGAGGTTCCCATCGGTCACTTGGATGAGTCCAGATAAAAGAGCGAGGAGGGGTATGATGAACAAGAACAATTCCCTTGTGGCCACGTATCCATCACATACGTCCGCGGAATCCGCGATCAAGTCGCTCCAGCAATCCGGCTTCGACATGAAAAAACTCTCGCTGGTGGGGCGGGACCAAGATACGGAAGAGCATGTGGTCGGCTATTACAATGCTGGAGATCGGATGAAGGCATGGGGTAAAACCGGCACCTTCTGGGGAGGGTTATGGGGTCTTTTATTCGGCTCGGCATTATTCTGGATCCCGGGCTTAGGCCCTCTCTTGGTGGCTGGACCGTTGGTAGGTTGGATAGTAGCTGGATTGGAGGGTGCTCTACTGATGGCCGGCTTGACCGCCATCGGAGCGGCCCTGTACAGCATCGGTATCCCCCAGGACAGCGTTTTGCGGTACGAGACGGCGATCAAAACGGGCAAGTTCGTGCTGATTATACATGGCTCCGAGAAAGAAGCGACCGATGCCGAGGAAATCCTGTCCCGTACCGGGCCCGAGACTTTGGAGCGCCATCAGTGAACCTAGAAACCTCATGTGGCGGGAACCATGAAAAACCCCGATTGAAATGGCATTGGAGCCCACGCAAAACCAGGGAAACAGGCAGGGACGGCTCGTCATGACTCTGAAAATAGATCCAAATGATTTCCGCATTCCCGAGGGCACTACGGTCGATCTTAAGAAGTGGCCAACGCAGGTTAAACGCGCTTACAAGTCGAAAAAGGCATACCACAAACTTCTCGATAAGCAGGTGGACGAACTGGCGTCCCTGCAGCGCCTTCACTACGCATCGAACGGCTATGCGATCCTGGTTATTTTTCAAGGTATGGACGCCGCCGGCAAGGATGGGGCGATTCGGCAGGTCTTGTCTGGCGTCAATCCACAGGGCTGCCAGGTGTTTAGCTTCAAGCAGCCGAGCGCCGAGGAACTCGAACACGATTTTCTTTGGCGGACCACTGTAAGCTCTCGGGCTCTGGCAGCGTAAAAATCCCACGTATGCATCCCTGCTGAGTCCTGCTTCTTTCTATCGGTATCGATTCCTCTCCTTTTCAAAATGCAAAAGGCCCCTCCGCTGCATTGCGA
>JBDSIO010000006.1:0-3864 GCA_039917895.1 Fibrobacteria bacterium | reverse complement strand
TCCGCCTTGGTCGAGTTCAAGAAGAAGGTCGGCGGCGAGGACGACGAGCTGACCCTGTTCAAGAACGCACTCAACAACATCAAGCCTTCCCTGGAAGTGAAGTCCCGCCGCGTCGGTGGCGCCAACTACCAGGTTCCGGTCGAAGTCGCTCCCGCCCGCCGCACCGCACTCGCGCTGCGCTGGCTCAAGGAATCGGCCCAGGGCCGCAACGAGAAGGACATGTCCCGCCGGTTGTCGGCCGAACTGATCCAGGCCCTCAACAACGAAGGCAATGCGGTCAAGAAGAAGCAGGATATCCACCGCATGGCGGAATCCAACAAAGCGTTCGCACACTTTAGGTGGTAGCCATTGGGCGAAAGCCCGCATTCGCTTGCATCCGCTGGTAACAACTAGTCGCAAACGAAAGCCTTTAAGAAAAGCAGAGATGTACAAAAACCCCGGGAAACCGGGGTTTTTGGTTTATACGCCCGGCACCACACCCTGAGAGCGGAAAACGGCAACCGTTCTTGCTGCCCGAGCCGTCCTTCAACTCCGTTCCGGAACGTCAAGACGAGGACGTTTTAACACCGGGCCGTTGAGGTTGCCTCCCACGTACACGCAGGATATCGCCTTCGATTTGCTAATGCTATTTCGCGTGCGCGATGGGATTGACCGCGCTACCTTTATGCCGGGAGGGTCCAAACCTCCCGGAAACCGCACCTCACGAAAGACATGAAAATGAACAAGCTGAAAAAGCAATTGCCCGGCGTATTCGCATTATCCCTGGCCGCATCATTCGCATTCGGCGGCGAGGGCGCCAAGTTCCTGAAGATCACCGAGGTTTGCGAAATCAACGCGCCCGCCGAAACGGTTTGGAAAAAGGTGAACAACTTCGGCGACCTGGGGGCCTGGCACCCGGCCGTGAAGACAACGGAGATCATCAGCGGCGAGAACAACAAGGTGGGGGCGATACGCCTATTGACCCTGCAAGACGGCGCCACTCTCAAGGAAACTCTGCTTAGCTATGACGAAAAGAAAACGGAGTATAGCTACAACATCATCGAGAGCCCATTGCCCATCAGCGAATACACCTCCACCGTTTCGGTGGGCAAGGACAAGAAGGGCATGAGCAAAGTGACCTGGAGCGGCCATTTCAAGCGCAAGGACGTCTCGCCTCGCCCGGCCGTTGGGCAGGATGATACCACCGCGACCAAGACCATGCGCACGGTCTACCGGGCGGGTCTGGACAACCTAAAGGCGATCCTGGAGCACAAATAGTCCCAGGATAACTACGGCATCCAGGCCGATGTCGACGGCGGTATTGACCGCCACCATGTTGCGTCCGCCTTTGGCCGTCGGGCGGCTGAGCCAAACGGCAGGGCATTCAACGCCGCTTCCAGGGAATCGTAATCCTGGTTTTTCTTTTCACCCGACCCCGAAGGGCGTAGCGGCCAGCCCAGGAGGGCGGCCTGTACGCCCAACTCCCTACGAGGGCCCAATGGAACAGACTCAATAGGCCCAACCGGGATTACATTCTATACTTAGGGTACCTCCATAGACGACAAACGGGATTGACTCTAACCATGTCCTCGGCCCCTAAAGAAACGCGCGCCATCGCCATTCTGGCCCACGTAGACGCAGGCAAGACCACGGTCTCCGAGCGCCTACTGTATTTCAGCGAAACCATTCCCGGCCTGGGCGAAGTCGACGAAGGGCTCGCCACTATGGACTACCTGGAAGAGGAGAAGAAGCGCGGCATCACCATCGAGGCCGGCATCGCGTCCTACCAATGGAAAGGGACGCGTGTCACCTTCGTGGATACGCCCGGCCACGTGGACTTCGGCGTGGAAGTGGATTTCGCCCTGCAGGCCGTGGAAGGCGTCGTCCTGGTCCTATCCGGAGTCAGCGGCATCGAGTCGCAGAGCCTCGAGGCCTGGGAGAAGATCAAGGCCAACCGCAACGGCGCCCTCATCTTCATCAACAAGCTCGACATCTCCGGATCCGACTACCGCAAGGTGATGGAACAGATCCGGGTGATGTTCCGCATCAACCCCGTCGCATTGACGTTACCCATCTACGCGCCCTCGGCGGCCGGCGGCCCGCCCTCGCTGGACGGCGTCATCGACGTGATGAACCAACTCGCGCTGCACCGTTCGGTTGAGCATCCCCGCAAGCTCATCAAGGGCGAAGTGCCCGCCTTGCTGGCCGGAGATTACGCGTTGGCGCGCAAGGATTTGATCGACGTCGCCTCGCAATTCAATGATGCATTGGCCAACGCCTGGCTGGGCGGCCAGGAACTCCGCAACGACGACATCGCGGCAGGCCTCAAAGGCGCCATGGAACACGGAGGTTACATCCCGGTCTACATGGGGTCTGCTCTGCGCAATGTCGGAATCCGTCAGCTGATGAACGGCGTGAACCTGCTACTGCCCCCGCCCGGCGCGCCCCGCGACCCGGGTTCATTGGGTTCCGCGCATGCGGGTCCGCCCGTGCGCCTTGCCTCCGGCGCTCCCGGCGGACGCGGTATCCTTGGCTTTATAATCAAAATCCGCCACTATCAGGATATCGGCAAAATCTTCCTGGCCAAGGTCTACGAACCCCAGTCCCTGCCGCGCCTGGAAGGCGCCCGCTTCTTCCGCGTCTTCGCCGAAAGCCTGGAGGAAATCCACGATGTGCGCGAAATTCGTGTGGGCGACGTGGTCGCCATCCAGTCTCCGCAGCAATGGCGCATGGGCCAGGTGCTGTTCTCGGACGGCAAAGCCGACACCGGGCCCGCTACCGGCATCCTGACGCGGAAGTACCGGCCACTGCTGCAATCCCGTATCGAACTGGTGCATGCGGACGATTTCGCTTTCGTCGACCGGATCCTCAAACAACTCGCGGATACCGAGCCTTCCATAGCGATCACGCCCGATCCGGCCACCGGCGGCTGGCTGATCAGCACCGTCGGCGAGCTGCAATTGGACGTGTTCTGCAAACGGTTGAAAAAAGATCACAAGTGCGATATCCGCATCGGGGCGCCATCCGTGCGTTACCTCGAAAAGCTGAAAGGCCCGCAAACAGGGCTCGAAAATGTCAGCGTGGCGATGGGGGCCGAAGCCCGCATAGTGGTGGACATGCTGGGCGGGCAGGAGGATGAAAAGAATGGCGTCGCGTATGCGATCCCGGTCGCGCCCGAATACAAAGAGGTGCTGGAGGCCGTTTTCGAGCATTTCGTGGGACAAGGAATGTGTGGATTCGGCAATATCGCCGGGCTCACATGCCGCGTTTTGGAGATCTCGGGATCCAAGGATCCCTTGCCGCTTCCGCTGCTGGCCAAGTGCTTGGCAGATTGCTTGAAGCTGCACCTCTCCTGCGCCCAGTTTGAGGTGTTTGAGCCCATTATGCGCTTGGAAATCATCATTCCGGACGAATTTTGCGGTTTGGTATTGGCGGATCTCGCTGCCCGCGGGGGGATTGTCCGGAAATTGGACTCCGATGGGTATAACTCGATAATCCTCCTTGAGATACCCTTGGCAAACACGTTCGGCTATACTACTTTACTGCGCTCCTTATCAAAAGGGTTAGGGGTTTACGTTCTGACTTACGAGAAACACGGCGTAAGAAGAACGAATTGAGCCTTTAACCCGCTGATTTGGGTTCCTTCCTGAACAGAGCAGGAAAAACCGAGCCGAGGTTCCTTTCGAGGATAACACGGCCCTGGACACAGTCTCATTAGAGCAAGTGGAGTTGTATTATGGCCAAGGAAAAATTCAACCGGAATAAGCCTCACGTCAACGTCGGCACCATCGGCCACGTTGATCATGGGAAGACCTCCCTGACCGCCGCCATCACCACGGTTTTGGCCAAGTCCGGCGGCGCCGTCGCCAAGTCCTACGGTGAAAT
>JBDSIO010000005.1:0-16849 GCA_039917895.1 Fibrobacteria bacterium | reverse complement strand
AACGGTTTTTTCGCCTTGCGCGACACATCCGGCATCTTCCCCGACGGTTCGCACTTTTCTTCCCCGCGCACCGATCCCCTGCCCGACCAGCGTCAGTTCGAGTCCTTTTTTCCCGCGGCCAGGGAATCCCTGGGGGTGCTTTTGGCATTGCCCGCCTATGTCGCCGGCAACCCGAACCTGGCCTTCCAGGGCGCGGAAAGCAAGCCATCCCGGTACTTGGGACAGGGACGCGAGATCGCCGACGGCAATTCCGGCGGCAACGCCAAGGAAATCGTCTTCGGACGCTTGAATCTCCGCATCCTGTTCGATGGCGAATCGACCACGGGATTCCAGACCCTGAAGATCGCCGATCTCGTGCGCGATCCCCAGGGCCGCGTCGTGGTCAGCGACGCCTTCTTCCCCTCTTCGATACGGACCGTGGCCGCCCACGGACTGATGCTGCAACTCAAGAGGCTGATGGAAAGCTGTCTTCAGAAGAGCAACTATCTGATGGGACAGCGGGCCCAGAAAAGCACCGGCATCGCTCAATTCAATTCCGAAGCCATAACGAACTATCTGCTGTTGTCCGCCATCAACGGAGCGCTTCCGGAAATCATCCACATCCACAACAACCCCTTTGCCCATCCCGAGGGCCTGTTCCGCCGTCTCCTGGGGTTCGCCGGCAGCCTCATCAGCTTCGGCCACGACGTCAAGGCCGCGGACATGCCCAAGTACGTGCATGGGGATCTCCAAGCATGCTTCCGCCCGTTGTTCGCCATGCTCGAGGCCCTGCTAGGCGTGACCGTGCCGACCGGCTACCGCATCTTCGCTCTCACCAAGACCAGCCCGATCCAGTACTCGGCGAACATGAAGGACGCGGACTTCAATACGCTGAAACAGTTCTATCTGGGTGTATCCGCCCAGGCATCGGAAGTGGAAATCATCACCACCGTGCAGCGCAAGACCAAGGTAGGCCCCGTGAGCAGGCTGGAAATGATTGTCAACGCCGCGCTGCCCGGCATCGCGCTCGTTCCCGAGACGAACGCGCCCCAGTCGATACCCGCCAAGGCCGGTTTCAAGTATTTCCGTTTCCAGCAGGGCGGCGACCTGTGGGAGCTGATCACGCAAACCAAGGCGTTGGCCATCCATATGCCGTCGGACCTTCCGAGCACCAAACTTGAGCTGGTTGCGACAACGGACTGAGACGCCTTGCCATGGTCCCTCGGCGCGGACCTACGGCAAGGAGAAGTCAAAGTGCAAAGTGAAAAGTTCAAATATTGAAGAGAAGACTGGAGAAGACAGGACGAACGCTTTCCTGTTTCTCCCATTTTGCACTTTGAACTTTGCACTTTGACGTTTGAACTCTATCTGAATCCAGCATAAGGATCACCCCACCCCTATGATGCAACCCGGTCAGAAAAAAGTCCTTCAGCAACCCATCCAACCCAGCATGCGCACGGCTTTCGGACAGGGCAACGGAATGGATTGGGCCGACGGCGCAGTCCAGACCATGTTCGGGCAGGGGGGCGCGAGCGCGGGCCAGACCCTGTTCGGCACCGGCGGAGCGTCCAGCAAGGAAGTGCCCAGCCTGTCCATCCTCGCCACCGACATCCTCTTGATCGGGGTGAAGATCCGGGAGACTCCGAACCTGGGCCAGGCCGATCACCTCAAGCGCCTGCTGACCTCCTACTTCAAGGATTTCGAACGTACCTGCGTCTCGCATGGCAAACCCGCCGAGTCGGTGGAACAGGCCAAATACGCCCTGGCCGCCTTCATCGACGAGACCGTGATCAATTCCGAAAACAATTGCCGCGAGACCTGGATCGCCGATCCCTTGGCCACCTCGTTCTTCAACGACAGCCTCGCCGGGGAGAATTTCTTCAAGCGTCTCGAAGCAATGCTTCCGGACCTTAAACGGAACCTAGAAATCATAGAGGTCTACTACTTCGCCCTCGCCTTGGGGTTCCAGGGACGTTACCGCCTGTCCGGCCCGGAAGTGCTGCCCAACGTGGTGCGCAACCTGCTCAAACGCGTGGAAGGCCTGAAGGGCGCACCCGCCAAGGCCATCTCGCCCGCCGCCTACGTGCATCCCGGCCTTAAGGGCCAGGAAAAGAGCGGCCGGCCGCTCGTCATCGCTTCCGCGGTTTTCCTGGTCGTATCCGCGCTCTTGTACGTACTGCTCATGTTCGCCACCGACGGCGCGCTCGACCCGGCGCGCGCCACCATCGAGCGGCTGCAAAGCAAAGTCCCGGCCCCATGAAAATCTTCAAGTCGGCGATATTCTGGATCATTTTCTCCGGTATCCTCCTTGCCGGCGCGCTTTTCCTCCTGCTTCAGCTGTTGCATGCTGGCAGCCTCGGCGGCCGCTTCCTGTGGTCCTCCATCCCTTTGGCCGTCGCAGCCCTCGCCGCATTGATCCTGAGCATCATCCGCCTGAAAAAGGCGCTCAAGGGGCAGGAAAGCGCCCAGGCGAACCCATTCGAGATGGAAATGGCCGTTAAGCCCTGGCTTGAGCCCTTGAAGTTCGAGACCAAGAACGCCCTCGACATCCTTAAGCAATCCGGCAAGGGCAAGGTGAAGATGGGGCAGGATCCCCTGGACCTCTTCCGCTTCTATCTGGTGCTGGGAAATCCCGGCTCGGGCAAGACCAGCCTGCTGCAACACTCGGGCATCCACTTCCCCCGGCGCTATCCCTCTCCCGCGGAGCTGTCCAAGCAGACCCAGCATTTCAGCCAATGGTGGTTCTCGAACCAGGGTATCTATCTCGAAGCGCCGACGCGGTACGCTACCGGCGAAGAGGGCGACGATGAATTCCGATATTGGCTGTCCCAGTTGGAAAAGGAGGGCAAGCGCACCGCCCTCGACGGCGTGCTGCTGGTGGTGAGCCTGCGGGAACTGCTGGACGGGGGCCAGGGCGTCACGGAACTGGCCACCCGCTACCGCGAGAAGATCGCAATGGCGATGGGGACCTTGCGCCTGGAGCTGCCGGTTTACCTGGTTTTCACCCATGCCGATATCTTGCCGGGCTTCCGCGAGTTCTTCGAGAACTTGCAGGAACCGGAAAGCCACCAAGTGTTCGGAGCCACCTTCGCTCTGCGAGGCAACCTGGCCCCGGTGCGCATTCGCTTCGAACGCGAATACAAGAAGATGTGGGAATCGCTGCAAAGCCGCACGGCCCAACGCCTCTCCCAATTGACCGACCCCGGGCGCAAAAAGCAGATCTTCCTCTTTCCCAACGAATTCGGCGCGGCCCAGGAGCGGCTCGCCGCCTTCGTGGAACTCCTTTTCAAGGATACCATGCGCCGCGAGCGGGCCTTGTTCCGCGGGTTCTTCATGACCAGCGTAGTGCCCAACGAAGCAGCGGATTTCGCCCGTGCCAGCGATCCGTTCCAGGATGCAGCCGGTGAAGCGGCCCACTTCCTGGATCACAAGGCTAAACAGCGAGGCTCCACTGCGTCGGCAGCCAAGGCGGATCCCGTCAGCCGTCCCCGTTCCCTGTTCACCTTCCTGTTGTTCGGCGGCGTGCTCAAGAACGACAAGTCGCTGGCCCAAATACCCGGCTACCGGCTCGGCAGCATGTCTCGCCGGTCTTTGGTTGCCTCGGCAATCATGACTTTCGCCGCCCTCGCCGTCACGGTTTACGGCCTGATCGGTTTCTTAGGCACCCGCTCTTATCTCAACGGCGTTTCCAAAGCCGTTTCCGAGGCGGGACGCCTGCGCTGGCGCACTGCGAGCGATTACCGCGCCGAATCCGAAGTTTTGACTACCCTGCTGGTCAAGATCAAAGACATAGAGGCCGGCGGCAGCGGACATTTGCCCCCCGGCTTCCGGCACACCTCCGAAGCGCTGGAACTCGCGACCATGACGCACTCCATCGAGGTCGCCCGCATGTCCGGCGACGCCTTGCGAAGCCTGGCCGCCGCCATCGATGTCGCCTCTAAGTTCTACAATCCTTCCGAGCACGCCCGCCTGCGTGAAAACCTGAAGCTGTACCTGATGCTGACTTCCGAAGGTCAGAAGCATCTCAAAGACATGAAACCGCCCGAACTGGCGGCGCAGTTGGCCCACTTGTGGGCCCAGGAGGCGACCCACAGGTACGGCGCGGACAATTTGCCGAACAATCTGGAGGCCGCCCTGGAGGACCACGCCGAGGTCTTCGCCGAGCGCTTCCTGAAAGGCGATATCGCCCCCCTCGACCGCGGCGATGCCGGCCTGATCCAAAACGCACGCCAGAGCCTGATGGGCACCCCCAGCATCGAAGGCCTTTACGCCTCCATCGTGGGCGCCGAGGACGGGACCCGGGATCTTTCGTTGACCGAGATGGGCGTGCCCGCTGACGGCGCCCTGAAGAGCAACGCCAAGGTGCGCGGGTTCTATACCAAAGCCGCGTTCGACGACGACGCCATGGACCGCCTCGCGCAGGGAGCGGAGCAACCGCACCAGCGCGACTGGGTGCTGGGCGAAGGCCAGGTGGCCACCCTGCCTCCCGAAATGCAGGACCAGAAGCAACTATACCGCGCCCTGGTCGACAAGTACTACGTCGAATACGCCGAAGAGTGGCTGCGCTTGCTGCAAAGCCTTTCCGTGCGCCTGCCGGGCGACCCTGGCCAGGCATCCGGCAAGCTGAGCGGTTTCGCTTCGGTGACCCAGGGCCTGCCCGCGGTCCTGTCGCGCCTGCTGGTCGAAACCAACCTGCTCGCCCCGCCCCCGGCCGGCGCCGGTGCGCTGGAAAAAAAATTAGGCAAGGCGGGCAAGCTGCTTTCCATGGCGATGGAAGCGCGCGACGCCGACAAAAAACGCCTGAAGGAGCAGTTCAAGTTCGTGGAAGAGCTAAACGGCGGCGCGGCCGGCGCGGGACTGTTGATGGACTACTTCACGGCCGCCCGCGGCCTCTCCGAGGTGCTCAGCAAACTTTCCCTGGCGGGCGACAACGGCTCCGACATGATGGATGCGGCCTCGGCGCTGTTCGCGGGCAAATCCGAGAGCCCGCTCAATACCTGCTGGAACGAAGCGGGGAAAATCCGCAATCGCTACGAAGGCCAGACCTGGCTGCCGCCCCTGCTGGAAACGCCGGTGCGCGAAGTGGCCGGGTATCTCACGGCCGCCGCGGGTAGCCAACTGGAAGCCGCGTACAAGTCCAAGGTCTTCTCCTTTTACGGCCAGAATCTGCGCGGCCGCTATCCGCTCCTCAGGTCGGGCACCTCGGAAGTGAACCTGGAGGATTTTAAGGCATTCTTCGGACCCGACAAGGGCGCCTTCGCCATGTTCCTGAACGGAAAGCTGGCCCCGTTCGTAAAATTCGAGGAGGAAAACCTCACTGCCAAGCATTGGAACGGCATCCGCATCAAGTTCAACCCCGTGGCTTTGGAAGGCCTTTCCAAAGCTTACATGGTATCCAAGCGGATGTATTCCGAAGCCGGCATACGCATCTACAACCTGAACATCACGCTGGCCGAGACCCGTAATACCGCCAAGGTCGCCTTCCGATTGGGCGAGGACAAGATCGCGGTGAAACCCGGCGAGGGCCAGGCCCGGTTCACCTTCAAATGGCCGAACGAAAACAGTTATAAGGGCGCGGAGATAATGGTCGACAACATCAACGGGGGGTCGCAAGGCCGCCGGGTGGATGGAGTCTGGGGCTTCATGAAGCTGCTCGACGGAGCGCGAGCTTTCGCGCCGCGGCCGGGCGGGCTCACCGCCAAGTGGCGTTTCAACGTGGCCCAGAAGTACGACGTGGACGTGGTCCTTGAGGGAAACATTCCCGATCGCGAAAACCCTTTCACCATGCCGGATTATTTCCGGTTCGACCTGCAGCCGAATCTGATCTCGGAAGACGTTAGAGTGGGGATGAATTGACGAAACCAAGAGAGAGTTCAAATTTCAAAGTGCAAAGTTAAAAGTGCAAAATGGGGATTCGGAAATGCGCGAACTTGTCTTCTCTTCAACTTTGAATTTTGCATTTTGCACTTTGAACTTTGACTTCTATCCCGGAGCCCACTGATGGCTATACTCGAAGATCTCCTAAAACCCATCTCCGACGCCTCATTCTGCGGCGAGGATGGAAGCTATGATCCCGATTTCGAATCCGCCCGCGCGGAAGCGGACAAGAGCACGGAGAACGACTATACCGTCATGGCGGAAGCGGCTAAGCGCTTCCTGATGAAGAAATCCAAGGACATGCGCGCCTTGGGCTACCTGAGTTTCGCCACCGCCATGAACGACGGGCTCGACAGCTTCGCCGAATCCGTCCAGGCCTACGCTAAACTGGTTATGGAACATTGGGACGATATCCATCCCAAGCGCCCCGCGGCGCGCTCCAACGCGCTCAAATGGCTGAACGGCGAACGCAACCTCTCCTTGCTGTCCGGCGTGAACGGGTACGGCACCTACGAGATCCTGCTGGCCGCCAGCCAGGCTCTGACCGAGTTGGGCATCTTCTGCGATCAAAAATTCCCGGATTCGCCTCCCTCCTTCGCCGGCTTCGCAAAAGTGGTGAAGGAGTTCGCGGAAAAGCACAAACCCAAGCCCGTCGAAGAAGCTTCCGAATCCGCCTCCGCGGCCGCTGCCGGAGCCCCCCAGGGACCCATCGCGTCCACTGACGACGCCTATATCGCCCTGCAGAACGGCGCATTCTTCCTGCAGGAGTCGGACAAGACCAACCCCCTGCCCTACCGCATCATGCGCATGCTGAAGTGGGAGCCCTTGCGCGAAACCGTCCCGAACACGGGCGGCAAGACCATGATTCCGGCTCCCTATTCGGCGACCCTGGAGGCCTATCGCAACCTGTTCCAGAAAGAGCAATGGCAAGACCTGGCCAAGAACGGCGAAGAGGCGTTCTCGGCGGACGGTTTCATCTTCTGGTTCGATCTGCAGCGGTATATTTGCACGGCGCTGGCGGCCTTGGGACCCGAATTCGCGCTATGCGCAAAGGCCATCCGCATCGAATTGGCATTGCTGCTGAGCCGCCTGCCGACCCTGGCCGCATTGACTTTCGATGACGGGACTCCCTTCGCCGACGCCATGACCCAGGATTGGATCCAGGCCGACGTACTCTCCGCGCTGGGCGGCGGCGCCGGCGGCGGACCGGCCCCCATCAAAAAAAAGGGCGACGTGGGAGAAGAACAGAAGCAGGCCGGCATCCTCCTGGGCGAAGGCAAGCTGGAGGCGGCTTTGCAAATCCTGCGGGTCGGCCTGGCCAATGATTCCAGCGAAAAGAACAACTTCGATCGCAAACTGATATTGGCCGAATTGCTGTTTAAAGGCAATAAACCCTATGTTTCCCGGTCCATCCTGGAAGATCTGAAAGTGCAGATTGACCGATATTCCTTAACCCATTGGGACCCGGAATTATGCATTTCGGTGTATTACCTTTCCCAGAAAGTATACCTGGCCCTGATGACCGCCGCGGACGAAGCCATGAAGCCCGCACTCTGGGAAAAGGCCCTTGAGATGCATACCCAAATATCTAAATTGGACCCTGTTTTAGCGATAAGCGCTGACATTAAGTAGCTTTCTAGCCTAGCGATTCCTTGACCTTTCCTTGATTCTTTGACACTCAAGACCCAGCCCAAAAACCAGGAGACCAATCATGGCCGGCAGTTTCCAGAACGAAATCCCCCCAGCTCGGGTTAATATTAAGCTGGATATCGACAAGGGCGGCGCCCAGAAGAAAGTCGAACTCCCTTTCAAGATGCTGGTTCTCGGCGACTTCTCCCAAAAGGGCGATTCCACCCGCCTCGTCGACAAAGAGAAAATCAATGTCAACAAGGACAACTTCAACCAGGTCATGGAGTCGATGGATCTGGGTCTCAACATGAGCGTGGAGAACAAGATCAATCCAGGCGGCGGCGACATGAAGGTCGACCTGAAATTCAAGAACATCAAGGACTTCACTCCGCTGGAAATCGTGAAACAGGTCCCGCAGCTCTCCAAACTCCTGGCCGCGCGCAACCTGGTCAAGGACCTGAAGTCCAACCTGATGGATAACAAGGAATTCCGCAAAAAGCTGGAAGCGATCATGACCGACAAGACGGCGATGGACAGCCTCGTGGCAGAGCTCGACAAGATCGTGCCGATGAACGAAGGTTCCGACGAAAAGCCCGCCGGTTAAACGCAGGATAACGAGGAAATAGGAGCAATCATGGCAGAGGAAAGATCCCTAGTCAACGAAATCCTGGAGTTCATGGATATCAAGGCGGCCCCCGATAAGCCTGTCGATATCCTCCAGTTCCGCGAAGAGTCCGACATCGCCGAAGTGGAAGCCAACAAGCGCATCACCGCGGCCCTGCGCGTTTTCATCGGCGCCATCGCCGAAGGCACCACCACCATCGAGAAAATCGACAAGACCGTTCTGGATCAGCAGATCGCCGCCATCGACGAGAAGATCTCGTCGCAGCTGGACGCCATCCTGCACCATCCGGACTTCCAGAAGCTGGAATCGTCCTGGAAGGGGTTGAAATTCCTGGTCGACCGGACCGACTTCCGCAAGAACATCAAGATCGAGGTTCTCGACATCTCCAAACAGTCCCTACTGGAAGATTTCGAAGATTCCCCCGAGACCATCCAGACGGGTATGTACAAGCATATCTACACCCAGGAATACGATACCCCCGGCGGCGAGCCCGTCGGCGCCATCATTTCCAACTACGAATTCACCTCCAAGCCCCAGGACGTGAGCCTGCTGCAGAACGTGTCGAAGATCTCGGCTTCCGCGCATTGCCCGTTCATCGGGTCGGTCGGCGCCCAATTCTTCAATCGCAAGAACGCCAGCGAGCTCCCGGCCATCGAAGATCTGTCCAACTACATGGAACGCGCCGAATACCTGAAATGGAAGGCCTTCCGCGAATCGGAAGACTCCCGCTACGTCGGCCTCGTCCTTCCCCGCTTCCTGCTCCGTCTTCCCTATGGCCCGGACACCATTCCGGTCAAGGAATTCGTGTACAAGGAAAAGGTCACGGGCGATCAGCATGACAAGTATCTGTGGGGCAACGCCACGTTTTCCATGGCCGCCAACCTGTCCCGCGCCTTCGCCGAAAACGGCTGGTGCGTCGGCATCCGCGGTCCCGAGGCGGGCGGCAAAGTCGAAGACCTTCCCATCCACCTTTACGACGTGGGCAAGGGCAACCAGATGAAGATTCCCACGGAAATCCTCATTCCGGAAACCCGCGAATTCGAATTCGCGAACCAGGGCTTCATTCCCCTGAGCTTCTACAAGAACCGCAATTACGCCTGTTTCTTCTCGGCCAATTCCACCCAGAAGCCCCAGCTCTACGACGATCCGAACGTGACGGCGAACAGCCGCATCAATTCGCGTCTGCCCTACATTTTCCTCAGCTCCCGGTTGGCCCACTACCTCAAGGTGATTCAGCGCGAAAACATCGGCGCGACCAAGAGCGCAACGGTGCTGCAGGACGAACTGAACAACTGGATCAAGAACCTGGTCACGGAAATGAAGAATCCGAGCCCGGCAGTGGCCGCCCAGCGGCCGTTGAGCGCCGCCCAGGTTTCGGTTGCGGAAATCGCTGACAACCCCGGTTTCTACCGGGTCACCATGGCGGTCAGCCCCCACTTCCAGGTCGAAGGCATCGACGTGAATCTCCAAATGGTTTCGCAGATGCCGAAGGGCAAGTAAGACTTAGCTGTCTCTTGTTCTGTATGTTGAAGGCGCTTCCTCTGGGGGCGCCTTTTTTATTGCTCTGTTTTGATGGTGGTCCGCGTATGGGGATGCGGGGATTCCGGCGTGAACTTCGCTCAACGATAAAGTGGGTCACAGGCGTCCTGGAGGGGCGAACGCTCGCAATCCAGGGGTTAGGCCTGCGCCGGGCAGCGAGCTATCTATTCATAGTTTTCACTATGCCCCTCCAGGACTTTTCCGCTCGTAATACACCGGAATCCCCGCATCCCCATCCGCCCTCCGCAGCAAACCAGAAAAAACAAACGACCGCAGGTATAGCAATCCATTCCAAAGCGGCATAGCCTTACCCTTCATGCCAACCAACTGGTCGGTTTTACGAATGCGAGAAGGTGAGCCCCACCGCTCTTTGCTTCCTGGCCTTCTCCACCACCCGAGACCCACCAACCGCCCCAGTAAGCGCATCACTGGGGGCGTTCGACGCACGATGCCCCAACGTGAGATATAACCGCGCTGCTGACTTCTGGGCGTTCCCCGGCGCCCACATGCGGCCTTCGCGGTCCGCGGGGGCGGGCGGGTCCGGGGCGTGTTTCCGGCGCATTTCAAGCGGCGGGCCGCCTGGAGAAGGGTGAGAAACTACAGGGCATCGAAAGGTAGCGCGTCCGGCGCGGGAACCGCAGAAAAATGCGCGGCCACCCCCTTCTCCAGACGGCCATCGACCCAACTATTCGACTAGCGCAGTTCGCGCCGGAAACACGCCCCGGACCCGAACGCAGACAGAGCCCCGCGGAAGACAGCAATGTAAGCGGCATCGAACGCCCCGCCGTAAAACCGCGCCGCCCAATGCTTCCCGGGGGATCATTCATCACACTCTTACCCTCTATGTGATGCGCGACACAGACCTTATTTTGCCGGGAGATTAACTTATAAGCGTATGACAAGGAAGTGCTATATTTCTGCATACGGGAAACACCCTATCACTCACTAGAAGGAGTATTAAAATGGCGTTGAATGCATACCTCAAGTTGAAGGGCCAGAAGTCCGGAGAAATCAAAGGCTCCGTGACCCAGAAGGGCCGCGAAGGCAAAATCCAGGTGATCGCCGTTTCTCACGACATCATCTCCCCCCGGGATGCGGCTTCCGGACTTCCGACCGGCAAGCGCATGCACAAGCCTTTCGTGATCACGAAGGAACTGGACAAGTCCTCCCCCCTCCTCTACAACGTGCTCGTGAACAACGAAAACATCCAGGAATGGGAGCTCCAGTTCTGGCAGCCCTCGCACACCGGAGCGGAGAAGCAGCACTACACCATCAAGCTGACCAACGCGAACATCGCGTCGATCGACTTCCGCATGGCCAACAACAAGCACCCGGACCTGATGAAGTTCAACGAGTACGAAGAAGTATCCTTCACGTACCAGAAGATCGAATGGCAGTGGGTGGACGGCGGAATCACCGCCATGGACGACTGGGAAGCTCCCGTCGTCTGATTTCGGACCGTTACCGATTCAACGCCAACCGGAGCCAGCTCCGGACAGGCCGGGGGCCTCCTCCCGGCCTTCTGTTTTTATGGACGGGCCGCCGCGTTGCCTGCTCCAACCCATTCGCTTAATCCGCGGTCACGGCGAGGCCATTCCTCCTTATTTGCTACGTTTGCATTTATGGCGGGTCCTCGATCCCTTCTTTCCGAAAGCCTCTTCGAAAAGCTTGCGGACCAGTATGCAGATGGGACGTCCATCAGCACGGTCCCGCAGGAATTCCGGAGGGCCAAAAGCATCGCCGATCACCTCTGGCGGATGTTCAATACGCGCCAAGGCGCCTTGCCCCACCTTCCCGGCTATGGCCTGCCCGACATCAGCGAGATCTACCGGAAACTTCCCGCGAGCCTGAAGGAACTGGAGAACACCATCCTTACCCTCGTTTCGAAATACGAGCCGCGCCTGGAGCGCGTACGCATACGACCCTTGCCGACCACGCCGCTGGAATTCAAACTCTGTTTCGAACTGAGCGCCAGTATTAAGGGCGGGGAACGGATCTCCTTTCAGACCAGCTTCAATACCACCGGGGAAACCCAAGTCCAGCCACTGAAGGCTAGCGCGTGAGCATCCGCGGATTGGAGGCCTGATGTCCGACTTCGAAAAATATTACGAGGAGGAGATGCGCTTCCTGATGGAAGGCGGGCAGGAATTCGCCGAGGCGTTTCCGGAACGCGCGCGTTACCTTAACATCACCACCGTAGAAGACCGCGACCCGTATGTGGAACGCCTGTTCGAGGGTTTCGCCTTCCTGTCGGGCCGCATCCGCCAGAAGCTCGAGGATGATTTCCCGGAGTTCTCGCAAAACCTGATGGAGATGGTTGATCCCGCCTTTTTGCGCTGCATTCCCTCCCTGGCCATGGTCCAGATCGCCTTCCGCGCCAACATGCTTCCGAAGCCGTACGTTATTCCCAAGGGGACGTTGTTCCTGTCCAATCCCGTCGGCGCGGACATGGCCATCTGCCGCTTCCAGAGCACCCAGGACGTCACCCTCTACCCATTCACCTTGACTGCCGCGGACGCCCTGCACCACCCGGTGCTCGGGGAAGGTTTCCGCCTGTCTTTCCTGATGGATGCGGGCGCGGATCCGGCGCAACTGGATATTCCCGAACTGGCCATCTACCTGCATGGTGAGCGTACCCTGGGCTATTTCCTGCACCATTTTTTCACCGATAAGATCGCCAAGGTGATTCTGGAGGGCGAGGGCTATTCCAAGGTGTTGGGAGGCCAGGAACTGGTGTTGCCCGGCGGGTTCGGCGAGGACGAAAGCCTGCTGCCGCAGTTGGACAACTCCTTCGAGGGCAGCCGCTTCCTGCAGGAGTTCTTCGCCTTCGAGGAGAAATTCCGCTTCATCCGCATCAAAGGCCTGAACAAGATCACGGAGATGCCGGATCGCAAACGCTTCTCCGTGATCTTCTACTTCAAGGAAGCCATCCCGGAAGGCAAACGCATCAAGCCGGACAACTTCCGCCTTAACGCGACGCCGGTGGTCAACCTGTTCCAGACCCAGGCCGAACCGGTGAACCTGAACCACAAGCATTTTGAATACCCGCTCTACGCGGATTCGCGCCGGCGCATGGAGATCTACGAAGTCCAATCCGTCATCGGCATCGATAAGAATACGGGTACGCAGCGTCCTTTCCACAAGTTCAACGAGTTCCGACATCAGGTGCTCGCCAAAGGCGCCGACGCCGAGGACTCCTTCTTCCAGGTGCGCCAGGAGCTGCAGGGCAAGAATCGCTTTCAGACCTACCTTTCCGTGGGCACCCACAAGAAAGTCGAGTCGCTGGCGGAGGAATTCCTTTCCATCACCATCCTGGGAACCAACGGTTCCATCGCGCGCGAAGAGATCCTGGAGAACGGGATCGTCAATCCCGCAGCCGGTTTCCCCACTTTCTGCAGTTTTGCGAACTTCACGCGTCCGACCGTTCCCGTCTATCCGCCCAAGTCGGATCAATATCTGTGGTACGTGCTGTCGCACATGAACATGAATTACCGTTCACTGTGCCAAAAGGGCAACCTGAAGGAAATCCTCTCGCTGTATGATTGGACCCACAGCGCCGTGAACCGCAAGCTCATCGAAGGGGTGCTGGGCGCGACCGCGTCCAAACGCAACTTCCTGTTGGAATCGCAAGTGGTGGCGGGCGCCGAGATCACCGTGGAGATCCGCGACGGCGCGTTTTCCGAGGCAGGCGAACTGCACATCTTCGGCCGCGTGCTGCTGGAGTTCTTCACCCAATACGCCTCCATCAACCACCTGGTATCCCTGAAGGTGTCGCTCCAGCCCACCGGCAAGACCTTCACCCTGGCGCCGCGGGAAGGCCGATGCCACTTAATCTGAACGAGTTCCTGATCAAGTACCCCACCGACCTGAATTTCTTCCAGGCCGTGTATCTGCTGGAACGCCTTTTCCAGGGCAAGGGCAAAGTCGGCACCGGCGACGACATGCGCTCCGAGCCCATCCGCTTCGAGACCCTGAACAGCATGGCGTTTCCGGCATCCGAAGTGGCTGCCGTGCTGCCGCCCATGTCCTTCCGCAGCCAGGCCGCGCAGCTCGAAACCGCCAAGCGCGGCGACGAGCCGCCCGAGGACTTCGACTCCCTGCCGCCCATAAGCGACATGCTCAAGGCCGGTGACGGCCCCCTGCGGATGTCGGTCACGTTCATGGGCCTTTACGGGGTGTCTTCCCCGTTACCTTCGTATTTCACCGATCCCATCACCTTGCGGAAGATCGAATACTTCGAGCTGAAGAAGTTCCTGGACATCTTCACGCACCGGCTGTATTCGCATTTCTACCGGTCTTGGAAAAAGTACCGCCACTATGCCCAGTTCACTCCCGAACGCCCGGACGATTACACCCTGCGACTGCTGGCCCTGACCGGCCAATGGCCGCGTCGCAACCCGATCGCGCGCGACGTCCGCGCGGCTTCCCCAGGCACTGGGGTCCGGAGCGGGCGCGAATCCTCGGATTTCAACTTGCGGCGCATCCCCTACGCCCGCTTCTTGGGCAACCGCGTGCGTTCCGCCAAGGGCTTGCAGCAATTGCTGCGGGGTTATTTCGGATTCGAGAAGGTGAAAATCCTCCAGTTCGAAGCCGCTTGGGTGGACATCCCCGTGAAAACCGAGCTCGGATCTTCCCTGGTCCGCCTGGGCGCCTCAACGAGGCTGGGCGACCGCATGCAGGATAGGATTTCCCGCTTCGTCGTGGAAATCGGTCCGCTGCCCCGTTCCCTGTTCAACCGCTTTCTACCATCCCACACCGAGACCCTCAACGCCACCTTGGGACGCCCCCAGGCAGCCGGCTACGCGGGCGATAACGGCCTACGGACGAGCACGGGAATTGACGGCGGCGAGTCCTTGACCGGCAGCGCGGAATTGCTGCCCCAAGTGCGCGAACTGGTCGACGCCTACCTCCGCGACCCCCTCGACTACCAGGTCAAGGTCATCCTCGAACCGGAGGAAGGCCGGGTTCCCGTGCTGGGTTCGGACCATGCCCGCATGGGGATGGGCGTTTGGCTGGGCGATAGGCCAAGGGCGGAGATAGCGTGCAGGTTATGAGAAGTCAAATTTCCAAAGTAAAAATGCGAAGTTTAAAATGAAGAGCAAAATGAAGAGAAGAGGATGCGATTCCCTAAACGGCGTTTTACCCCTTCGGCCAAGATGTTCCGCAACTTTAACGTTTGCGCTTTGTACTTTGACTATTGAACTCTCCCCTCGTATTCATAGTATATTACCCTCGAAATAACGCCCAAGGAGGCCTCTGGCATGCGTTTCCCCTTTTATGCGCTCCTTATCACCGGATCGCTTTCCCTATCCCTTGCCGCTCCCAAACCCGTCGAGTTCTGGGTCAATTCGCAGAGCGACGAGAAGTATTACAACAACATGATCCAGGTCTACAGGACCAAGGTCGATCCGGCATTCGAGGCGAATGTACGTTCCTACGGATTCACGGAGATGCCGGACAAGCTGGCCATAGCGATCAAGAGCGGCGTCAATATGCCGGACATCGTACAGTTGGACGAAATCTATTTCAGCCTCTACCTGCGAGGCACTCTGCCTTTCGCCGACATCACTTCCCGCGTGCAAAAGTCCGGATTGGATCAGGGCATCCTGCCCCAGCGCATGGGGCTTTTCACCTGGAAAGACAAGGTCTACGGTCTGCCCCAGAGCGTCAGCAACGTGGTACTCTACTACCGCGACGACATCTTCAAGGACCTGGGCATCACCCCCAAAAGCATCGACACCTGGCCCAAGCTCGAGGCGGTGGCCAAGAAGATCCATACCGATGCGCGCAGCATGCTGGCGCTGGACTGGTCCTACTTCGAAATCCTGATGCGTCAACGCGGATACGAACTGTTCGACAAGGCCGGCAACCCCTTGCCGGATTCGGCCGTAGCCGTCGAAACCCTGAGGAAGCTGCAGACCTGGAAGACCGATGGCATCGGCATCCTGCCGGATCGCGGCAGCATGTTCGAGGCCGAGTTTTTCAACTCCTACGTGAACAGCAACGGCATCCTGGCCATTGTCGGTGCGGACTGGTACGGTCTCGACATGATCCAGGGCTTCGACCCCAAGCATGCCGGCAAATGGAAGGCCATGGCTTTGCCGGTTTGGACCGATTCGGTCTCGCGCGGACAGAACCCCACCTCCAGCTTCTCGGGCCAGGGCCTGGTCATCATGAAGAAGAGCAAGCAGGTCGATCGCGCCTGGAAGTTCATGGAATGGGTTATGAAAGACGTGGACGCCAACGTGGAACGCTACCTGCAGGGCAATTGCTTCACCCCCTACCGCCCCGCCTGGGCGGACCTGCGCTTCAACCGCACCGACGCCTACTTCGGCAACCAGTCGTTGGCTAGCCTGCTGATCGAGCTCGCGCCGCACGTGCCCCAGGTGGTGCAGTCGCCCTATCGGGCCCAGTTCGTGCAGTTGTTCCGGGAAAAATACTGGAGTTCGATGATGATGAGCTCCACCCCGGCCGATTCGGTCTTCCATCAGTTGAAGGGGGAACTGACGGCGCCGGCCCCGAAGGGCGGGGCAAAGCCCTGAAGAACCGTCGGGTCAGACCTCTACCGGTTTTTCTCTTGGCTCCTTTTTTTTCGGTCCTGATCCTGTTCTGGCTGATCCCCATCGCCAAGGGGTTCCTTCTTAGCCTGGAGTCGGACACCTTGTTCGACGAGCCCGTGTTCATCGGGTTCGCCCATTACGTCGACCTACTGTCCGATCCCCGCTTCTTCCATGCTTTGCGTAACACCATCGTCTATGCGGGGATGACCATTGTCCTGGTCATTTCCTTCTCCCTGGTTTTGGCGCATTTGCTGCGGCGCGCCTATGCCGCCTCGCGCGGCGCCGTGCTGTTCTGCCTGATGCTGCCTGGCCTCACGCCCCCGGCCGTGCTCGCCTTTCTCTACCTTTTGGTCTTCAACGGACCACACGGCATGCTCAACGGCCTCATCGCGGCGCCCTTCGGCCTGCCGATGGTGGATTGGATCCGCGACCCGCGCGTGATCAAGTTCTCGCTCACCCTGCTGACCCTGTGGCGCTGGTCCGGGTTCACCACCTTGATCCTGTTGTCGGGGATGGAAGGCATTCCCAAGACCTATTTCGACCTGGCACGGGCCGAAGGGGCCGGCCCGTGGCAGCGCTTCCGCCACGTCACCATGCCCATGCTAAACCCCGTGCTGGCCTTCACCGCCGTGTTCCTTTT
>JBDSIO010000004.1:0-13518 GCA_039917895.1 Fibrobacteria bacterium | reverse complement strand
CTCGGCGCGCCCATCGGTTTCATCCTGTCCAACGGCGTATTCCTGTTGCTGGGGCAAACCCTGAGCGACGCGCAATTCTTCCGCTTCGGCTGGCGCATTCCCTTCGTCGCCAGCGCGCTGCTGGTCTGGGTCGGCCTTTTCGTGCGCCTCAGGCTGGAGGAAACCCCCGTCTTCAAGAAATCCCTGGAGAAGAATGAGCGCGTCTCCGTGCCCATCCTCGAGGTCTTCAAATCCCATGGGTCTACCATCGTGCTGGGAACCATGCTGGCCCTGACCGTGTTCGTGAACTTCTACCTGATGACCGTGTTCACCCTGGGATGGGGAACCAAATCCCTGGGCTATTCCAGGAATACCTTCTTGCTGATGCAGATGTTCGGCGTAATCTTTTTCGGCCTGACCATTCCGGTCGCGAGCCGGCTGGCGGATCGCTTCGGACGCCGGGTCACGCAAATGTGGATCATGGGGGCGATTATCGCGTTCGGGCTTGGCTTTGGGGCCCTGTTCGGATCGGGGAGCGCACCCTTGGTGATGCTGTCCCTCGCCCTCGGCCTGGGCTTGATGGGCCTATGCTATGGACCGCTCGGGGCCATGTTGTCCGAACTGTTCCCGACCAAGGTAAGATACACGGGCGCATCCCTGACCTTCAATCTGGCGGGTATATTCGGAGCGTCGCTGGCGCCCTACGCTGCCACCTATCTGGCCACGAATTATGGTTTGAAATATGTGGGCTATTACCTATCGACCGCGGCGGCAATTTCATTGTGCGCGCTTTTCATAATGCGCGAGACACGCGACGAAAGTTTGTAGCCGGCGGTACGATCTGCTTACAAAGGGGCCTTTGCCTTGCAAGCCCCTCAACCTACCAAACCCTTAACCAACCCATCCCTTAATCGCATTGGCCCGGGCGCCATAGGTAATACGGCCCGCAGCATCCGCGGAAAGCCGCGCCCGCATCCGTTCTTTCAGGCCTGCGACATCCCCGGAAGGCATTTTGGAAATCGGCGGGCCTACGCTCGGTCCCCCGAGGATAGCCGCCCAGTAGTCTTCGAAATCTGTGAAGGTCCGACGGATGGCGATCTCGCGCGTCTCTAATTTCGTCAACCCCGCTCCGGACCATAACTCCCGCAACGACTCGATGCGGGATGCTCCCGGGTTGGGCGCCTTAGGAACGTCGATGCCCATCCCGTGCATTTCGGCAATCAGGTCATTGTAGGGGAAACCGCCGCCGACCATGTCCCAGGCGTATGCGGTGACGCTGCCTCCCGGGCAAACCACCCGCGCCATTTCCGCCACTCCCTTGGCCGGATCGGGAACGAAGAAAATAACCAATGGCATGACGGCGGCATCGAAGGCATTGTCGGGGTAAGGCAGTGACATGGCGTCGCCCTGGCGATATTGCACGTCACGCGTCGTCGGCCGGGTGCGCGCAAAAGCGATCTGCTCCTCGGAAGGATCCAGGCCATGAACCATCGCGGGCGAGCACCGCTGAATGAGCATTTCGGTAAAGGCGCCGTTGCCGCAGCCGACGTCGAGCCAGCGCAAACCGTTTTCCGGATCCAGCCAGTCCAGGAAGGTTTCACCCGCCAGTTGGCTCCATTTCCCCATATAACGTTCGTATCCGGCCCCGTCTTTGAAACGGATCGGGTTGGTTTCCATGCGCGCACCTCCGGGAGAAAAACCTATAAAAAGCGTCATGGATGCGGAGCAATACCACGGGGTCGCAATGCCCAAGTGGTCGGTTCGTAGGACTCCATCCGCTTACTTTATTTCGCCACTTGACGCGTAAGCATCCTCTTACCTATTATTTTCCCAATGAGAACGGCTATCGATGAGGAACCGGAAATTTTCGACGCCGTCAGCTCTTCCGCCCGGCGCCGGATCCTCGATCTTCTGGTCGAAGGCGGGCAACCGGTCAAACGAATCGCCGGACACTTTGAAATGAGCCGACCCGCCATCTCCCAGCATCTGCGCATTCTGCTTGCCGCGGGGCTGGTGTCGGAACAACGTCAAGGACGGGAGCACCATTATCGGCTGAACCCGGAGCGGCTCGGCCCGATAAGGGATTGGATCGCGCACTACGAGCGGTTCTGGGACGACAACTTCATGCGCCTACGGACCCATCTCGCGAAAAAAACCGCGCACAAGCCCGGGCAAAATATCGAGCAACGGAGTCAAGATGAAAAAAAGCGTTAAAAGGGACTTTAACCTTCCCCAGCCCTGCGACGAGGTATGGCGGGCGCTCACGGATAGCGCATCGCTGGCCAAATGGATGTATCCGAATGATTTCCAGCCCCGGGTCGGCCACCGCTTCACCTTCCAGGTACCGCCGAATCCCAAGGTCAAGTTCGCAGGCCTTGTCGTGAACTGCGAAGTCCTTAAATGCGATCCGCCGAAGGAACTCTCGTTCACCTGGGTCGCAGGGGAAATCGACACCCGGGTCGATTATCGCCTTGAGGCCAGCGGCACCGGCACCCAGGTTTACTTTGAGCAATACGGCTTCGAAAACGATCAAGATCACGCCTACAAGGGAGCCGCATACGGCTGGGCTCACATGCATGGCAAATTGATAACCCTTCTCGCAAAGGAATCGGTATGACAAAGAAGCGGAAAATAATCTATTGGTTTTTCACCTGCTGGCTGGCCTTGGGAATGGTTTCCACCGGAATCGTGCAACTGCTCAGGAAGCCGGAGGAAGTGGATAACTTCGCCAGCCTGGGGTATCCCGTTTATCTCATGACCCTGATCGGGGTCTGGAAACTTTTGGGAACCCTAGCCGTGCTCGTACCCAAATTCCCTTTGCTGAAGGAATGGGCGTATGCGGGCTTCTTTTTCGCCATGTCGGGAGCGGCGGTTTCGCATGTCGCATCCGGTCACTCAGCGGGAAAAATCATTCCTCCCCTGTTGCTACTGGCCCTGACCGTGATATCCTGGTATTTCCGGCCCGCAAACCGGAAAATCATTTCGGGGAAATCCATCCATGAGTAAATCGAATCCCAAAGCCGACTTTTATTTCGCCAACTCCGAAAAGTGGCAAAAGGTAATGAAGAAGCTGAGGGCCATCGCTCTCGGCTGCGGACTGACCGAAGAATTGAAGTGGGGTTGTCCGAGCTATACGCTCGGGAAAACCAACATCGTTCTCATCCATGAATTCAAGGAATATTGCGCTTACCTGTTTTTCAAAGGCGCGTTGATGAAGGATCCCAAGGGCCTTCTCATCCAACAAACGAAGAATGTGCAGGCGGCGCGCCAGATCCGCTTTACGAGCCTCCAAGTGGTAACCAAGCTGGAAACCGTCTTGAAAGCCTATATCAAGGAAGCCATCGCGGTGGAAAAAGCGGGTTTGAAAGTGGAATTCAAAACGGCCGCGCAATTCGACCGGCCCGATGAATTCCAAAGCCGCTTGGATTCCATGCCGGCCTTGAAACGCGCCTTCGAAGCCTTGACTCCGGGGCGGAAAAAAGGCTATCTGCTGCATTTTTCTTCGGCGAAACAATCCAAAACCCGGGAAGCGAGGGTCGAAAAATGCATCCCGCTCATACTGGATGGGATGGGTCTGGATGACTAAAAAATCACTTTCCCCGGAACAACGCACGGAACTGCTCGGAATCTTGAAGGACCGTTTCGCGAAAAACATGGGCCGCCACAAAGGCCTTGAATGGGCCAAGGTACAGGCCAAGCTGGAGGCGAAATCCGAAAAGCTTTGGTCGCTCCGGGAAATGGAAAATACCGGCGGCGAACCCGATGTCGTGGGCCACGATAAGAAAACCGGCGAGCTCCTGTTTGCCGATTGTTCCGCGGAAAGCCCTAAGGGCCGCCGCAGCGTTTGCTATGACCACGAAGCCCTGGAGGCGCGGAAAGAGCATAAGCCGAAAGACAGCGCGGTGAATATGGCCGCCGCCATGGGCATAGAGCTCTTGACGGAAGAGGCATACCGGGAACTGCAGAACCTCGGCGAGTTCGACACCAAAACTTCGAGCTGGATTAAAACGACCCCGGTAGTCAGGAAGCTGGGCGGGGCCCTATTTTGCGATCGCCGTTACGACACCGTTTTCCTGTACCATAACGGGTCGGATTCGTATTATGCGGCCAGGGGGTTCCGCGGCGCGCTCCGGGTTTAGGGGCATTTTGGGGAATGGTTTAGGGGAATGGTTTAGGGGAATGGATTCAGAGGAATATATTACTTTGAAAGGATCCGTTCCGGAGGGCCGATGACAGCGTCGAAACGAATCTCCCAGTCCTGTATCCTGGGGCTCGGCGCCCTGCTGGCCCACGTCATCGCAGCGCCCAAAACCGGGGATGTCTCCTTACGCATGGATGACGATGCCTCGCAGGGGATCCGCTTCAAGCTGGATCCCATCCCGGACGATTATTTCTCAAAGCCGATCCGGCTGATCCCAATCGACGATAGCCTAAGCCTCCGGCCGGACGCGGCGCTTGCGACCGTGAGGGCCGCGAAAGCCCTACCCGAAGCGCCCAAGCTTTCCATCCCGCTTCCCGCGGACCTCGCCAATCCCTCGCTTTCCCTTGCCTATCCCTTCGTTCACACACCCGCGGAATCAATAGGCATGGAAAAGTTCATGGAAAAAACCGTGCGCGATTTCCCGACGTATTGGGCCGAGGTGGAAGAACGCGAAGGCGTGAACGAGTTGCGCCGCCAGCTGGGACTGGCTTCGGCGAAGGGTCCGATGCAATTGGATCTACCCGGACTCCAGGCTAGGAACGGCGAGATCGGTTTGGACTGGGTTTCTCTGACTTCGCCTATTTGGCAGGCCTGGAAACAGCGCGGCCTGGATCGGACCCGTGAAGAGCAGTTCCGAGCCAAGGTGGACGGTCTGATGGCCTATGCCCACGATCTGGGAGCGGCCAAGGGTTCCGCTCCCGCGATATCCATCATCCTGGCGCGCCTGGATTTCATGAAGCGGAAGGCATCGGGAAAACTTCCGGCGCGGCCCGATCGCATGGTCTTCACCGAACCCCTTAGGGCGTGGGCCGTTAATCCCCTATTCGATTCCACCCGTTTGGGGCAGCCCCTGTTGGAAATCTGCCGCCTGTACGAGGAAATGATCAACTAGTCTCCTAAGCGCCTGCGCCTCCTTTTATTGCCCTTTTTTCGTGAGGAGCGCCAGCAACTCTTCAAGATTGTCCAAGCACATGATATAGCCTTCCTTGAACCCCATCTTGACCTGGGCTTCGAGGTGCGCGAGCGTTTCACAGCGTATGTCATTGGTGACCAAGGTGACGCCTTTGCTTTCAGTGAAGGTATTGACCCACATCGACGACGTCGTGGCCGGATCCACGGCCCCGTTTTCATCGCAAAAGACGCTGCGGTAGGTGAAGCTTTTCCGGGGGATTATCTTGGTGAAGGCCTTCAGGCCCCAACGCCGCTCGCCTTGCGGACCGACCATGGCATACAGCCATCGCCCGCCCTCGTTAAAATCCATGGATTTGGTTTCCGCCCTCCAGGGTTTGGGCGCCCACCATTGGTCGAGGAGTTCGGCCTCGGTCCAGGCCGACCAAACCAGGTCGAGCGGCGCATCGAAGGAGCGCTCCACCTTTACGCTCAGGTTTTCCTTGTCCATGGTGAAATTGAAGATATTCTCTGGGTTCATTTCTTCCTCTCCTTCAATCGGGTTAATACGTCGTCCAGTTGGTTGAACCGCTTGGCCATCAAAACCTTGAATTGCTCCAGCCATTTCTCGATTTCGCGCATCTTGGCCACCTTCAAATGGTATTGGATTTCCCGCCCTTGCTGTTCCTGCTCCACCAGGTCGCATTCAACCAGGATCCGGATGTGCTTGGAAACGGCTTGACGGCTGGTCTCGAAATGCTCGGCCATGGCATTCGGGGTCATCGCCTGCACGGCTAGGAGCATGACGATGGCGCGCCGGGTCGGATCGGCGATGGCCTGGAATATGTCCCTTCTCATCGAGTTCCCTGCAGTTGATGTGCAACCGTTCGGTAGCAAGTATACATGCAACCAATCGATTGCGCAAGGCATTTTTATTCGGGTGTAAAAAAATCGCAACAAAGGCGGGTTGCCGAGGGGCATTCATCAGCGAACTCGCTGAGGCGGCGAATTACGCGGTTAACCGGTTTCGGATTTCCTTTCCGGGCCATCCTCAACAATGCCTTCAAATAGAGCTGCCGCGGCGGCGATCACGACGGAACCGAAGGCGATGAGGATACCCATGAAAACCCCGCCTGCACGATCATCGCTATCCATCGAAAAAATGGCTATTTCTCCAACCGCCACGAAGCCGATAAGCGTTAACGCGCAAGCATTTATGGTCCGCAAGGCTTTCGCAATCGCCCGTGAGAATGCCTGATCCTCTCCCAAGAATCCCAATACCTTGAAGGCCTGATAAAGCGCCGCGAAAAATGGAATGGACGCCACATACGCATATGCCAAAAAGGGATCCTTGAAATAGATCGCAAAGAGCGTAGCGTGCGCGTTTCTACCTTCGAGATGAGGCTCCCACAGCATGAAAGCAAGAGCGCCAACGCCTATCAGGGATATGACCGCCTGAAGGAAGGCCTTGGGAATTGCGATTGACCGCTTTTTCATCTATGGGCCTCCCGACTTTTATACCAATATCCAAATATGGACTTGGCGGCAGGTCCCATTAATTCGACGTGGCGATGGTTTGGGCGCGGCAGAATTCGATAGGCCGGATTTCGATGCCCCAACCCATTTTCTCATTCAGATTCGCGGCGGGATGCATGGAGGCGAGCTGGATGGCTTCCTGCATATCCTTGGCCTCGAGGAGGAAGAAAGAGCCCAGTTGCTCCTTGGTCTCGACATAAGGACCGTCGGTGACCAAGGGCTTGCCGTTCCGGGGCCGCACGGACACGGTTTCCTTCGTGGCGGCCAGTGAAGCCACCAACTCCATCTTACCGGTGGCGTTCAACGCGTGGTCCAAGGGTTCGCATTGTGCGATGATGGCCTTCATTTCCTGCGGAGTGGTTTTTTCGAAGGTTTTTTCATGGTAATAGGCTAGTGCCAGGAATTTCATGAATGCTCCATTAAGTTGAATGTTCGAGGTCGGAAAGGCGTTTTTCCAGGAAGCGCCGCTCGGGTTCCTGCCGGGTGAGATCCAGGGCGCGTCGATAGGCTGCGGCAGCTTCCTGGTTGCGGCCCATTCGGCGCAGCAGGTCGGCGCGCGCCGAATGCGTCAGATGGTAACCGACGAGCGCCTCACGCGACTTTGATTCCGTTGCCAGCAGTCTGTCGATGAGGCCTAAGCCCGCATCCGGGCCATCCCGCATAGCCACCGCCACTGCCCTATTCAACTCGACGACCGGAGAAGGATCAGCACGTAAAAGGACATCGTATAGGCCGGCGATTTGCGCCCAATCAGTAGCCTTGGGTGGACCGCTCTCCGGCATGGCCGACTCGGCATGCACGGCCGAGATGGCGGCCTGCAAGGTGTATGGCCCGAAGCGTCGGGACAAAAGGGCCTCCTCGACCAAGGCCGATCCTTCGCGGATGAGTTCCCGATTCCAGAGCGAGCGGTCCTGGTGTTCCAGGAGGATCAGTTCGCCGGTCTCCGAAGCGCGGGCGGCACGGCGGCTTTCATGGAGCAGCATGAGGGCCAAAAGACCCTTGGCCTCGGGCTCGGGGAGCAACTCTACCAGCAAGCGCCCCAGGCGGATGGCCTCGTCGGAAAGATCGGATCGGGCCAGGACGTCTCCCGAAGACGCGGAATAGCCTTCGTTGAACACCAGATAAAGGACGCGCAGGACCGCATCCAACCGTTCGGAACGCTGCTCCGGGGCCGGCACCTCGTAAGGGATGCGGGCTTCGCGGATTTTGGCCTTGGCGCGGACGATGCGTTGGGCGACGGTAGGCGCCTCGGTGAGGAAGGCCCGCGCGATTTCTTCGGTGGTTAGGCCACACACCTCCCGCAGGGTCAAAGCGATCCGGGCATCGGGAGCCAGCGCGGGATGGCAACAGGTGAAGATGAGGCGCAGTCGATCGTCTTCCAGTCCTTTCCCGCCCGACGCCGGCGAACCCGATGACTCTCCGTCCATGGCTTCCCTCTCGTCTTGCATCCCGCCCTGTCCCTCGAAATGCCGGGCCAACTCCTCCGCCCGCTCGTCGAAGCGGGCGCGCCGCCTGATGACGTCGATGGCCTTGAAGCGGCCAGTGGACACGAGCCAGGCCCGGGGGTTGCCCGGCACACCTTGGCTTGGCCATTGCTCGACCGCCGCCCGGAAGGCTTCATGTACGGCCTCTTCCGCGAGGTCGAAATCCCCCAGCAGTCGGATCAAGGTGGCGAACACCCGGCGCGATTCCAGGCGGTAGACTTCGTCCACTTTGGCCAAAGCCGACCCGCCTTCCGGTTCCATTATGCCTTCAAGGTCTCGGTGACTTCGAAAAACTCTATGGGCCTTATCTCCAACGCGCAGCCCATCTTTTCGCCCACGCGCGCCGCCGGGTGCTTGGAAGCCGCCTGGATGGCTTCGTTCAAATCCCGCGCCTCGAGAATGAAGAACCCGCCCACCTGTTCCTTGGTCTCGGCATAGGGCCCGTCGAAGAGCACGGTCTTGCCGTTGAGCGGGCGCAAGGTGGTGGTGGATCGGGTCGGGGACAGGGAGGCGATGAGGGCCAAATGGCCCCCTTGGTGCAACTCCTGGTCATGGGACTTGCACGCCACGCCCATTTCCTCGATTTCGACCTTGGACATGGCCGCGTATTTCTTTTCGTCACCGTAGGCCAGGCAGAGATATTTCACGGACGCCTCCTTTTGGGATTCCTTTTCGGAGTTTTTTCGGAATCATAAGGGTCAAAAAATAACCGCTCTGAGATCTAGTCGAAGGGGACCCGATAAATCGACAATGATTTCCGGAAAAAAGAAAGGGTCCTTTGGGGCTATCGCTAACGGGACGCGATCTCATCGGCTCGGAGTTTTATTATCTGCGCTGGTAACCACCCTCAACTTCGGACCTTCGCACCTTCAGACTCCGGGAAGCGGCAGCGAATGCCCTGCCGTTGGACCCCGCCGCCCCTCTTCACTTTTCCCTCTTCGCTTTTCCCTCTTCCCTCCTCCCGCTTCACTTTTCCCCTCTTCCTTACTCTCCCTTGGGCGCGGCCAGCGGCTCCGAAATCCCTTCAAGAAATTCCGGCTTCAGGTAACGCACGCGTTCCCCCAGTTGATCGACTTCGGTCTTGAGGCGATCCCATTCGAGGAGGCGCAAGGATTCGGCCAGGGGCTTTTTTGGAACCAGGAGAGCGGGACGATGGAGTTCGGCGGCAAGGCCCGACTTGAGGACCGGGAGGGTTACGGCGTAAAGCGGGGCCTTGAGCTTGGGGTTTAGGGCCACGAGGTCGGCAAGGCGGCGGACGCTTTCCCAACCGGAGGAGCCGCTCTCGGAGACGAAGCAGGCGATGACCTCGCTGTCGCGGAGCCAGACGGTGTCGAGGCCTTCGAGGCAGCGACGCACGGCCGGGTCGGCGAACGCGGGCGCGGCGGATTCGTCGGAGGCATCGCTGTCGGAATCATTAGAAACGTCGGGGAAAGCTTCGTCCTTGCGGGCCAGTATGGTCATACCCAAGGTGGCGCCCAGGGTTTGCAGGAGATTGCGGACAGCGTTGCGGTCGAGGGCTTCCTCCCCCGGGAGGGAGAGCAGGTCGGAATCCGGGACGGAAACCAGACCCAGCTTGGCCGAGAGGAGGAAGGGTTTGTGGAGCGGTACGCGTGCGATCATGGCTTTCCCTTTCGAAAGAGGATGGTTGGAAGAATATACTGCACATATGGGCAGGCTGTCAATGCTCATGTACGTCCCTTACACGTATTCCGATCTATTTTTCGCTTGGGCTTCGAGGTTTTGCGACCGTCCGGAAGCGAAACACATCGCGTAGGAGTGGAATGGAATCGATAGTCCTGGAATCCGTGGAAATGCGCTGGGCTCCGCGGAATCGGTTGGCCACCCTCAAATACTTTGGGAACGGCAAGCCCACGGGCAAGGATGCGGAGAAATTGATTACTGCCATGACCGGATGGATCGGTACGGAAAGTTTGCCTTATTTCATCCTGGTGGACGGCAACCGCATCGCCGGAGGCGATCCCCAATACCGGGCCGCCTGGAGCCGGTTCTACAAAAAGGACAAGCACCAAGTGCGGATCGCCATTTTCGATATCGGACCGGTGCTGCGCGTAGCCGTGGAGATGTTCACCTTGGGATCGGGCCTGCGCATGAAGGCGTTCGCTTCGGAGGCTGAAGCCCGGGCGTGGCTCGGCAAAGCAGGGCTGAACGCATGAACGGCGCCCCGGGCTTTGAAGAAATCTTCGCAGTGATGTCCGCCGCCGCGACCGGCGACGCCGAAGCCCGCGTGCCCATCCCCGAAAATCCGGATATCGGGGATACCGCAACCCGTTTCGCCATCGCCGTCAACGTGCTGCTCAATGATCTGCATTTCCGCGCCCAGGAAGCCGAGGACGCGCATCAGGCGAACCAGGCGGAGCTGGAACGGCTGGTGGCGGAGCGTACTTTGCAGTTGCGGCAATCGGAGGAGAAATTCTCCAAAGCCTTTCGGGCCAGCCCGGCAGCCATTTCCATCGCCACGATGCCGGAAGGCCGCTGGCTGGACGTCAATGACGCCCATCTGGCGATGACCGGATACACGCGCGAACAGGTGATCGGCCACACCTCGGTCGAACTGGGCCTGGTGGACGACGTCGCCCGCGGTCTGATCCTGAAGGCCTTCAATGACAACGGTTTCATCCGCAACGTGGAAATCAGCATCCGCAACGCCTCGGGCGAACGGCGTGACACTCTGGTATCGGTGGAACAAATCGAACTGGATGGCCGAAAATGCTCCTTGGCCATCCAATACGACATCACCGATCTGAAGGACGCGGAGCGGGAGGTCCGTCGGCTGAACCGCAACCTGGAGCGGAAGACGGAGGAGCTAGAGGAGGCCAACCAAGAACTCGAAGCCTTCAGCTATTCCGTGGCCCATGATCTGCGGGCCCCTTTGCGGAGCATCGATGCCTTTAGCAAGATGGTGCTGGATGGCTACGCACAGAAATTGGACGAAATGGGGAGCAATTACTTGTCGAATGTCCGCCAGTCGGCTCAACGCATGGCGCAGCTCATCGATGATCTGCTGGCGCTCACCAAGGTGGTGCGGAGCGAGATCCGGCGCATGCCCATCGATCTCTCAGCCATGGCCGGGGATATCCTGGAACGCCTGCGCGCGCAGGATCCGGAACGGGACGTAGCAATCAAGATTGCGGAAGGGATGGAGGCCCTCGGCGATCCCACCTTGCTGAACGTTATGCTGGAAAACCTGTTGGGCAACGCCTGGAAGTTCACGGGCAAGCGCGACGGCGCGCGCATCGAATTCGGCTGCAACGGCGAGTCGGGCGAGAACGTGTACTTCGTCCGCGACAACGGGGCCGGATTCGATATGGCATATTCCGGAAAACTGTTCGGCGTTTTCCATCGGCTGCATTCGGTCGAGGAATTCGAAGGCACTGGCATCGGCCTGGCCACGGTGCAACGCGTCATCCACCGCCATGGCGGGCGCGTATGGGGCCAGGGCAAGGTGGATCAAGGCGCGACCTTTCATTTCACTTTGGGCGGGGACGACCCGCCGAAGTAAGGCGACAGGCCAAAACTGTTTCCTGCATTGAAAGCGTTATATATAGTTGTATATTTCGGCTTCTATGAACCCAGGTATACAACGGTCCCGTACTGCTATCGCGCTTTCCGGGGCCCTGGCGTTCGCGGGCCATGCCTTCCCCCAAATCACGGTCGCGACCGCGGCCAGCGTGCAGTTCACGATGGAAGAGCTGAAGGCCGATTTCAAGAAGTCTTCGGGTATCGACGTGAAAACGGTTTATGGCGCCTCGGGCATGCTTTCGACCCAGATCAAGTATGGCGCGCCTTTCGATTTGTTCGTTTCCGCGGACATGGACTTTCCGGACTCCCTGCACAAATGGGGTTACGCTCCCGCCAAGGCCAAGCCCTACGCCTACGGGAAGCTGGTGCTGTGGACCCTGAAGGACTTGAACCTGGACAGCGGCATGAAGGCTTTGCTCGATCCCAAGGTGGTCAAGATCGCCGTGGCCGATCCCAAGCGCGCGCCTTACGGCCGCGAAGCGGTGAAGGCCCTGCTACGATCCGGCGCCTACGACAAGCTCAAGGACAAGCTCGTCTACGGCGAGAACCTCTCCCAGGTGACCCATTACATCCTCACCGGCAACGTGGAAATCGGCTTCGATGCCCTGTCCGTGGTGATGGCCGGCGAAACCCGGGGCAAAGGAAAGTGGAAGGAAGTGGACAACACCCTGTACGACCGCATCGCCCAAGGAGCGGTGGTATGCAGATACGGGCTGGAGAACAATCCAACCTCATCCGCGGCCTTCCTGGCTTACCTGTATTCGGACCCGGCCCGCGCGATTTTCTCCAAATACGGATACGGGCTGCCCTGATTCCGCGCAGGGATCCGGGATGCAAGCTTCTCCATGGCCATTGATCTCGAACCGCTCCTGCTCACGATCCGGGTTTCCCTGATCACGACGCCCGTGTTGTTCCTGTTCTGCATTCCGCTCGCCTTCTGGTTGACGCGGGCTCCCCCGGCCCTGCGCTATCCCGTGCAGGCCCTGGTGAACCTTCCCCTGGCCCTGCCGCCTACGGTGATCGGTTTCTATCTGCTGGTCTGCTTCAGTCCCGAGGGATTCCTGGGGCATTACCTCAAATCCTGGTTCCACCTGAGCATCCCCTTCACCCAGACGGGCCTGGTCATAGGTTCGGTGTTCTTCAGTCTGCCCTTTATGGTGAACCCCATCCTGTCAGGTTTCGAAAGCCTGCCGCCGGTCCTTTCCGAGGAGGCGCAGATGCTGGGCGCCTCCAAATGGCAGACCCTGTTCCATGTCTTGCTGCCGGATATCAAACCCTCCTTGCTGGCCGCCGGCGTTTTGACCTTCGCCCATACCATGGGGGAGTTCGGCGTGGCCCTGATGATTGGCGGAAAAATCCCGGGCAAGACCCTGATGGCTTCGATGGTGGTCTATGATGAAGTGGAGTCGCTGAACTTCGGCGCCGCGCACGTGTATTCGCTGATCCTGCTCGGGCTCTCGTTCACGGCGTTGCTGGCGCTGTTCATTATCAACCGGAAATGGTACCGTGACATGTAGCCTCGCGGGCGTTGGGCGCGGGCGTTGGGCGCGGGAGCCCGGCCGGGATCGGGGAAAATAAAGCCCAGGATCGCAATCCGGGGAATGACGAGGGGAAAGATGGCCGCGAAAAAGGGATTGAACGCCGAGGGGCAGGTTTGGCTAAGCCGTGACGGAGACAGCGCGGGCGCCACGGCCGGCACAGCCAGCACGGCCGGCACGGCCAGCATGGCCAGTGGAAACGCGCTGACGCAAACCCGCTTGGCTTTGTTGGAGAAAATCGCCGAGACCGGATCCATCACGCAAGCCGGCAAAGCCGTGGGAATCAGCTACCGCACCGCCTGGCTGACCGTTGACCACTTGAACGGCCTATCCGACGGACCGCTCGTGGAGC
>JBDSIO010000003.1:0-3814 GCA_039917895.1 Fibrobacteria bacterium | reverse complement strand
CACCGCGACCGGAAACAAGTCCGTGCGCAACCCCAATCGCCCGAGGTCGCCCTTTGCCCGCTTCTAAACCCAAAGCCTCCTACGCCTATGTGAACGGCAGGATCACGCCGGCCGACAAGGCCGTGGTCTCGGTATTCGACCGGGGCGTGGTGCTGGGCGACGGGCTTTTCGAAACCGTGCGCGCCTGGGACGGAAGGCCGCAATTCTTCGGCTTGCATTTCAAACGCCTCAGCGTTTCGGCCAAGCGCCTGCGCATCGCCCTGCCCATGGACGAAAGGGGCCTCGAGCGCCTGATCAAGAAGCTTTGCGAAAAAAGCGGCCTGGCCGATGCCGTGGTGCGCATCACCCTGACGCGCGGACGCTATCTGGGCGGCCTCGCCATCGATCCCTCCCTGCCCCCCACCCTCATCGTCACCGTGACGCCGGTCTCGGGCCTATCCGAGGCGCTTTACGAAAGCGGCGTGAAGGTGGCCATCTCCGGAATCAATAAGGCCGCGGCGTCGGGCCTGGATTCCGCCATCAAGTCCACCAACTATCTGGCCAACATCTTCGCCAAGGCCGAAGCCGACAAGCGCGGCGCCTACGAGGCCATCCTATTGGGCCCGCACGGCGAGATCGCCGAACTTACAACCTCCAGTTTCTTCTGCGTCGTGAACGGCAAAGTGCTCACCCCGCCCATCGAGACCGGCATCCTGCCCGGCATCACGCGCCAAGTGCTGTTGCGCATCCTGAAGCGCGAGAAAATCCCGCATGGCGAGGCCGCGCTCTTTCCCAAGGAAGCGGGAATGATGGAAGAAGCCTTCCTCTGTTCGTCGGTGCGCGGGCCCTTGCCCATCACCCGCATCGAGACCATGAAGATCGGGAACGGCAAGGTCGGCCCCGTCTTTCGGCGCCTTCGCGAACTGTATGATCGGGAATGCCGCGCGGACGCCGAGGTGGACCAGCCTCCGGCCCGGAAAGCGACTAACCTTTAAGCAAAAGACCACGGGACAATGTTCGGCGCAGCGTCCCGGGAAAATTACTTTAGCGGATATGGAATGGCTCAAGACAGAACTCGAAATCCGCACTCCCGGCCGCGGCCTCCACGATTTCACCAGCCGAATCTCCGACCAGGTCAAATCCTGGAAAATCGAAGAAGGCATATGCTGGCTCTACCTCCAGCACACCAGTGCCTCCCTACTCATCAGCGAAAACTACGACCCCACCGCAAAGCAGGATCTTGAAGAGTTCCTCCGCCGCCTGGCCCCCGAAAACCAAAGCTGGCACAAGCACACCCTCGAAGGCTCCGATGACTCCCCCTCCCACATGCGCGCCCTCGTAACCCGAACCAGCGAAACCATCCCCATCGACAACGGCGCACTAAGCCTAGGCGCCTGGCAAGGCCTCTACCTATGCGAACACCGCACCGCCCCCCACCGCCGCAAAATCCTGATCCGCTGCCTAAAGGTCAAGTAACACAAAAGTTACCCGTCTCCCGGTTCCCGGGTCCAGGTCTCCAATGGAACTACATGGCACCCGCAGATAGGCGTGCACCGGCACGCGGACCAGAGAATGATTGCTGCGAAAGCGATCAAACCCCAGGCAGTAAAGTCGTTTTGGTCCTCGCAATGGCTAAAATACGGGAATAACCCTAAAAATGGTCGGCGATTTCCTGACGCTCCGTCGTCTGGCCATCCAGCACTTCGCGCACCTTGGTGGCCAGGGTTTTAGGCGTAAACGGTTTGGCTAGGAAGGCATGGTGATGCTCGGGTGCGCCCTCGCGGCCGGGTTCGCCGGGCGAAGCGCTCCGGATACCGCCGGGACCATGCAACACCACTTCCTCGCTGTGGCCGGAGATGAAGAGTACGTGCATCTCCGGACGTAGCGGCCTGAGGTGTTCGGCCAGTTCCTTGCCGCTCATGTTCGCCATGACCATGTCGGTGAGCAACATGTGGATAGGCCCCTTATGGCGCTGACTGATAAGGATGGCCTCGCCTCCTTGCCGGGCTTCGAGAACACAGTACCCGTGGATGCGCAGGATCTCCCGCACCAGGGTGCGCACCGCCTCTTCGTCCTCGACAAGCAGCACCGTCTCAACGCCTTTTAGCGAATCGCTGGTCGAGGCGGCATCCGGTATTTGGCGCTTGTCCATCCGCGGCAGGAACACCTTGAAGGTGGTCCCGCGGCCCTTTCGGCTTTCCACCGCAATCGTCCCGCCGCTTTGCTTGACGATGCCATAGACGGCCGACAGTCCCAGTCCTTGCCCCTTGCCGTCGTCCTTGGTGGTGAAGAACGGCTCGAAGAGATGGGCTTTGACCTCCTCGTCCATGCCCATGCCGGTATCGCTCACCGCCATCATGACATAGGAGCCGGGCACCAGGAACAGTTCCCCGCGGGCATGGGAGCCTTCGAGCTCCACGTTAGCCGTTTCCAGGGAGAGATGGCCCCCTGCCGGCATCGCGTCCCGGGCATTGAGGGCCAGGTTCAGGATCACCTGTTCCATCTGGCCCGGATCGGCCCACACCTCGCCGAGTGAGGGATCCAGTGCGGTAGCCAGCTCGATGTCCTCGCGGATGAGGCTGCGGAGCATCTTGTCCATTTCGCCGACCATCTGGTTGAGCCGGAGGGCCTTGGGGGTCAACACCTGCCTGCGGCTGAAGGCGAGCAGTTGCCGCGTCAGGGACGTGGCGCGATCGGCGGCCTTGCGGATCTCCTCGATGCTCTTGCGAGTGGCGCTGGTGGCGCTGGTGGTGCTAGGTATGCTGCGAGTGGGGTCCGCCTCCGGGAGTGATGCGGAGGCGCGCGGGTTCGATCCGGCCAGGAGGATTTCCGCGTATCCGGTGATGGTGGTGAGGAGGTTGTTGAAGTCGTGGGCGACGCCGCCGGCCACCCGGCCGATGGCTTCCATCTTGCGCGAGTGCCGGAGCTGTCCTTCGCTCTGGCGCAAGGCGTCCTCGGCGCGGCGGCGATCGGTGATATTGATCGCGACGCCGATTACTCCGGCCACTTCGTCGTAGCCTTTGAACACGGGGCTGAAATAGGTTTCGAACCACAGGCCGCCTATTTCGACCGTGGAGGTGAACTCCTCGCCGGACAGGGCGCGCCGCACGTTCATGCGGACCTGCGGAGCGGCGCGGTAGATGTCGAACGCGGACAGCCCCAGCACCTCACCGGGCTTGAGGCCCACCGCTTCCAGGCCGCGCCCTTCACAAAGGGTGAAGTTCCCCTTCGCATCCAGGGCGAACAGCACGATGGGAGCGTTGGAAATGACAGTGCGCAGGTGTTCCTTATTGCGGCGAAGATCCTCTTCCGCTCGCCACCGCTCGGTCACGTTTACGGCCAGGCCCATAGCCCCCGCGATTCCGTTTTTCCAGGAAGCGGTCTTCCCTGCGCCCACCCCCCCGCCTGTTGAACCGTCCGCGGCCTCCGGAGATTCGCGGTCGGATTCGCCGTCGGTTTCGGGAAAGGCGCGTAGGTGGATCTCGAAGATGTTGCCCGAGATTTCCACGGACTCGTCGACTTCCATGCCGTCAAGCGCCCGGCGCACCGGGCCTTGCAATTGCGGTATCGGTGAAGGCCGCGCAAACACGGATTGGCCCTGCAGTTCCGCGGCAACGGCTCCCATGGCGTCCAGGCCCTTGCCCTCGGCCATGGTAAAGAGTCCGTTCCTGTCGAAAGCCAATAGCGCTACAGGCGATTGGGCCAGCAACGAATAGAGGACGGCCTCACGCTTTCGCCGCTCCGTCTCGTCCCGGTTCGTCGGCTCCTCCTGGAATCCGGCGGCTACGGAACCCCGCGCGAGGATGAGAAAGTGATCGCGACCGCGCCAGGGGAA
>JBDSIO010000002.1:0-7499 GCA_039917895.1 Fibrobacteria bacterium | reverse complement strand
CAGTCCCGCACTCGCGGCCTTGTTGCTTATGTGCATGTTTTCGCTGGCGGGAATTCCGCCGCTGGCCGGATTCCTGGGCAAGTTCATGTTGTTCACCGCCGCTGCCGCCCAAGGCCACTATATCGTGGTCGGCATCGCGGTGGCGAATGCCGTGGTCTCGTTCTACTACTACATGTTGGTGGTGAAGCAGGCGTATATCGTGGATGCGCCCGGTGCCGATAGGCGCGGGTCCCCTTATTCCCACATTTCCCTCATTTACCTCACTCCGGGCCAAAAGGTCCTGGTGGGCATTCTCGCGGCGTCGCTGCTTGTGTTGGGATTGTGCCCGGCGGTCAGCGATTGGTTGTCCGCCCGCAGCGGGGTTTGAGACCCACCGAAACCGCTGGTCGGTTTTGAGCCCCTTGGGAAAGCGATGGCCGCTTTTCCGGATGCGTGTTTTTTCCGGATGCGTTTTTATTCCCGAGCCGGCTAGACTTTCCCCAGATCGGCCAGGCGCACGAAGCCGCCCTTGCCGTTGGCCAGTTTTACGGAGACCCATTCGCCCCGGGTCTCCACGATTTCGAACTTGGTGCCCTCATGGACCTGGGTCAGCACCTGGAAGGATTCACCCGGGCCGCTGAACATTTCCACCGCCGGTTTGAGTACGATGCCGTATTGCAGGGTTTCCTGTTCTTTGATCTTGAAGATAACGGAGGGGGCCAGGACGAGTATGGCCGCTCCGCAAAGTACCATGGCCGTAACCAGGGCTCCGCGGAAGGCCGTCCCGGCGTATAAGGCCAGCACCGCGCACAGGCAGATGATTGTGAACAGGCCCAGGGCGATCCACAGTCCTTCATTGATCGAAAATGCGGAATGGAAGAAGAAGAGGGCCCGGGTCAGGGCGTTGGTCTCCAGGGCGGGGTTCTTGTCGATGATGTTGGCGTTGACGAAGCGGAGATTGTAGGCGATATCCTGGTCGTTGGGGTCGAGCTTGCGCGCCTTCTCATAGTAGAGAATGGCCATGCCCGGCTGGTTGAGGCGGAACATGGCGTTGGCGTAATTGAAGTAGAGCTTGGAATCCGCCACGCCCTCATCGAGGGCCAGGCGGTAAAGATCCGCGGCCTTGGCATAGTCGTTTTTCTCGTACGCGCCGTTGCCTTGCTGAAAGGCCTTGGTCGCCCGGCCCAAAGCTTCCGGCGAGACCGAAGCCGAGGCCTGAACGGTGAAGGACAGGAACGTCAGCATGGCCAGCGCCAACAGGGACAACCGGGGTTGGATTAGGTCGGCCATCAGAGCTCCCGGTCCATTGTGCGCAATAGGTTCTCCGTCGCGTCCAGCGATTCCTTCCAGGCCTTCTCGTCGCGGGCGCCTCCCCCGAATTGGCCGAAGTCGCACATGCCAAGGACCTTTTCATATTCCACGATGGAGGCTTCGGAAACCCCGCGTTTGCGCAATTGGACCTTGGCGTCGTCCACGGTCAGGCCGCGGAATTCGACATTGAGCTTATCGCTGGCGAACCCTACCACCGCTTGGGACAGCGCTTTGTAGAATTCCTTGGAATTCCGTTGCTTGAGGGCCTCGTTGGCCTCCTTGAGGCGCCGCTTGAGCTGCGCGCCCGCCAGGATCTTGCGCTTGAGCGTCGCGTCCGATGCCAGCCGCTTGCGGCGGGTGCGCACCATCAGGAACATCGCGAAGGCGACGGGGGAAGGGGGGAAGAGCAGCCAGAACCAGGGATGTTTGTAGAGGAAATCATTTTCGCTTTGCAGGGGTCCGGACCCGTTCTTGATATGTCGGATGTCCGAACCGATGTCGGCGATTTCGCGCTGGCTCATGACCCGGTTGGCCGAGGCGGCGATCTCCTTGCCCTGGGTCACGGAGATGGTGATGGGCTGGGACTTGGCTTCGGCGTAGACCTTGCGGGCGGGATCGAAATAACCGAAGGCGACCGGGCCCAGGGTGTATTCCCCGCGGCGATGCGGGACCATGACATACTTGAAGGTCTTGGTTGACATCAAGGTGGATCCCTGCACCGCCGTGCCGGAAGTCACCTCGGGATCGAAGACTTCGAATTGGCCGAGGTCTGGGAGCCTGGGCTTGGTGATGGTCTTGGGTTCGCCGTCGCCGCGGATGGTGACCGTCATGGTGAGCGCATCGCCCGAAGGCAAGGTGGTCTTGTCGATGTTCGCGGACAGGCTGTATTCGCCGACCGAACCCGTGAAATCCGCGGGCGCGCCCGGGGGCAGTTGTTCCACCTCCATGGAAATGGGGCCGGCCATGGCCGTCATCTGCACGACGTGGCCGGCGCCGCCGAAGAACTGGTCGTCGAACATGTCGAATACGGAGCCGCCGCGGCGGGCCTGGCTGCGGCTCACCTGCTGGTATTCCACCGGAATGCCCGACAGGTCGGCCTTGCCGGCCAGAAGGGGGAATAGCACGATGCGCACGTCGAAGACCTTCACCGGCTGGCCGTTGATCTGCACCACCTTGCCTTCCACGTTCTTGTCGAGGCGCTGGAACCAGAACTTCTCGCCGATCAGCTTCTGCAAATCCTGGGGCAGGTTGATCTGTTGGACACCGGCGGAGGGAATGATGCGCAGATTGTACAGGATTTGCTCTCCGACGAAGGCGGATTTCTTGGACAGGGACGGCTGGCTGGTGAGCCCGGCCTCTTGTTTGACCACGGTGACGTTGGCGCTGCCCAGGTTGCGATCGTAAGTCTTGTAGGCGTATCGGATGGGGCCAAGTTGATAGACGCCCGGCTTCTGGGCCGTGAGCGTATAGGTGTAGTTCACAATGTAAAGGCTGCGGTTGGAGATCTTGCCGTTGATGATGGTGGTCTGGGTGCTGTGGCTTTGACCGGCGTTCTTGGTCACGGTGAATTTATCGAGGCCGTCCACATCGGGCCAGGGAAGGTTGTCGGGCTTTTCGTCCGAGGTCACCTGGACGGTGAGTTGGAAGGGCTCGCCCGTGCCGACGGAGGACGAGGAAAGGGAGGCTTCGGCGGAGACGTCGGCAAACGCCGAGGTGATTGCAAAAGCGAAAAGAAGAGAGATTGATAATTTAAAAGTGAAAAGTGAAAAGTGAAAAGTGGATAGCAGGGATCCGCGGCGCATCCCGGCACGGATCGGACTCTTGAAACTTTTCACTTTGAAATTTTCACTTTTCACTTTGAACTCTATCCGGCAACCCCTGAGGTCTACCAGTCCTCTTCAACCTCTACCGGTTTCCGGGCTCGCTTCTGCATGTTCTTCTGTTCCCGCTTTTCATCGTCCTGGTAGGAATTTAGCAATCGTTCCGCCTCTTCCTTGCTCATCTGGCCCGGCTTTGCGGGCGCGGCCGCCTGCCCGGTCGAATCGCCTTCCTTGCCGTCCTTGGGCTGGGGCTTTTGATCCTGCTGCTCCTGGGCAGCCTTCTGTTTTTCCTTCTCCTTGGCCTCTTCCTCGGCTTTCTTCTTCTCCGCCTCCTTCTCCTTCTCCTTCTCCTGCTGCTCCTTGTCCTTCTGATCGCGCTGGCCGTCCTGCTTGCCCTGGCCGGTGGAATCCTTCTGATCCTGCTTATCCTTGTTCTGATCGCCGCCTTGGGAGTCCTGGCCGCCCTTGTCCTTCTTGTTCTGATCCTTCATGGCCTTGAGTTGGTCGCTCAGGGCTTTGAGCCGGGGCTCGTTAGGGTATTGGCGCAAACCCTCCTCGACGTCGATGGCTGCTTCCTGCAGTCGGCCCTGGATGTATTTCGATCCGCCGCCATGGACGTAATCGTCAGCGGACTTGGCGGCCCGGGCGATCGGGGCGACGGCAAATATCAGCAAAGCCAGCGCGCGCAGGGTCCGAACCAGTCGGGCGGTGCTCATATTATGCCCACCCCGGGTTGCGAGGCGCGGGGATCCTGGGTCTGAGGCGGCGTGGGCGCCTCCCCGCGCAGGATCTTGAGCACGTCGTCGATGCGTTGCAGATGGGACTGGTAGGTCGCCGCGGTCTTGTTTTTCTGGATCAGATCCTGAAGCAGGGTCTTGGCTTCGGCGTACCGCCGCTCTTCCACCAATTGCATGGCCCGCGCCAGGATGGCTTTGGCCTGTTCGTCCGGCTCAGGCGGTTTCTGGGGGTCGCCCTGTTGTTGCTTGTTGTCCTGTTTCTGCTTTTCCAGCAACTCCTTGATGCGGGCCTGCACCACCTCGATGTTGCGCTTGGCGTTCCTGTTGTCGGGCCGGAGTTCCAGGGATTTTTTGTACATGGCCATGGCTTCGCGGTAGTCTTCGATGCCTTCCTGCTTGCCGCTTTGCACCGAGAACTCGCCCTTGCGGAAATGGGCATTGCCGAGATTGTAGTAGGACGAAGCAGCCAGGCCCGCGTCTTCGCCGTGCAGGGCCTTTTGATAAGCCTTGATGGCTTCCTCGTATTTCTTTTTCCGGTATTCGGCGTTGCCGATGTTGTAGGCCAATGCCTGAGATTCGGGGTGGTCCAATTGCGCTTCGGCGTATTTCTGCATGGCCTTGTCGTAATCGCCTTCCCCATAGGCCTTGGCCGCCTGCTTTTCTGGGGCGCCGCCCGCTCCGAGCAGGCCGAGCAGCTTGGAGACCCAACGCGGTTTCCCGCCCGAGGGTTTCTCATATTGCGACAGCAGGTCAGGCGAGGAAGGTCTGTCCTCGGCATCGGCGCTGGATGCGCCCGCGGAAGGACCCGGCCCTGCGTTCGCGGAATCGTCCAGGGAGGTGCGCGCGGGATCGATGGACACTGGAGCATTGGTCGTTTGGCCCGGCTGCCCGATCTTGATCTGAGCGGAGGCACCCGACGCGAAAACCGATAGGCAAAGGGCGATGACAATTGCCCGCGCTGAATCCCAATTGCGGAAACCCCATGGGGGCGCGCTTCGCCGAATGCGGAGAAGCGGCAGCTGATTGCCCCGCCGTTTGCCCCTGCCGCCCAATCCCGGCTCTTCAATCTTCATTTTGCACTTTGAACTTTGCATTTTGAACTTTGACTTCTACCCATAGGCTAGGTAAATCTCCCTTCCCATTCCTTGCGGCGCTTCTTACGGTCGGAGAGGATCATTTCGGCGATGAGCAGGAACAGGGCGATGCCCAAGGGGATCTGGAAGCGATCCTCGTATTGGCTCATGCGTTCCGATTCCAGCTCGCGCTTTTCCATTTTGCCGATTTCCTTCAGCACGTCCTCGAGTTCGAAGCGGCCGGGTTCGGCATGGTAGTATTTGCCATTGGTGGCCAGGGCTATTTTCTGCATCAGCACTTCGTCCAGCTTGGTCGTGACCACGTTGCCGCGCGAGTCTTTCTTGTAGGACACGTTGCCCTGCTCATCCTTGAGCGGGATTGGCACTCCCGAAGGCAATCCGATGCCTACCGTGTAAATGGCCACGCCCATTTTGGCGGCTTCCTCGGCCATCTTTTCCGCCCGGCCGCTATGGTCCTCGCCGTCGGTCAGCAGCACTAGCACCCGGTATTTCCGGTCTTTGGGATCGAAGGCCTTCAACGAGGTTTCGATGGCGCCGGCAATGTCCGTGCCCGGCGTGGGAATGAGGTCCGGCCCCAACACGTCCAGGAAGATCTTGAATGCCCCGTAGTCCATGGTCAACGGGCATTGCAGGAAAGCCTCCCCCGCGAAGGCCACCAGGGCCACGCGGTCTCCCGCCAGCCGGTCGACGAATTTGCCGATCTCCTGCTTGGACCGCGCCATGCGGTTGGGCTTGATGTCTTCGGCGTACATGGACAGGGATACGTCCACGGCCACTACCACGTCCAGGCCCTTGCGACGCATCAGCTCCATCTTGGTGCCGAATTGCGGGCGCGCCAGGGCCAGCACGGAAAAGCAGGCGACCAACAGCAGCAGTAAGGACTTGAAGAACTGGCGGCCGCGCGAGATCCCCACCGTCATGCGTTTGAGCATCTCCACCTGGGCGAAGCGGGCCAGGGTCTTGCGCTTTTTTTGGAACGCATAGATGAAAAAGCCCGCGAGGAGGGGAACCACCCAGAACAGCCAGAACATGGAGGGGGCCGCGAATCTCATGGGATCTTCATGAACCTCGTGTTGGCCAATGCCGTCTCCAGGAGCAGGATCAGCAAGGCGATGATGAGCAGGTTGCGGAACAGTTCATGGTAACGGTAATAGCTCGTGGTCTTGACCTCGGTCTTCTCCAGCTTGTCGATGTCTTCGTAGATGCCCTGGAGCGCCTTGGCGTCCTGGGCGCGGTAGGACTTGCCGCCGGTGAGGGTGGCGATGGTCTGCAGCATGGGCAGATCCACGTCCGTTTTCACGCTCACGATGCGCTTGCCGAACAGGGGATCGTCGATTTCCATGGGCTGTTCGCCGTCTTTGCCCACGCCGATGGCGTAGATTTTGATGCCCAGGGCCTTGGCCGCCTTCGCCGCCGTGACCGGATCCACTTCGCCCGCGTTATTGGCTCCGTCCGTCAGCAGGATGATGACCTTGCTCTTGGCGCCCGAAAGGCGCAGGCGGTTGGTGGAGTTGAGCAGGGAGGTGCCGATGGCGGTGCCGTCCTCCACCATGCCGAAGTCCACCTTGCGCAGGAACTGCGTTAGGATGCCGTAGTCCAGGGTGAGGGGGCACTGGGTGAAACTCTTGCCGGAAAAGACGACCAGGCCGATGCGATCATGTTGGCGGCCCAGGACGAAATTCTCGATCACCTTCTTGGCCACGAAGAGGCGGTTCTGCGGGCGGAAGTCCATGGTGCGCATGGATCCGGAGATGTCCAGCGCCAGCATGATGTCCACGCCGTTGGTGGTGACGTCTTCGATGGCTTCGCCGTATTGCGGGCGGGCCAGGGCGATGCACATCAGGGCGATGGCGAGCAAGCGCAGAACCAGGAGCATGTGGCGCGCCCGGTAGGCCAGGCTGTGCGGCACCCGTTTGATGATGGCCAGGGACGGAAAGCGGATGCTGGCCTTTCGCTTCTGGTTCTTGCGGAAATAATCCCATGCCAGGAATGGAATGGCCGCGAGTCCGGCCAGGAAATACGGATTCTGGAAATGGGGCAGGTTCACGCGACCCATCCCTTATCGTCGTTGCCGGAATCATGCCCGTGGCCGCCTTGAGTGTACCCGGGACCGGGACCGGGTCCGGGGCCTTTGGGCTTGGCCGGCGGCTTGCTAGCGGGTTTCGCCGAGGGTGCCGCCCCGGGATCGGTTTCTTTTTGCAGCGGATTTTTTTGCCCCGGGTTCGTTCCGGATTTGCCGGTCGGCAGCCGGGGAAAGGTGGATCCTCCGCCATCGGCTTTGGGAGGCTGGGCCGGCTCGTCGTCCCGGGGCTTGGTTTGGCTGAGGAATTCCACGGTCTGGGCGATCATGGCTGCGGCATCGCTTTCCAGCAATTGTGCGTTGGCGAACTTGACCAGATCGCCATCCTCGGAGGTTTTGGCCAGCCATTGTTTCTGCGCGCCGGTGATGGGCAGGGTCTTGACTTTGGCGACGAATTCGGACGTGGTCGATTCCAGGGCGTCGATGCCGTACCTGCGCGAGAGGTAGCGCCGTAGGGACTCGGAAAGGACGAAGCAGA
>JBDSIO010000001.1:0-8616 GCA_039917895.1 Fibrobacteria bacterium | reverse complement strand
TGAGATCTTCGCTGGAGAGGATGGGGCTGATCTTGCCGGCGGCTTCCATTTCCTTGATCAACCGGAAGCTGTTCAAGGTGCGGAACACGCCTTTGCAGTTCTTGGCCGAGATGCCCTGGTAGCCGAGGGCGAGCGCCCGGGGGAACGAATCGTCGCTGCCGTCGGATTCGTCGATGATGACGGGCTTGAAGGCGCTGACCTCCTTGAGCGGGCCCGCCACGGCATCGACCAGGGATTGGCCGCGCCCCACGGGCTGCTCGATGAGGAGGGTGCGGTGCCAAAGGTTCTGGAGGTCCGGATCCTTGCGGGCGTCGAAGATGAAGTTGGCGAACTCGCCCATGTCGTGGAACTGCTCATTGCCGTCCAGGGTGGCGCGGTAGTCGCCGGCATGGGTATCGAGAACCGATGCGATTCGGCGCAGGCGCTCGCGAGACGCCGCTGCGTCTCCGGAGATCTTGAGCTTGAAGAACTTCGCTTGGTAGTGGCGAACGACCTGTTCGAGCGATTCAGGCAAGCCATCATTGACCGGTTCCGTGATGTCCGCGTCGGTGATGGGATCCACCAGGCCGACGGTGTGGCGGAGCGCGATGCGTTCCAGGGGCTTCTCGGGAACCATGGCCGCGAAATCGGCGCCGTAACCGAACAGGTTCGCCTTAAGGGCTGCGTGGAAGGTGACACCCAGGTGCCGGCAGGCCGCGTCGATGAGCGCGGCGTCGACCAATGCCACTCCGAAGCCGGCGGTGAGATCGTTGAGGCCCTTGGCTTGGGCGGATTTGCGGATGCCCGTTTCCGCGACCTTGTGAAGGAACCACACCGGAGCTTGGTCCAGTTGCATGTAATGCTCGAGCGCCAAGCGCAGGGAGATGGACAAATCCTGGATGTTATCGGCGTGGGTCTTGCCCGCGGCCTTGTCGAACCACAGGGGGGGGATGCCGCTCGCGCTGGCGCCGGTAAGAATCTTGCCGTCATTGGTCTCGACGGTCACACGCAGGTGCAGAATGGGCATCTGCGTCATGGTTGAGCGCCCGAACCGGAAGGGCATCCGGGTCTTGATCTGGCGCGAGAAGACTGAAGCTTCCCGAAGTCGGTATTGAGGCATATTTACCATGACGCTACCAAATTTTCCGTTCTCGTATTAACTTACTCGAACACGTTTTTCGGGCTCAAAGGTTTCAAAATTAATCTACCCCCGAAAAGTGCTTTTGTCAAAATAAATCAATCCTGTTTTTTGCGCCAGAGGTATATTATGAGCCTAAAAGTGAAGTGGAGAGTATATGGAGCTTGATATCAAAAGACTCACTTCAATCAAATCTCCGGTCGCGTTCCGAGATCGGATGAAGGATCTTTCACTCGACCTTCCCATCGATGATTCCATCCTTAAGACGGCGGAATCCCCTCTGGCCGAGTCCATGGATCTGGGTGGGTTCAAAGTGGGCAACCGTTATTGCATCCACCCCATGGAAGGTTGGGATGCCACCACGGATGGCCACCCGACTCCCGACCTGATCCGTCGCTGGCGCCGTTTCGGCGAATCGGGAGCCAAATTCATGTGGGGCATGGAGGCCGTGGCGGTGCGCCCGGATGGCCGGGCCAATCCCAACCAATTGATGGCCAAACCCGACACCATCGGCGAACTGGTTACGGCCGCGCATGAATGCCTGGAAGCTCACGCCAAATCCTTCGGCACCTCGTCCGACGTACTATGGGGCTTTCAGCTCACCCACTCCGGCCGATTCTGCCGCCCCAGCGACAAGAAAAAATTGGAACCCAAGCTCGTCTATCCCCATCCCATTCTGAACCGGAAGTTCAATTTGCCGATGGACTATCCCGTCATGACCGATGACGATATCAAGGATCTCATCGAGCATTACGTGAAGGCGGCCATCCTGGCGGACAAGGCGGGCGTGCCTTTTGTCGACATCAAGCAATGCCATGGCTATCTGGGCCACGAATTCCTATCCGCTTTCACCCGCAAGGGCCCTTACGGCGGCGAGACCCTGGAACAGCGCGCCACCTTCTCCCGCGAGATCATCACCGCCATCCGCCAAGTCGCTCCCAAGTTGATAATCGGGGTGCGGCTTTCGGCCTTCGACTTCGTGCCCTTCAGGCCGAATCCCCTGTTGGCCACAGGCGGCAATCTGGGTCCGGGTATGCCCGAGGACTATTCCGATTGCCTGCCGTACGGTTACGGCTTCGGCATCGACAAAGCAAACCCGGTCCAATACGACCTTACGGAGACCGCCCAGTATCTCAAACTGCTCAAGTCCTACGGCGTCTCCGTGGTCAACATCACCGCCGGTTCGCCCTATTACAATCCGCACATCCAGCGTCCGGCGCTGTTCCCGCCTTCCGACGGTTACCAGCCCGCCGAGGATCCCATCATCAACGTGGAACGTCAGATACAGGTGGTACGCAAGCTCAAGGCCGCCGCGCCCGAGATGCCCTTGGTCAGTTCCGGCCTCACCTACCTGCAGGAATACCTCCCGAACGTGTCCCAGGCCTTGGTCCGCCTGGGTTGGACGGACTTCGCCGGCGTGGGCCGCATGGTGCTGTCCTACCCCCGCATCATCGCCGATTCCCTGGAAAACGGAAAGCTGGAGACGAAATTCATCTGCCGCACTTTTTCGGATTGCACGACCGCGCCCCGTAACGGCATCAAGTCCGGTTGCTTTCCGCTGGACGATTACTATCGCAACAGCGAGGCAGGCGAAGCGGTCCGCAAGTATAAGAAGGAGCAGAAAGAGGCGCTGAAATCGGCGCAGGAGGCGGCAAAAGCCGGCGCCTGAAGGTTTGAGGCGCGGGTATTTCTCGGCGCGGGGTTACCAGCCTAAGGCGGCGCGCGTCTAAGCTATACCGGCGATGAGGGTTTGGAAGGGATTGGGGGTTTTGGCCCGCAGTCCTCTCGCAACTAAAAAAGGCTTCGGGCACCATCTAGAATGGTGCTTGCGGCCCGAATCGCAAGGGTGTAGGTTGAGACATATAGCATAGCCTGCCGGGGCACGGGAAAAGTCGCAAGACGTACCCGAGTCTGATAGTCGGGGCTTATCGGGGCGGATCCAATGGGTCCGCCTCATTTTTTTTGCGGAAAAGGGGGTATGCGTTCCTTTGATGATCAGGGGAGTGCGCAACCCTAAAACGTCTCCCTAATCCTCGCCCCGCCCAGTAACCGGTTCGCGTCGTAGAATACGGCGGACTGGCCCGGGCTCACGCAATAACCCGGTTCTTTGAAGGTCACGGTAACCATACCGTTACCCTCGTCGCGGACCGTCGCGCCCTTGACGGGCGATCGATAGCGGTACTGGACCGAGCACTCCCGGTCCCCAAGGAAGGGCTCGAAGAAATTCGCCCGGTCGGCGCGGAAGCCCGCGCTGTAGAGTTCCTCCCTTTTCGCGAGCAGCAACGTATTCGTGGCTCGATCCAGCTTCTTCACGTACAAGGCTTCGCCCGAGGCGGCGCCCGCCGATGCGGCCTTGTCGCCCAGGCCTTTACGCTGGCCGATGGTGTAGAAGGGAAGGCCTTGATGCCCCCCGAGATCCTTTCCTTCCGGTCCGCGCATGCGGCCTTCGGGGATGGCGGCGCCATTTTCCTTGGCGCGTTTGCCGATGAAACCACGGTAATCGCCGTCGGGGATGAAGCAGATGTCCATGCTTTCGCGCTTCTGCGCGGTGCGCAGGCCGGATTCGGAGGCGAGCTTTCGGACTTCCGGCTTGGTCAAATGCGCCAGCGGAAACAGAGTCTTGCCGAGGGTTTCCGGGGGGATGCCCCAGAGGAAGTAGCTCTGATCCTTGGCCGCGTCGCCGCCGCGCAGGATGAAGGTGCGGCCGCCGCCGTCCTCGGTCATGGCGTAGTGGCCGGTGGCGATATAGTCGGCGCCCACGGCCTTGGCGCGCTTCCAGAGCGCATCCCATTTCACGAAGCTGTTGCAGTTGACGCAGGGATTGGGGGTTTCGCCCGCCAGGTAGGATTCATAGAAGGGCTGGATGACCCGCTCTTCGAAATCCTCCTGCATGTCCAGGGTGAAATGGGGGATGCCGATCTGGTCGCAGACGCGCTTGGCGTCCAAGGCGCTGTCGGCGGTGCAGCAGGTCTTTTCGGAATCGGGACCGATATCACAGGCTTCCGGGGAACCGGCGCCTTGCAACGGCGAACCGGTGACTGGTACCGGCGGACTCCACAACTTCATGGTGATGCCCACGGCCTTGTATCCCGCCTGCTTGATGAGCAGGGCAGCCACGGACGAGTCGACACCGCCGCTCATCGCGACGGCGACCAGCGTATCTTCCTTTGGCTTGAGTCCGGGATGAATCATTCCGATTTCATGGATGGGGTGGAAGGCGGGATGAAAGGTTGCACCGGGCGCTCCGCCGCCGCCCGCGAGCCCATTAAAATAGCCCAAAAGTCTGCACGTCGCAAGCTCGCGCGGGCCGGAAAACCTGATGTTCCCTTTACCCGGACCTGGAATACATATATCATTTGGATCGGATTTTATTGCCCGGTTGCGGCATTTGTGAAATGTAAGGACATTTGAGCCATGGACTTCTCCCTCAATACCATCACCAATTGGCTGACGGTCGGCAAAAACAAGGTCCCCGAGCGCGGGAGCGAATTTCTCGAAGTGTACCGGCAAGCCGTCGAGGCGGATTTCAAGGCCTATGATCCGGGCTTTACCCTCGGTAAATGGCTGGGCTCGGGCGGGTTTTGCGACGTATTCCTGGTGCCGCTCGTCAACGTGCACGGGAAGGGCCCGCAGACCGTGGTGCTACGCGTGCTCCGTCCCTCCTTGTACCGCACCCCGGACACCATGTCCAACAACCGCGTGGTAAAGACCTTCCTGGCCGAGATCTTCTACAACACCTACCTGACCTCGCAGAACGTCCGGAACGTGGTGAAGATCTTCGACTACGGCAATCTGCACAATAAGCACTACTTCACCATGATGGACTACGTGGACGGCCCGAACTTCGCGGACCTGATCAAGCGCGGGCCCAAGGACGTGAAGGAACTGATGCGACGCATCATCTTCATCAACGCCGTGGCCGGCGTGGTGGGCGAACTGCATTTCCGCGGCATCATCCATCGGGATTTGAAGCCGAGCAACATCATCGTCAAGGGTTGGGAGCCCTTCCTGAGCGATCTGGGGGCCGCGCGCTGGATGCACGTGAAGGACGACGTGGGCGATGAACAGCAGACCGTGCTGGGCACGCCCTCGCATATGTCCTACGAACAACTGGACGGCGATTTCTACAAGGTCGATCATCGGACCGACATCTTCTCCCTGGGGGCCATGGCCGCTTACGCTTTTACCGGCGTGTACCCATTCGCCAGCCGCGAAGAAATCAATTACCGCGAAGAGGGCATTTCCTCGCTTTCCGCCGTGGAGCCGGAAGTTCCGGAAATCCCTTTTCGCAAGGGCGAAGTCCTGCGCGAAACCCTGATCCGCTGCATGCACCGGGATATTGAGCAACGCCCCAAATCGGTGGTAGAATTCCAGCATGCCCTGAATACCTGGATTCTGGAACTTTAAGCAATTACTTTTGAGGGCCCAGAGTCTTTCGGGTTTCGCCCCCGGTCTTTCCGGGTTTCAAAAAGGATGATCCGTGATAATCGCCGTTGATTTCGACGGAACCGTGGTCGACCACAAATACCCGAAAATCGGTGCGCTCAAGCCGGGCGCGAAAGATGCCTTGAAAGCTTTCCACGCTGCGGGGCACAAGATCATCATCTGGACCTGCCGCGCGGGCCAAGAAGAACGCGACGTGCGCGCCTTCCTGCAGGCGAACGAAATCCCCTTCGACACCGTGAACAATCCCATCATGGGCGCCGACCTCGGCACCCGCAAGGTGTACGCCGATCTCTATATCGACGACAAGGGCATTCAGTTCGATGAGAACTGGGACGAGCTCAAGCGCGCGATCACGGGGAACAAACAGGCAGGGTAGGCCAGGTCCGCATTCCGCTGGGGCCCTCCGCGACCGCTCGGTCCTTTCCGGCCGAGCCCTCCAGTTTTAACTAATTTGATGGGCCTATGCGCTTGGGATCGCGGACCGTAGTCCGCTCCGTTTCCGTCCTGGCCCTCATTATGGGCACGGGTCTTTCCGATCTCTCCGCGGCTCCGAACCCGACTAGCGCTATTCTCAACGATTCCACTGACACCACCGGCTCCTCCCGCTCCGCCGTTGCCGTTCCCGCAGCCGTTCCCACAGCCGTTTTCAACACCAAATCGGATTCCCTGTCAGGGAAACGGAAACGGGATTCCCTGTCGGGGAGACCGGATTCCCTTTCTGATGTGGTGGACGCGGGCCGAAACGACAGCGCCACCTTCAAAGACAGCGCCACCTACAAGGACAGCATCATCGTCGGATCCGGGACACGGAAAAAACGGGCTCCACGTCCGGTGTTCGCCTGGGAATCTCCCTTGCCTGGAATCCGCGATTGCCCAACCGGCCGCGAAACCGCGTCGGAATGCTGGCGCCGGGATCCGGATCTGGCCGATCAGGAGCTGGGCTGGCCCGGCACGCGAGGCTGGTCATTGTCGTTGACCCATTGGCGACCCTTGCCGCAGGAATCCCCGTACCAGCCGTTCTGGGCCCATTCGCCCTACCTGTCCGGCGGGATGATTCCGCCCGAGAGGTTCGCATTGCGGAAAAATGGAGCCGACGCCTTCGCGCTGGAAGAAGCCTGGACCCCGGTGGTTCCGCTGGATACGCCCATGACGCGCATGGATTGGATGCGCGGCGCCTTGAGCTTGAATGTTTTCCAACTCAAGCTGCATCGCATGCTCTCCGATCGGGTCTATCTGGGCATGGACTATTACTCATCCACCGCCTCGGCGCAGCCGTACGATTACCAGTTCAACGTGCACCAGCCCTATCTGGGCGGTTGGGGATTCCTCGGCAAGCTTTATGGCCCCATCGATCGCGACAGCGCCTCGCTGGTGCTCAAGGACACCTCCTATTCCATCCATGCCTTGCACATGCGGCCGCGGGTGGGCGTGTGGTTGGACACGAACCGGGTGCTGGAATTCTTCCTGGACCGGATGTCCAACGGCACCTCCATGACCCTGCCCATCGGACCGGCGCGCAATCCTGGCTCGCTGGTTCCCGACGGACCCGATTCGGCCCAGGCATTCATGCCTTCCGATCTGTCCGTTACCACCGAGGGCGTACTATACGGGGAGCGCCACCGGGTTTGGGCGTCCCAGTGGGAACTGATCCACGGGTCTTACGGACTCGACGAGTTCCGCAAGACGGGATCCGAGGCTGTAGCGACGACTGATCGATTGCAGGCGGATCTGTTCCGCGCGCGCGGCTCCCTTTCGGCGGCGGGACTGCCGTTAAAGCCTATCCTGTCGCTGGAAACGCGCAGCGAGCTGTGGGAAGGCGATCCCCTCCTGGCCATGGGCGGCGCGAATCCGGAACAGGGTTGGTTGGACGCGGAGCAGGCCGACATAAGGGTGGAGCGGGAGCAGCCGATGCTTGGAACTTCCTTTCGCCTGACAGCGGATGCCGGCATCGGACGCAGCAGCCGGATGGATGACCAGGTTTATTGGTTACCTCGTTACGGCGCCTCCCTGGTTCTCGATCTTCCCTTCGGTTTCGGGGCAGAAGCGGCCGCATCGTCGCGCTGGGAGGAACCCGCCTGGGAACTCCTGTACCGGAGCAACTCCGCGCGTTTCCGTTTCGCCAGTCCCGCTCTTAAACCGCGCGCGGACCGCGCTTTGAAGGGAGAGGTCTCCTGGACCTGGAAACGGTTGTCGTTCGCGGCAGGCATGGACCGTTTGGAAGGCGAGGACGTCTGGCTTCCGCGCGTCATGGCCAACCCCGGGGCCTGCGCCGCATTGGCCGATTCGGCGTACGCTTCCCTGGCTTCGCGACGCTGCGCCGATTCCTCAGGCGTGCTTACCGACACCCTGGCGCTGGCTTTGCGCAACTACGCATCGGAAACCGTGGACGCCTGGCATCTGGGCCTGGGTCTGGGGCTGGGCCATTGGTCCCTGAGCCTGGACAATCGTTTCGTCCTGAACCGCACCGTGGACGATCCGGATCTGCGCGCTGCCATCGAGGACTGGTCCGTGCCCGAACGTGTGTTCAAGGGACGGTTGAACTGGAAGCGCGGCCTTTTGAACGGACGCCTCAAGCTCGATTTCGGTTGGGACTGGGAATGGTATTCCACGCGTTACGCCTGGGTCCCGGACCTGGCGGGCAATTCCAAGGTGGGCAAGCTGGACGAATACCTGGCCCTGGACATGGACGCGGCCATGATCATTAAAACCTTCACCCTGTATTTCAAGATCCGGAACTTCAATCACGACCGCTACGCCACCGAGCCCGGTGTGCATCCTCCGGGGATAAATTTCCGCTTTGGAGTGGATTGGGTGATCTTCAACTGACCAGCTCTCACTTTCAGTGGAGCGGTAACCGCTCGCGAGCGCTCGCTCCCGCCTCACAGCCCACTGGGCTGTTCGGCCGCCGGGGATCAACTTCCGCTTCGGGGTGGATTGGGTGATCTTCAACTGATCCGCCGCGGCATCGACGGCACGATTTCGCCAGCCTGGGGTCAGCAGGCGCGATCGAGGAACTTGGCGATGGCTTCGCCGGCCAGCGCGTCGACCTTGTC